>NZ_JBBKZV010000034.1:0-62869 GCF_037889915.1 Variovorax humicola | reverse complement strand
CGGCGGCGAGGTGATGGTCGTGAGCCTGGGCTGCGAGAAGCTCCAGCCCGAACGCCTGCTGCCGCCCGGCAGCTTCCCGCTCGTCGACGAGCGCAACGTGGCCGATGTGGGCGACAGCGCCGAGGCCAAACTCGACGTGGTCTGCCTGCAGGACGATGCGCACGTCGGCTTCATGTCGATGGTCGAGTCGATCCTGCGGCAGGCCGAGGAACACCTGGAGCGCCTGAACGCGCGCCGCCGCGAAACCGTGCCGGCCAGCGAACTGGTGGTGGGCGTGCAGTGCGGCGGCAGCGATGCGTTCTCCGGCGTCACGGCCAACCCGGCGGTCGGCTACTGCACCGACCTGCTGGTGCGCGCCGGTGCCACCGTGATGTTCTCGGAGGTGACCGAAGTGCGCGACGGCATCGACCAGCTCACCGCGCGTGCCACCACGCCCGAAGTGGCCGAAGCGATGATCCGCGAGATGGCCTGGTACGACGCCTACCTGGACAAGGGCCGCGTCGACCGCAGCGCCAACACCACGCCGGGCAACAAGAAGGGCGGGCTGTCCAACATCGTCGAGAAGGCGATGGGTTCGATCGTGAAGTCGGGCAGCTCGCCGATCTCGGGCGTGATCTCGCCGGGCGAGAAGCTCCGGCAGAAGGGCCTGATCTACGCGGCCACGCCCGCGAGCGACTTCATCTGCGGCACGCTGCAACTGGCCGCCGGCATGAACCTGCATGTGTTCACCACGGGCCGCGGCACGCCCTATGGACTGGCCGAAGTGCCGGTCATCAAGGTCGCCACGCGCGCCGACCTGGCACGCCGCTGGCATGACCTCATGGACATCAACGCCGGCACCATCGCCACCGGCGAGAAGACCATCGCCGACGTGGGCTGGGAGATGTTCCAGCTGATGCTCGAGGTGGCCAGCGGCCGCAAGAAGACCTGGGCCGAGCAGTGGAAGCTGCACAACGCGCTGGTGCTGTTCAACCCCGCGCCTGTGACCTGAGAGCAACACTCTCCGGCAGCCCCTTTCATCAACACACTCTGAAAAACAACCATGAAAATCGGATTCATCGGCCTCGGCATCATGGGCGCACCCATGGCCTTGCACCTCGTCAACGCCGGGCACCAGCTCTACTACGTCCAGCGCGGCAAGGTCAATGCCGAGATCGCGGCGACCAATGCCGTCGCCTGCGCCACGGGCAAGGAGGTTGCACAGCAGGCCGAGGTCGTCATCCTGATGGTGCCCGATACGCCCGACGTGGCCGCGGTGCTGTTCGGCGAGGACGGCGTTGCGCAAGGCCTGTCGAAGGGCAAGACCGTGATCGACATGAGCAGCATCTCGCCGATCGAGACCAAGGCCTTCGCGCAGAAGATCAACGACCTGGGCTGCGACTATCTCGACGCACCGGTCTCGGGCGGCGAAGTGGGTGCCAAGGCCGCGAGCCTGACCATCATGGTCGGGGGTACCGAAGCGGCCTTTGCCAGTGCCAGGCCGTTGTTCGAGCTGATGGGCAAGAACATCACGCACGTCGGTGGCGTCGGCGACGGGCAGACCACCAAGGTCGCCAACCAGATCATCGTGGCGCTGAACATCGCCGCCGTCGGCGAGGCGCTGCTGTTCGCCAGCAAGGCCGGCGCCGATCCGGCGAAGGTGCGGCAGGCGCTGATGGGCGGCTTTGCGTCGTCGCGCATCCTCGAAGTGCATGGCGAACGCATGATCAAGCGCACCTTCAACCCGGGCTTTCGCATCGGCTTGCACCAGAAAGACCTGAGCCTGGCGCTGGCCGGCGCCAAGGCGATCGGCGTGGCGCTGCCGCAGACCGCATCGGCCGCGCAACTGATGCAAGCCTGCGCGGCCAACGGATGGGACCAGCTGGACCACTCGGCGCTGGTCAAGGCGCTGGAACTCATGGCAGGCCACCAGGTTGCCCCGGCCTGAACAGGAGAATCCCATGCGACCCAACCGCTTGCGCGAGATATGGAAATCCGGCGGTGCAGCCGTCAACGGGTGGCTTGCCATCCCGAGCGGCTTTTCGGCCGAGATGATGGCCCATCAAGGCTGGGACTCGCTCACGATCGACCTGCAACATGGCATGGTGGACTACCAGGCCATGGTGGGCATGCTTCAAGGCATCTCGACGACCCATACGGTGCCCATCGTGCGCGTGCCATGGCTGGAGCCCGGCATCCTCATGAAGACGCTCGACGCAGGCGCCTATGGCGTGATCTGCCCGATGGTCAACACGCGCGAAGACGCACAAAAGCTCGTCGCCTGGACCCACTACGCACCGCAGGGCACCCGCAGCTTTGGCCCGATCCGTGCGCTGCTCCATGGCGGCGCCGACTACCCGCAACATGCCAACGACACCATCGTGACCTTCGCGATGATCGAGACCGCCAAGGCGCTGGACAACCTCGACGACATCCTCTCGGTCGAAGGCCTCGACGCCATCTACATCGGCCCGTCGGACCTGTCGCTGGCGCTTGGCTGCCGGCCCGTTTTCGACGACGTGGACCCGAAGGCGCAACAAGCGATCGATCACATCCTGGAGCGCGCCAGGGCGCACGGGGTGGTCGCCGGCATCCACAACGGCAACGCCAATGGCGCGCTGGCGCGCATCGGCAAGGGATTCCAGTTCGCAACCGTCAGTTCGGACGCGCGCCTGATGGCTGCGGGTGCACAACAGGTGCTCGCGGCCATGCGTGCCGAGCCGGTCGCGCCTGCGGCAAGTTCTTATTGAGCGAAGCCGCCGGCACGGGTATGTGCTACGGGCCCCGGGCGCTGAAGACCAGGCGTGCCGCTGGCCGATCGATGACGGCCAGCAAACTCAGATCGCCACGAGTTGCCGCACGCCGTGCGCTTCCATGTCCTTGCCGAGGCCGCGCGCGATGACTTCGCCGCGCTCCATCACGAGGTAGTCATCGGCGAGATCCTGCGCGAAGTCGTAGTACTGCTCGCACAGCACGATGGCCATGTCGCCGCGGTCGGCGAGCATGCGGATGACGCGGCCGATGTCCTTGATGATGCTCGGCTGGATGCCTTCGGTCGGCTCGTCGAGGATCAGCAGCTTGGGCTTGGGCGCGAGCGCGCGAGCGATGGCGAGCTGTTGCTGCTGGCCGCCGGAGAGGTCGCCGCCGCGGCGGTTGATCATCTGTTTCAGCACCGGGAACAGCTCGAACAGTTCGGCCGGGATGGGCGTGCCGCCGCTCTTGTAGGCCAGCCCCATGCGCAGGTTCTCTTCGACAGTCAATCGCGCGAAGATTTCGCGGCCTTGCGGCACGAATCCCATGCCTGATCGCGCACGTTCGTAGGGCGTCTTCTTCTGGATCGGATGGCCGTCGAATTCGATGCTGCCGCTCTTGATCGGCACCAGGCCCATGAGCGACTTGAGCAGGGTGGTCTTGCCGACACCGTTGCGGCCAAGCAGCACGGTGACCTTGCCGAGCGTCGCGGTAAAGCTCACATCGCGCAGGATGTGGGAGCCGCCGTAGTACTGGTGGATGTTCTTGACTGTGAGCATGGGTCGTTCTCTGTCAGTTCGGTTGCGGGTGCGTCAATGGGGGGTGCGTCGCTCGGCGGTACTCATCTGAAGCGCGTCCGGAGGGAGCGCGCCCGGCATGCGGCACGCGCCGCCCTGAGCCGTCGAACTTCCACGGAACGAGACGATCTCAGCGACCAAGATAAACCTCGATCACGCGCTCGTCCGACTGCACCTCATCGAGCGTGCCCTGGGCCAGCACAGACCCGTCGCACAGCACGGTAACGATCTCCGAGATGGTCTTGATGAAGCTCATGTCGTGCTCCACCACCATCAACGAATGCTTGCCCTTCAGCCTGAGGAACAGCTCAGCCGTGCGCGCCGTCTCCTCGTCCGTCATGCCCGCAACAGGCTCATCGAGCAGCAACAACTTCGGGTCCTGCATCAACAGCATCCCGATCTCCAGCCACTGCTTCTGCCCATGGCTCAGGTTGCCCGCCATGCGCGACACGCTTTCCGCCAGGTGAATCGTCTCGAGCACCTCGGCCAACCGGTCGCTCTGCACCGAGTCCAGCTTGAACAGCATCGAATGCTTCACCCCCTTGTTGGTCTTCAGCGCCAGCTCGAGGTTCTCGAATACCGTCAGTTGTTCGAACACCGTCGGCTTCTGGAACTTGCGCCCGATGCCGAGCTGCGCGATCTCGGCCTCCCGATGGCGCAGCAGGTTGATCGTGCTGCCGAAGAACACCGTGCCCGAATCCGGCCGCGTCTTGCCCGTGATGATGTCCATCATCGTCGTCTTGCCCGCACCGTTGGGGCCGATCACGCAACGCAACTCGCCGGGCGAAATATCCAGGCTCAGCTTGTTGATCGCCTTGAAGCCGTCGAAGCTCACGCTCACGTCCTCGAGGTACAGGATGCGGCCGTGCGCCACGTCCACTTCGCCTTCGGTCACGTGGCGCCCGAAGCCTGCGGCGCGGCCACCGGACTCGGTCATGCCTTCCCTCACGATGCCCTCGTGCCGCGCCACGCGCAGCGCGCCCTCTTCCATCAAGTCCGGTGTCATGCGCGTGCTCCTTCAGGTTCACCTGCGGCTGCGGCCACGGCGATCTTGTGCAGCGCGGCCGGCTCGACGCCCTCCGACGCGGCGAGCGAGCGCTGTGCTTCTGCCCGCCCCTCGCTCAGCTCACCGGCATTGCGCTTCGGCGCCTTCATGCGCGCGATCCACCTGCGCACCAGGCCCACCACGCCATCCGGCAGGAACAGCGTCACCGCGATGAACAACGCCCCCAGGAAGTACAGCCAGTACTCCGGCGCCACCACCGTCAGCCAGCTCTTCGCCCCGTTCACGATGAAGGCGCCGATGATCGGCCCGATCAACGTGGCACGCCCGCCCACCGCCGCCCAGATCGCAATCTCGATCGAGTTGGCCGGGCTCATTTCACCGGGGTTGATGATGCCCACCTGCGGCACGTACAACGCGCCCGCCACGCCGCACATGATGGCCGAGATGACCCAGATCGTGAGCTTGTACGGCAGCGGGTTGTAGCCCGAGAACATCACGCGCGACTCGGCATCGCGAATCGCCTGCAGCACGCGCCCGAACTTGCTGCCGATCAGCCACTTGCCGAACAGGAAGAAGCCGAGCAAGGTACAGCCTGTCATCACGAACAGCGTCATGCGCATGCTCTGAGTCGCGATCGGGATGCCCAGGATGCGCTTGAAATCGGTGAACCCGTTGTTGCCGCCGAAACCCGTCTCGTTGCGGAAGAACAGCAGCATCGTCGCGAAGGTCATGGCTTGCGTGATGATCGAGAAATACACGCCCTTGATGCGCGACCGGAAGGCGAAGAAGCCGAACACGAATGCGATCAGGCCCGGCACCGCCACGATCAGGATCAGCGTCATCACGAAGCTGCCGCTGAAAGTCCAGTGCCAGGGCAGCGCCTTCCAGTCGAGGAACACCATGAAGTCAGGCAGGTCGCTCTTGTAGTTGCCGTCGCGCCCGATCTGGCGCATGAGGTACATGCCCATCATGTAACCGCCGAGCGCGAAGAACATGCCGTGGCCCAGCGACAGGATGCCGGTGTAGCCCCAGATCAGGTCCATCGCCAACGCGCAGATCGCGTAGCACATGATCTTGCCGACCAGCGCCACCGCGTAGTCGCTCATGTAGAACGCGCTGTCGTGCGGTACCCAGAGATTGAGCATCGGCGCCGCCGCGCACACCACGATCAGCGCGATGCAGAAGGCCGTCCAGCCCTTGCCGCTCAGAAGCGGGCCCTTGCTCGGAAGTGCAACCTTGGTCATGCCTCTGCGCTCCGGCCTTTCACGGCGAAGATCCCTTGCGGACGTTTCTGGATGAAGATGATGATGAAGATCAGCACGGCGATCTTGGCAAGCACAGCACCCGCCCAGCCCTCGATGAACTTGTTGAGGATGCCCAGGCCCATGGCCGCGTACACCGTGCCGGCGAGCTGGCCGACGCCGCCCATCACCACCACCATGAACGAGTCCACGATGTAGTTCTGCCCGAGGTCCGGCCCCACATTGCCGATCTGGCTCAGAGCGCAACCCGCCAGCCCCGCGATGCCCGAGCCCAGCGCAAACGCATACGTGTCGATGCGGGCGGTGTTCACACCCATGCACGATGCAATCGGCCGGTTCTGCGTCACGCCGCGCACGAACAGGCCGAGCCGCGTCTTGCCGATGAGCCATCCCATGGCCAGCAACACCAGCCCCGCGAAGATGATGATGCAGATGCGGTTCCACGGCAGCGTGACGTTGCTCAGCATGGTGAAGCCGCCGCTCATCCAGCCGGGGTTTTCAACGCCAACGTTCTGCGCACCGAAGAACGAGCGCACCAGCTGCTGCAGCATCAGGCTGATGCCCCAGGTGGCCAGCAGCGTTTCCAGCGGGCGGCCGTAGAGGAATCGGATCACGCCGCGCTCCAGGATCGCACCGACCAAGGCGGATGCGATGAACGAAGCCGGAATCGCCGCGACCAGGTAGAAGCCGAACATCGACTCCGGCATGTACTTCTGGAAGATGCCCTGCATGACGTAGGTCGCGTAGGCGCCGATCATCATCAGCTCGCCATGCGCCATGTTGATGACGCCCATCAGCCCGTAGGTGATCGCGAGCCCCAGTGCGGCCAGCAGCAGCACGGAACCCAGGCTGATGCCGCTGAAGATCGCGTTGATGCGATCGCCCCACACCAGCGACGCATCGATGCCGGCAATGGCCCTCTGCAGCGCGGCCTTGACGTCGGCCTCGGTCTCTTCGGTCAGGCGCTCGTTCAGCAGCAGCTTGGTGTCGGGGCTCTTGCTTTGCGCAAGCGCACCGGCCGCGGCGATGCGCTTGCCCTTGTCCGCGCTGTTGAGCAGCGATGCCGCACGCACCAGCTCCAGCTTGGCCTTGATGCCCTCGTTCGTCTCGACGGCCAGCGCCTTCTCGACCATCGGAATCCGCGACTCGTCCGGATTCTTCAGCAACGCATTCGCAGCTTCGAGACGCACCTTCTCGTCCTTGCTGCCGACCAGCTTGAGCACCGACTGCGCGGCATCGAAGGCGCCGCGCATCATGTTGTTGTTGACCACGTCTTCCGCGTCTTCGGGCACCTTCGACTCGGCGCCGGTGACCGGGTCGTAGCCCTTGTCGTCCTTCATCACGAAGACCTTGTCCGCGGTGAACTTGACCGCGTCATCGGACATCGCCTGGATGAACGCGGCCGTCTTCTCGTCGGCCGTGGTCACGGCCTTGTTGAGCGCGGCGACGCGGTCCTCGGTCTCGCCCGAGGCGATGGCCTTGGCTTCGTCCGCGGTCAGCGCGTGGGCCGAGCCGGCCATGAGCAGCATGGCAGCGACTGTGCCCTGGAGAATTCGTCGGAACTTCGCTGTAGGTTGCATGGTTCTGTCCAAAAAGAAGGCCCGCTCTTGCAGCAGGAATCGCAGCAAGGAACGGGCCAGCGGCTCCGCAATGCGCCCGGACAGGCGCTTCGGCGAAGGCCTCTTACATCGACTTGCCAGCCGGATAGTCAGGCTTCTTGTCGTTGCCTTCGATGTACGGGCTCCACGGCTTGGCCTTGACCGGGCCCGGCGTCTTCCAGACCACGTTGAACTGGCCATCGGCCTTGATCTCGCCGATGAACACGCTCTTGTGCAGGTGATGGTTCTTCTCGTCCATCTTCGAGACGATGCCCGACGGCGCCGTGAAGGTCTGGCCGGCCATCGCGGCCACCACCTTGTCGGTGTCGGTGCTCTTCGCCTTCTCGACGGCCTGCTTCCACATGTGGATACCGATCCAGGTGGCTTCCATCGGGTCGTTGGTCAGGGGCTTGTCCATCTGGCCGGGGATCTTCTTTTCCTTGGCGTAGTCGCTCCACTGCTTGATCCAGGCCGCGTTGGTCGGGTTCTTGATCGACATGAAGTAGTTCCATGCGGCCAGGTGGCCCACCAGCGGCTTGGTGTCCACGCCGCGCAGTTCTTCCTCGCCCACCGAGAACGCCACCACCGGCACGTCCTTCGCCTTCAGGCCTGCATTGCCCAGTTCCTTGTAGAACGGCACGTTGGAGTCGCCATTGATGGTCGACACCACGGCCGTCTTGCCGCCGGCCGAGAACTTCTTGATGTCCGCCACGATGGTTTGATAGTCGCTGTGGCCGAACGGCGTGTACTTTTCGTCGATGTCGCTGTCCTTCACGCCCTTGCTCTTCAGGTAGGCGCGCAGGATCTTGTTGGTGGTGCGCGGGTACACGTAGTCGGTGCCCAGCAGCACCCAGCGCTTGGCGCCGCCGCCTTCCTTGCTCATCAGGTAGTCCACGGCCGGAATGGCTTGCTGGTTCGGCGCGGCACCCGTGTAGAACACGTTCTTCGAGAGTTCCTCGCCCTCGTATTGCACCGGGTAGAACAGCAGGCCGTTCATTTCCTCCAGCACCGGCAGCACCGACTTGCGCGACACCGAGGTCCAGCAGCCGAAGATCACGGCCACCTTGTCCTGGCCGAGCAGTTGCTTGGTCTTCTCGGCGAACAGCGGCCAGTTGGAGGCCGGATCCACCACGACGGCTTCGAGCTGCTTGCCCATCACGCCGCCGTGCTTGTTGATGTCGTCGATGGACATGAGCACCATGTCCTTCAGAGCGGTCTCGGAAATCGCCATCGTGCCCGACAGCGAGTGCAGCACGCCGACCTTGATGGTGTCGGCTGCGAATGCGGGCGCGGCGCCAAGAGCGGCAAGCGCGACGCTGGCGGTAATCGCCTTGAGTGTGAATCGACGTTGCATGGCCATCCTTCTCCAGTGGTAGTTGATCGTTCGCCAGCGCCTTGCTGGCGATGGAGAGGAGTCTGCGGATGGGGGGCGTTTCGAGAAATACGCCGGGTGGCGTACAAAATGTGGCGCGGCACGTTTCAGTGCGTGGCAATCAATCAAACCCAAATTGGGTATCAAGAAGCCCAATATGGGTATTTCAACCAGCACCGTGCCACCGCCGACCATGGGTCCGGGGCTGGCCGATGCGCTGCTTATTACGTCGCAGCAGCGCGTCCTGGGCTATCTTGTTCGGGCAAGGAGCGGAGCTTCTCGCATCGGAGCTCATCAAGCCGATCGGCGCTGGCCCGGGCGCGCTGGCCGAGCTTTCCGAGGCCGTCCGCCTAGGGCGTGGGCGAAGCGTCGGCCGCAAGCCTGAACGCCCGCGCCGCAAACGCCCAGACCAGCTTCGAAGCATCCGGCCCCGCCGCATCGCTGAACGCGAGGCTGGAAGCGCCCCCGCTCCACGCATGGCCCAGCGCGGCGACCTGGTACAGCGTGACGCAAATGCGCCCCGACCGCTTGAAGTCGGTGACGCGAGCGGGATAGCGCCTGCCTCGCTGCAGCAAGCGCTCGACGCCGGGACGCGCGCCGCACGCGGTGGCCCACACCGCGGCCGCATTCATGGCGTTGCTCGACGCGACGACCGCGTCATGGTCCCCGTGCACGATCAGCATCGGCGGCAGGGTTGCTCCGACCGCCGCAGCGCCGAACGCCTTGCCGACGGCAACCGCCGGCACCAGCGGCACGCGCCGCCCGCTCATCGCTCCGATGGCGGTCGCACTTGATCGCGCCGCACCCGGCGCCACACCGGAGTGCATCGCCACGGCCTTGAAGCGCGTCGGATACCGCGTGGCCAGCAGCGCCGCCATCCCGGCACCGGCCGAAAGCCCTGCGACCGCCACGCGCTCGCGGTCGATCCCGTACAGGAGACTGACCTGGTCCACCGCCGCCATCAAGGTGGCCGCTTCGCGGTCCGCGTTGCCCGATCGGGTGTCATACCAGTTCCAGCAGCCTTGCGGATGGTGCAGCCTGTCCTGTTCGGGGTAGAGCACCATGAAGCCTTCGCGCGCGGCGATGCGATTCATGCGGGTGCTGGCCGCAAAGTCACGGCCGGTCTGGCCGCAGCCGTGCAGCATCACCATCAATGGTGGTTTCTCGCCACGGTCGGATTTCAGGTTCGGCTTGAACAGGTGGTATCCGCGCGTACCGCCCGGCCCCATTGCCATGCCGGTGAGCCAGGCGCCATCGCCGGGTGGCGGCTTGCGCTGCTCTGCGGCGACGCGCACCACCTCCTTTCCGACCTGTTTCGCCAGGCGCTGGCCAGTGCGAAGCGTGGCGCTGGTGAGCGCCTTCAGGTTGCGCTGGTAGGCGCGCGTGAGGGGAGACGTGGGAGAGCGGCGTGGCATGGTGCGTTGAGCGCCGGTGGGCGGTCAGCCGACACCGTAGCAGCTTCTGCGCCTCAAATATGTACCGCTATGTTCCTGATAGCAAGCTGCGCCCGCCCGGCGGACGATGCGCATCGTCTCTCGTCCGGATTCCGTCAATAGATCTCCGGGACATACATCTCCGCCGGCACCGGCTGGCGCAGATAGTCCTCATTGCGCACCCTCGGCGGCAACACCACCGGCGCATGCGGCACGTCCTCGTACGGGAACTGCCCAAGCAGGTGCGTGATGCAGTTGAGCCGCGCAGCCTTCTTGTCGACGGCCTGCACCACCCACCACGGCGCTTCGGGAATGTGCGTGCGCTCCAGCATGATTTCCTTCGCCTTGGTGTATTCCTCCCAGCGGCGGCGGCTCTCCAGGTCCATCGGGCTCAGCTTCCACTGCTTGAGCGGATCGTGGATGCGCCCGAGAAAACGCATGTGCTGCTCATCGTCGGTGATGGAGAACCAGTACTTGATCACCTTGATGCCCGATCGCACCAGCATGCGCTCGAACTCCGGCACCGAGCGAAAGAACTCCTCGTACTCCGCGTCGCTGCAAAAGCCCATGACATGCTCCACTCCGGCGCGGTTGTACCAACTGCGGTCGAACAGCACCATCTCGCCCGCTGCCGGCAAATGCGATGCGTACCGCTGGAAGTACCACTGCGTGCGCTCGCGATCGTTCGGCGCCGGCAACGCAGCCACGCGGACCACGCGCGGATTCAGCCGCTGCGTGATGCGCTTGATCACGCCGCCCTTGCCGGCCGCGTCCCGCCCCTCGAACAGGATCACGACCTTCTGTCTGCTGTGCTGCACCCAGTCCTGCAGCTTGACCAGTTCGCCCTGCAGGCGGAACAGTTCCTTGAAGTAGTGCTGGCGCGCGGCCTTGTCGGTGCTGGCGGCCATGCCGGACTCGTCGATCTCGCGATCCTCGATCTCGAGTTCCAGTTCCTCGTCGTAGCTGTCGATCAGGTCGCGGGCGATGCGATCCATCAACGCTTCCTGGTCTTGAAGGGTTGCTGGCAATGCGGTCATGGCGGGCATGCTCCAGAAAAAATAGGCGAAAACGACGATGCTGCCGCCCTCATTTGACTGCGGCATGACGCGTCGCGCGCGGTCACGCCACTGTCATACATCGCGGCGAGCATCCGACCTGACATTTTCATGCGGGGAACAGGATCATGGCCACTCTCGCCGACAAAGCCCACCTGCCGGTCTATCCGCCCGCGGCGTCGCGGCCATCGTTCGACACCAAGCCCGGCCCGGTCACGCTGATCGTGTTCGTCGGCCTGCTCGCCGCGGGTCTGCTGTATACAGCCTGGAGCCTGGTCAGCGACGTCACCGCCTCAGGCGCGCAACCCTCCAGCTGGGTTCCCTATCTCCTGCTTGGGGTCGCGTTGCTGATTGCACTGGGTTTCGAGTTCGTCAACGGGTTCCACGACACCGCCAACGCCGTGGCCACGGTGATCTACACGCACTCGCTGCCGCCAAATTTGGCGGTGGTGTGGTCGGGCCTCTTCAACTTCCTCGGCGTGCTGGTGTCCAGCGGCGCGGTGGCGTTCGGCATCATCTCGCTGCTGCCGGTGGAACTGATCCTGCAGGTGGGCTCCGGCGCCGGCTTCGCGATGGTGTTCGCGTTGCTGATTGCCGCCATCATCTGGAACCTCGGCACCTGGTGGCTCGGCCTGCCGGCATCGTCTTCGCACACGCTGATCGGCTCGATCATCGGCGTGGGCATTGCCAACGCGCTGATGCATGGGCGCGACGGCACCAGCGGCGTGGACTGGGCGCAGGCCACCAAGGTCGGCTATTCGCTCCTGCTGTCGCCGCTGGTCGGCTTCGGTTGCGCTGCCTTGTTGCTGCTGGCGCTGCGCGCCCTGGTCAAGAACCGCGCACTGTACGAAGAACCGCGCGGCAACACGCCGCCGCCGTGGTGGATTCGCGGCCTGCTGGTGCTGACCTGCACCGGCGTCTCGTTCGCGCACGGCTCCAACGACGGGCAAAAGGGCATGGGCCTGATCATGCTGATCCTGGTCGGCACAGTGCCGATCACCTATGCGCTGAACCGGGCCATGCCGGCCGGGGAGACCGTGAAGTTCGTGGCCGTGGCCGAACTCGCGCAAGGCGCGATGAGCCGCAGCGTGCCCACGTCATTGCCGGCCGCCAGCGTGCCGGCCGCGCGCGAAACGTTGTCGACTTACCTGCGGACCCGCGAATTCGGCCCCACTGTCGTGCCTGCCGTCGCCATGCTCGCCGGCAGCATTGCCGCCCAGGTGCGCGAGACGGGCTCGCTCGCGGCATTGCCCGCCAACTCGGTGGCCAACGTGCGCAATGACATGTACCTCAGTGCCGAATCGCTCCGGCTGCTCGACAAGAGCGGTGCGGCAAAGTTCGATGCCGAAACCAGATCGACCCTGAATGCGTTCCGCAAGGAGCTCGACGACGCGACCCGCTTTATTCCGCTGTGGGTCAAGGTGGCGGTCGCGATCGCGCTCGGCCTCGGCACCATGATCGGCTGGAAGCGCATCGTCGTCACTGTCGGCGAAAAGATCGGCAAGACCCACCTGACCTATGCCCAGGGCGCCTCGGCCGAACTGGTGGCCATGCTGACCATCGGTGCAGCCGACGTCTACGGGCTGCCGGTATCGACCACGCACGTGCTGTCGTCGGGTGTGGCCGGCACGATGGCCGCCAACCGGTCGGGCCTGCAATGGGGCACGCTGCGCAGCCTGGCCATGGCCTGGGTGCTGACGCTGCCGGCGGCGATGCTGCTGTCGGGCTCGCTGTACTGGCTGTTTACCAAAATCTTCTGACCGCACCTCGCCTTGCCCCTTCTGCATGAACTCGCCGCCGCGTCCTACGGCGGCGATGAATCCGGCCTGATCTGCGGCTACCTGTTCGATGCCACGTCGGCCGAGCCATCGCACGCCTTCGACTCCGCGCAAGCCGCGCAATGGCTGGCGTCGGCCGGCCAGGCGCCGGCGGGCGCCTACTTGTGGCTGCACTTCAACCTGAGCCACGCACAGGCCGAACGCTGGCTGCTGCGCCACGCGGGGCTGCCGGACACCTTCTACGAGACCCTGCGCGACGGCCTGCATTCGACGCGCATCGAACGTGCCGACGATGCGCTGGTCGCCGTCATCAACGACGTGCATTTCGAATTCGGCTTCGAGCCCTCGGACATTTCGACCTTGTGGATCAGCGTCGGACCGCGCCTGGTGGTGACGGCGCGCACCAAGCCGCTGCGCTCGGTCGATGCGCTGCGCACCGCGGTGAAGGCCGGCGACGCGCCCCGCTCCGGCACCGAACTGCTGGAGCACCTCCTGCGTGTCCAGGCCGATGTGCTGGTGGGGATCGTGCGGGACGTGACGACGCGCATCGACGACATCGAAGACAAGCAACTGGCCGGCCGCCTCGACCACAAGCGCGTAAGCCTCGGTGCGCTGCGGCGCTTGCTGGTGCGCCTGCAGCGCCTGTTGGCGCCGGAACCCGCCGCGCTGTTCCGCCTGCTGCAACGCCCGCCCGACTGGATGGACAACGCCGACGCCGATCAACTGCGCGCATCGACCGAGGAGTTCTCATTGGCTGCGCGACATGCAGGCCCTGCAGGAGCGCATCAAGCTGCTGCAGGAAGAGATCGCGGCCAACGTCAACGAGGACAACAACCGCAGCCTGTTCGTGCTCACCGTGGTGACCGTGCTGGCCCTGCCGATCAACATCCTGGCCGGCCTGTTCCGCATGAACGTCGGCGGCATTCCGCTGGCCGAACACAAGCACGGCTTCTGGATCGTGGTGGCGATCATTGCGACCTTCACCGCGGTCGCGGCATGGGCGGCATTCCGCAAGAAACGCTGAAATCACGACTGGCCGGCCCTTCAATGCTACTAATTTCATAGCATATGGATTAGTCGCCATGCGCTCTGCACGCCAATTCGATCCGAAATAGAATCGATGCGTGCCCGCCATCCTCAACGCCGATCTTCACTGTCACTCCGTGGTGTCCGACGGCACCCTGACGCCCGAGGCGCTCGCCGAGCGGGCTGCGGGCAACGGCGTCGAACTCTGGGCCCTCACCGACCACGACGAGATCGGCGGCCAGCACCGTGCAGCGGCTGCGGCCCATGCCAATGGCATGAAGTACCTCACCGGCACCGAGATCTCGGTCACCTTCGCGAACGAAACGGTGCACATCGTCGGCCTGGGTTTCGACCCCGATGACGAAGGCATGAAGAAGGGCCTGGTCGCCACGCGCGGCGGCCGTGGCGTGCGCGCGCAGGAGATGTCCGAGGGCCTGGCCAAGGTCGGCATCCATGGCGCATATGACGGCGCGCTCAAGTTCGTCGGCAACCCGGAGTTGATCTCCCGCACGCACTTCGCGCGCTTCCTCGTCGAGAGCGGCGTCTGCAAGGACACGCATGAGGTCTTCCGCAAATACCTCACCGAGGGCAAGCCGGGCTACGTGCCGCACCGCTGGGCTTCGCTGAAGGATGCGGTGCACTGGATCACCGCGGCCAAGGGCATCGCGGTCATCGCGCACCCCGGCCGCTACAAGTTCACCGCCAACGAGGAATACGCGTTGTTCCTCGAATTCAAGGCGCACGGCGGCCAGGCGGTCGAAGTCGTGACCGGCAGCCACACTGCGGCCGAGTACGTCGAATACGCAGACAAGGCCCTCGAGTTCGGCTTTGCCGCCTCGCGCGGCAGCGACTTCCACAGCCCCGACGAGAGTCACGTCGACCTCGGCAAGCTTCCCCTGTTGCCCGGCAAGCTCATGCCGGTCTGGGAACTGCTCGAAGACAGAATCCAGTGAGCGCCCGCGAGCGCTTGGCACCCACCGCAATCCGGCCGCTCCAGGACGTGGGGCCTTTCGACGAGGGCGGCGACGCAGCCATCGAAGTGGCAAAAAGCCTGCAGGCCGTCGCCCCGCGCAGTACGCGTGACGTCGAATCGGAGCGCATCCTTGCGGCCATCGGCATGGTGCTGCTCGCCGTCGCCTGCTTTGCCACGCTCGACACCACCACCAAGATTTCCGTCTCCGCCGTTCCCATACTGATGGGCGTGTGGTTCCGCTATGCATTCCAGGCGGTCGCCACCACTTCCGTGCTGTTGCCGCTGCACGGCACATCGCTGCTGCGCACGACCCGACCCGGCTACCACGTGCTGCGCGGCGCACTGCTGCTCATCACCAGCGTGCTTGCATTTTTCAGCCTGCTCTACATGCCGCTCGCGGAGTTCACGGCCATCGTCCTGATTGCGCCGCTGGCGGTCACGCTGCTGGCCGCCACCGCGCTCAAGGAACATGTTTCGCCGCTGCGCTGGGTGCTGGTGGCGGGCGGATTCGCCGGCACGCTGGTCATCCTGCGGCCGGGCGGCGGCGCCTTCAGCTGGGCCGTCCTGCTGCCGATCGGGCTGGTGCTCACCAACGCCTGCTTCCAGGTACTCACCAGCAAGCTCGCGCAGACCGAGAACCCACTGACGATGCACTTCTACACTGGCTGGGTCGGCACGCTGATCGCATCGTGCGCGCTGCCTTTCGTGTGGTCCGCGCTGCCCTCGTGGCAATGGTGGGCGCTTCTGTTCCTGATGGGTGCGATGGGCACCGTGGGCCATTTCTTCCTGATCCTGGCCTACCAGCGCGCGCCGGCCTCCACGCTCACGCCGTATCTCTACGCGCAGATCGCCTTCGCCATGTTCGGCGGCTGGATCATGTTCTCGCACATCCCGGACCACGTCTCGCTGGTCGGCATGGGCATGATCGCGGCCTGCGGCGCCGCTGGCGCATGGCTCACCGTGCGCGAGCGGCGCATACCGATCGAACCCGCGGAGTCATGAGCCTCCGCGTGCAGTCTCAAACGCTGAGAATCCCGACATGGCCCAGTACTTCGAAGTCCACCCCGACAACCCGCAGCCGCGCCTTCTGAAGCAAGCCGCCAGCCTGCTCGCACGCGGCGAAATCGTCGCGGTGCCGACCGACTCCAGCTACGCACTCGTGTGCCACCTCGACGACAAGGAGGCGGTCGACAAGCTGCGCCGCATCCGGCAGGTCGACGACAAGCACCACCTCACCCTGCTCTGCCGCGACCTCAGCGAACTGGCCAACTACGCGCGGGTCGACAACAAGCAATACCGGCTGCTGAAGGCCGCGACGCCGGGTGCCTACACCTTCCTGCTCGAAGCCACCAAGGAAGTGCCGCGCCGCGTGAGCCATCCGCAACGCAAGACCATCGGCCTGCGCGTGCCCGATTGCACCGTGCTGTGCGAACTCCTTGCACTGCACGGCGAACCGCTGCTGGCCACCACGCTCATCCCGCCCGGCGAAACCGAACCGATGAACGACGCACAGCAGATTCGCGAACGCTTCGAAAAGCAGATCGGCGCCGTCATCGACGCGGGCGCATGCCCATCCCAACCCACCACCGTGGTCGACCTCACGCCCATGGGCTCGGGTGACGAGCCGGTGCTGGTGCGGCGCGGCCGCGGTCCGCTGGCCGTGCTGGGCCTCTGAGACAATCCGGCGGGTGGATATTTCCAACCTGATTCAAACCGTCCTGATCTATGCCTTGCCGGTGTTGTTCGCGATCACGGTGCACGAGGCCGCGCATGGTTATGCCGCGCGCCATTTCGGCGACAACACCGCCTGGGCGCAGGGCCGCATCACGCTGAATCCGCTGAAGCACATCGACCCCGTCGGCACGATCCTCATGCCGCTGATGCTTTACTTCGCGACCTCCGGCACTTTCCTGTTCGGCTATGCGAAGCCGGTGCCTGTCAACTTCGGAAACCTGCGCCATCCCAAGCGCGACATGGTCTGGGTCGCGCTCGCCGGCCCTGCCTCGAACTTCGTCCAGGCACTGTTGTGGGCCGTGCTGCTGGTCGTGATGGCCGTCAGCGGCATCCAGGAAGACTTCTTCATCCGCATGGCGCAGGGCGGCGTGCTGGTCAACCTGGTGATGTGGGCGTTCAACCTGTTTCCGCTGCCGCCGCTGGATGGCGGCCGCGTGCTGGCCGGATTGCTGCCGCGCGGAGGCGCGCAGCAGCTGCTGGCACGCATCGAACCCTTCGGCTTCTTCATCGTGATGGGACTGGTGATCGCGGGCATCGTCAGCAAGTACTGGCTGAGCCCGCTCATCGCAGTCGGCTACTCCGTCATTCGCACCGTACTCGGTCCCCTGGTCTCATTGCTCAGCTAGGTTTTTTTCCATGGCGACGACTGCTCCCCCTTCCCCCCTGCGCGTTCTCACCGGCATCACCACGTCCGGCACACCGCACCTCGGCAACTACGTCGGCTCGATTCGCCACTCGGTGCGGCAAAGCGTGGCGCCGGGGGTCGAGACCTTCTTCTTCCTCGCCGACTATCACGCGCTCATCAAGGTCAACGATCCGGCGCTCATCCAGCGCTCCACGCTCGAGATCGCCGCCAGTTGGCTGGCCTGCGGCCTCGACCCCGAGCGCGTCACCTTCTATCGCCAGTCCGACATCCCCGAGATTCCCGAGCTGACCTGGTTCCTGACCTGCGTCACCGGCAAGGGCCTGCTCAATCGCGCCCACGCCTACAAGGCCTCGGTCGACAAGAACGTCGCGAAGGGCGACGACCCCGACGCCGACGTGACTGCCGGCCTGTTCATGTACCCGGTGCTGATGGGCGCCGACATCCTGATGTTCAACGCCCACCAGGTGCCGGTCGGCCGCGACCAGATCCAGCACATCGAGATGGCGCGCGACATGGGCCAACACTTCAACCATCTCTACGGGGAGCACTTCACGCTGCCGGAGGCACTGATCGACGACAACGTGGCCACCCTGCCCGGCCTCGACGGCCGCAAGATGAGCAAGAGCTACGGCAACACGATCCCTCTGTTCGCGCCGCGCGCCCAACTGCAAAAGCAGATCGCCAGCATCGTGACCGACTCGCGCGCGCCCGGCGAACCGAAGGACACCGAAGGCTCCGCGCTGTTCCAGATCTACCAGGCCTTTGCCAGTGAAGACGAGACTGACACGCTGCGCCGCGCGTATGCCGACGGCATCGGCTGGGGCGATGCCAAGCAATTGCTGTTCGAGCGCATCGACCGCGAACTCACGCCGATGCGCGAGCGCTACGAAGCCTTGCTGAAAGACCCCGCGCTCATCGAGACGACGCTGCTCGCGGGTGCGGCCAAGGCACGCGCCCTGTCGCGGCCTTTCATGGATCGGCTGCGCCATGCCGTGGGGCTGCGCAACCTTGGCGCACAGCAGGCCAAGGGTGCGGGCAAGGCCGCCAAGACGGCCGCCAAGCCAAGCTTCAAGCAATACCGGGACAGCGATGGCCAGTTCTATTTCAAGCTGCTCGACGCGCGCGGCGAGTTGCTGCTGCAGAGCCTGGCATTTGCTTCGCCGCAAGAAGCCGGCCGCGCCATCGGACTGCTGCAACAGCAACGCGGTACGGCACTTCCAGCGTTGGCAGACCGCCTTCAATCACTGACCCCTGAATCTTCTCGCGCAGTGGTGGAAGCACTCGATACGCTCGCCGCGGCAAGCGACAAATAAGAAGAAATAGCTAGTTGTTACAAGCACTTAAACGCCGCAATTGAGGCGGTGGATCCAGCGTTGCGCACGTACACTTGACGCATGAGCATTTACGTAATCGACGACCATCCCCTGATGCGTGACGCTATCGTCATGGTGCTGCGGCGCCTGCGTCCGGCTGAAAATATTGTCGAACTGGACCGACTCGACAAGCTCGCCGGCGCCGTCAAGCAGCACGGCAAGCCCGACCTCTTCTGCCTCGACCTGAAGCTGCCGGACATCACCGGCGTGTCGGGCGTGGTGTCGGTCAAGCAGATCTATCCCGACGTGCCGATCGCCGTGTACTCGGCCTCGCCCGCAGCGGACATGGAAGAGGCCTGCATCGAGGCCGGCGCCGACATCTACATCGAGAAATCGGCGGGCTCCAGCGAACTCGCAGCCGCCTTGCGCGGCCTGCTGTTGGCGGAAGCAGAAACCGAAGAAAGCGCCGCAGCCAGCAGCAGCACGGGCAAGCTGTCGAAGCGCCAGACCCAGTTGATCGCGATGCTCGACAAGGGCATGAGCAATCGCGAAATCGCCAACGAACTCGACATCAGCGAGCACACGGTCAAGGTGCACCTCTGGCGCCTGTTCCGTCGCCTCGGCGTGAAGAGTCGTACGCAAGCGCTGCATCACGCGCGCAGCCACGGTCTGCTCTCTTCCGGCGCCATATAGGGCTCGCCCCCAGGCTCCGCGACCACTTCGTTGTCGCTCCTCCCTCCCCCTGCCGGGGGGCAATACCAGCGGCCCGGCAAAGCCGGTTCCGCGGTATTTCACGCAATGCCGGTGACGCAAATGCCGGTAGTACGGCGTCTTTGGTCTTTAGCCCACTGAACCTGAAATTCTGGTTTGCGCCTGTGATTCGTCGGCGTCGTGAAGGGCGACGCGGAAGACGCTGCCGCGGCCGAGCCGCGAGCGCACGCTGATGGGGTGGCCCAGGGCGTGCGAAAGGCGCGCGACGATGGCCAGGCCGAGGCCGAAACCATCGGAGGTGCCGGCGTGATCGGCCACCTTGTAGAACTCAAGGAACACGTCGCGCAAGTGCTCGCGCGCAATGCCGATGCCGGTGTCCCAGACCTCGATGCGCACGCCTTCGGGCGTGGCGCGTGAAGCCAGCAGCACGCCGCCTTCGGCTGTGTACTTGATCGCGTTGGCCAGCAGGTTGCCAATCATGCGCCGCACGCGGATCGGGTCGGTCAGCACGGCGCCGCCGGTGGAATGCACGCGAAAACGCAGGCCCTTCGACTCGGCCACCGGGCGGTATTGCAGTTCGAGATCGTGCAGCAGTTGCGTGATGTCGACGCGCTCGATGTGCAGTCGCACCTGGCCGGAGTCGATGCGGGCCAGGTCGAACAGCGAATCGAACAGCGCATTGACTGCGTGCGTCGCACGCACGATCTTCGGCGCGATCTCCTCGACCAGGTCAGGCTCGTTGCGAAGCCAGTCGGCATACAGCGACAGGGCCAGCACCGGCTGGCGCATGTCGTGCGCGGCGCTGGCCAGGAAGCGGTTCTTCATCGCCACGGCCGACACCGCGGCTTGGCGCTGCTGCGTCAGCGAATTGATGAGGATGTGGTTGTGGAACAGCAGTTCGAAGCTGTTGCGCGAGGTCTCGTGAATGCGGCGGCCGGCGCGCAACAGCAACCACCAGTGCAGGACCGGCAACAGCAGGAAGCCGTAGCTGAAGTGCAGTTCGACAAATCGCAACTGCACCACGCGCAATACCAGCGACGCCATCATCGTGATGAACAGCGTGTTCACGTAGCGCTGCAAGAGCGGCGGGTGCAACGCCAAGCCGTTCAACGGGAAGGTCGCGACACCGGCCACCATGAGCCAGCACATGAACTGGCTGACCACCGGTACCCGCTCGAAAAAGATCAGGATCGAAAGACCCCAGGCAAATGCGCTGGCGCTCCACAGGTAGCGGTAGCGGTGAACGAATTGCTCCTGCGATGCGGCATCCGTCTCGGCAAAGCGCAGGGCGTAGAGCCGCTCGCCCCAGACCCGGCAACCTGTTGCGGTGACGCCGATCAGCAACCAGAGGGCGAGTTGCCAAGTCGGCACATAGCCCCAACACAGGCTGACCATGGCCGGCATCAACGCGGCGCCGAACAGGTGCGAGCCGCGCGCGGAGCGCATGAGGCTGCGGATCAACTCACCGCGAACCCACGGCTCAGCTTCGTCCGCCGTGGCGGGTGCCGGCGTCAGGCTGGCAAACGAGGAATTGCCCAATCCGGCGAAGGTGGAACCACCTCTCATGGCGAATTCCTGTTCAAGACGACACGCACAAAAAAGCCCCGGTGAGGGGGCCCTTGTCAGCGGCACAAAGGCCGATGAAAACTTTGGTTTTCGTCTGTAGATTGCGGAGCATTTCACCGAGTTTAACGCCGCCTCGCGACGCACGACAAAGGCAAAAATGCTCCTCGCTCCGGCTCTTTCTCGCGATCAGGTGCGCCGCGCTCACTGGACTTTGTTCTCGAGCTGGCCGCTCTCCTGCAGGTAGTCGACCATCCGGCCGACCTGCACGTCGGTGTACTCCGAGAATCCGCGTAGACCTCGGCCAGCCGGGAGAACAGCTTCCCTTGATCAGGCTGTCAACCACTCTCGCAGCCCATGATTGGCCGATGAAATATTGCCGAAAACTGGATAGCGCCAGCAACGACCGGCCTGGATGATCGGGGGTCACGCAGCTACGTCGTCCGGTCCAAAAGTGAGATTCCATGACCCAGACCCGCAACCTCCAACTTCTTTTTCCGCTTACGGAGTGGCTTGTCGCGACAGCGACGCACATGTGCCTGGAAGCCGACCTGTTCACGGCTGTGCCGGAACTGGTCAGCGGGCTTTAATTGACGGGGACGTCCATGTTTCTTCGCCAATGCCTCCAAGAGGTGCGTAGCCTGCAACGCGAAAGGCAGGCAGGCTTGATCACCTGGCTCGCCTACCCGGCAGGGCAGTTTGATCGCGCACCAACTCCCACGTTCACGCGAACAGGCGACCAACCCACGCATGAGGTCCTGGCTGCGCCGATCACGCTGCACAAGTCGAAGGAGCAGTAGCCGCCTGCCTCTCGGTGCCTCGCCGGCATTGAACTCGCAAGCGCAAAGACCGTGCTTGCAGCCACTACTGCCGCACGCGCGCAGGCCTCATTCACCATGCAAATAGCGTTGGTGCAAAGCTTGCCGAGATGAGTCGCGAGCATTTCGTGCGAGCGGCATCTCGTTGGTCTACGGCAGCCGTTGTCGGCCTGGCTCGGCAAGCCCGTACCCACCGGTGCGCAAGATCGACTTCACCCAGCCCCTGAAGATCGAACGGACGCGCAGCCCGCCCGTATATTTCGAGGTGCTGCGCTTCTGCTCCGCCCCCTCAGCGCAAGACGATGAAGCGCCACGCAAGCCTGCGCATATCGCCCGCGGCTGAAGTCGTCGAGTTGGGCGTTTCCGCAGGCGCTGAACCGGCACGGTCGGGGTCCCTATCGAGATCGGCGGCCCGCGCCTGACATCGTCCCTGAACCCAAAGTTGCGCCACAAGTCACGGTGACGAACTCCGGCAGCACGCATCCGTCGCATATGCAACACCTCTTCCACATTTTCAATGACTGACCAATGCCTGACTCTTTCTGGAATCTGCCGTGTGTCTACGCCGGTTCGGCGACGCGACTGACTACGGCGCGTCGGAGGAGCTGCGCGATGCGCCGGAGTCGGTCGCGAGCACCTGTGCCGGGAGGCTCCTGGACGACGCCGTGGCCGGAAGCGGCGATCCGTCCTCGTTGCGGCACTGCACCGCATCGCCCCAGAAGTCTTCTGACGAAGACCATTCGCGGCGCTTGACGCGAAGCTCCCGAAGGCATTGTCGAAGTAGCGCCATTTGAGATCTCGTTGGGCTGTGTCGCGTAATTCGGGTCGAATACGCGCGATTTGAATGAAAAGATGGTCGCCTTACGAAGGCCCATCACCACCGTTCAGGAGAAGGTATCAGCCGTGGGACCACTTCCGCCCCCCTCCCGATGGGTGGGTAGGAGACGAGACGCCGACGCCCAGCACCCGCCGGCCCGGTCGCTCGCCGCCGGAACATGGGGCGACGCTCAACCCGAGACCGCCCGAAGAGACGCAATTCCAGTCACCTGATCGATTGGGAAAAAGATGGGAGGGAGGCGTCCTGATGTCGGGCTGCAGGCCGCATGAATGCTGAAGATGCCGCGGCGCGATGGTCGCGCTTACGCGACAGCGTCCGCGAACGCATGCTTCGTGCTCGGACGCATCGCGGCATGCGCTCTTGGCATTTCATGCATGAAACGCTGCGCTGCGATTCCGATATCGTCTCTCCGCTTCGTCATACAACTGTCAACAGGAGCTCTTATGCACTTTGCTTCCAGACTCCGCGCCTTCGCCAGCGCGGCCGCGTTGATCACCGCCAGCGCCATTGCGCATGCCCAGGCGGCGCTGCCAAACGTCGTCATCCTGGCGACTGGCGGCACCATCGCCGGCGCCGGCGCGTCGGCCGCCAACAGCGCCACCTATTCGGCGGCCAAGGTGCCCGTCGACAAGCTCATCGCCGGCCTGCCCGAACTCTCCAAGGTGGCCAGCGTGCGCGGCGAACAGGTGTTCCAGGTCGCCTCCGAAAGCCTGACCAACGAGAACTTGCTGACGCTGGCCAAGCGCGTCTCGGCCCTCTCGAAACAGGCCGACGTCGACGGCATCGTCATCACCCACGGCACCGACACGCTGGAAGAGACGGCGTACTTCCTGACCCTCACCGTCCACACGCCAAAGCCGATCATCGTCGTCGGCTCGATGCGCCCCAGCACCGCGATCTCGGCTGACGGGGCGCTGAACCTGTACGACGCCGTCAACGTCGCCGCCAGCAAGGACGCCGCCGGCAGGGGCGTGCTCGTCACGATGAACGACGAGATCCAGACTGCCCGAGACGTCAGCAAGACCGTCAACATCAAGACCGAAGCCTTCAAGAGCCAGTGGGGCCCGCTCGGCATGATCGTGGAAGGCAGGAACTACTGGTTCCGCGCGCCGGTCAAGCGCCACACCATGCAGTCCGAGTTCGACATCGACAGCATCACCGCGCTACCAGCCGTCGAGATCGTCTATGGCTACCAAAGTGTGCCTTCGACGGCGATCGACGCCTTCGCCAAGAGCGGCGTCAAGGCAATCGTCCATGCCGGCACAGGCAACGGCTCCGTCGCCGACCGCATCGTGCCCGTGCTGCAGAAGGTGCGTAGCGGCGGCACCCTCGTCGTCCGCAGCTCGCGCGTGCCGGACGGCTTCGTCATCCGCAACGCCGAACAGCCCGACGACAAGTACGACTGGGTGGTCGCGCACGACCTGCGTCCGCAGAAGGCGCGAATCCTGACGATGGTCGCCTTGACCAAGACCAACGACACCAAGGAACTGCAGCGCATCTTCTGGGAGTATTGAGCCACCCTCAGGCTCTCTCCGCCCCTCCAGGGGCCCCGCGCGCGGGCCGGCGAAGCCGGTTCCGCGGGCCGACAGCGCAATCGGCAGGCCCGCTTCGAGCGATGCCGTCGCGGCCTGTCCATGCACCGTCGCCTTGATGCCCCGGTTCGACGCGGGCTTGATCGTGAGCGAACTGCCCATCAGGACCGCATCGGTGTACCAACCGCCGAGCCCGATTCCAACAACTCGGCGTATCAGCGCCAGAATCGTCGGCCATTGAGCCGGTGATGTAGCCGGTCATCGGCGAGGAGGGGCGCCGGTTTTGGCGAGTGCGGCGATATCGTGCTTGGTCCAGTCCCAGATCTCAACCTGGTAGCCGAGCGCATCGATGCGCTTGATGCGCTCGACGGGCGGAAGAAGAGCCTGTTCGGCGACATGCACGCCTACGGCGAAGAGGGCGTTCGCTTCCACACCAGGCAGAAGTCGGTCATGCAGCGCTGGCCCGAGAGCATCCGCAAGGGGGCGGAGTTTGTGATGCCAACTGCCAAGTAAGCGTTCAGTGCCCTGCGCCGAGGCGCTCGGCGTCCGGCCCCCGTTTCAACTCCAGACGGTAGGCCAGGGCGATGAAGAGGCTCTGCGCCAAGCCGATCGTGCTGGTGAGCGAGCGAAACCCGAAGGTGGTGCTCTCCTGCACGAACAGCGCGACCTGGGCCAGTTCAGAAAGCGGGCTCAACCGACTGTCGGTAATCGCGATGATGCGGGCCCCGCGCGCACTCGCGTTGCGCAGGACGTCCAGCGTCTCCGGCGCATAGGGCGGAAAGGAAACCGCCAGCAGCACGTCGCCCTGGCGCAGGGAACGCAATTGACCCTCCTGCATGCCGCCCATGCCATCGACCAGCAGGATGCGCTTGTCCGTGTGCTGCAGCGCGTAGTCCAGGTAGGCCGCTACCGGGAACGAGCGGCGCATGCCAAGGAGCCAGATCGATTCCGCCTCGGCCAGCAGTTCGACCGCCTTGTCCAGCTCGCTTTGCGCCAGGGTGTCGATGAGCTCCTGGATCCCGCCGATGCTGCCCTTCAGGAATTCCTGCGCGATGTCGACGCTGATCAGCGGCGCGCCAGCCTGGATCACGTCGCGGATGCGCGCCTGGTAGTTGCGGTCCGGCGCCAGTTGCTGGGCAATGGCTTCGCGAAACAGCTTCTGCATCTCGGTGAACCCCGAGAAGCCGAAATGCTTGGCAAAACGCACCACGGCCGAAGGCTGCACGCCGCAGGCGGCGGCCACGTCCTGGATGCCTTCGAGGCCCAGGCGTCCGTGGTGCGCCTCGATGTATTTGCCGATCAGCTTGAGCTGCTTGCTCAGCCCCTTGTATTCGCTCTCCAGGGCTTTGAGCAGCTGCTCGACAGAGGTCACAGAGGGGGCTGCGGTGGTCATGGAGTCAGGATACCAAGACGCCTTCACGTTTCGGCCCACCGCCTTCCCCGGCCCTTTGACCTCCCGCTTCAAAGCATCTCGACCTGGCCGCTGCGCAGCGACCGGGTGATGGCCAGGCCGATGCGCGTCGCCTCGGTGGCGTCGGAGAGCGCCAGGTCGAGCGCCGCCTCGCCGCGGCATGCCGCGACGAAGGCGTTCATCTCGTGCACGAAGGCATCGCCGAAGCGCTCGAAGAAATCGGCCGTCGAGGCATGTCGCACGCCGTGGCTGTCGCTGGTGACCACGCGGTCGCGCTCGGCGCCGTGGCCAATCAGCAATTTGCCGCCGGTGCCGATGACCTCCGTCTGCGTTTCATGGCCGTGCGCGAAGGTGCGCGAGGCATAAAACACTGCGCGCCCGCCACCTTCGAAATCAACCATCGCCAAGCCGTTGTCCACGTCCGCATGCTCGGCAAGGCCGGGATGCATGGCGATGGTGCCGGTGGCGAAGGCGCGCACCGCGCGCGGGTTGCCGAGCATCCAGCGCGCCAGGTCGATGTCGTGCACGCTGCAGTCCATGAAGATGCCGCCGGACTGCGCCGCGTAGCGCACGAAGAAGCCCGAGGGATCGTTCATGTCGCAGGTCTGCGAACGCACGAGAAAGGGCCGCCCGATCGCGCCCTGGCGCATGTCGTCGTGCGCGCGTCGGTAGCTGGCATCGAAGCGGCGCACGAAGCCGACCATCGCCACGCGGTCCGGATGCCGCGCCGCCACGGCCTCGACGCGCTCGCAGTCGGCCACGTCCAGCGCCAGCGGTTTCTCCACGAAGACATGCTTGCCCGCCTTCAGCGCCGCGATGGCCTGCTGCGCATGCAGCGCGGTGGGCGTGACCAGCACGATCGCATCGACATCCGGCGCGTGGATCATGCGATCGAAGTCGCTTGTGGTCTTCTCGATGCCCAGCTCGGTGCGGGCCTCGTCGAGTTCCGAACGAACGGGGCTGCAGGCCCAGACCAGGCGTGCGTTGCGGATGCGATAGGCGAGGTTTTCGGCGTGGCGCCGTCCGAGCCGGCCCAGGCCGGCGATGCCGATGCGAAGCGGGGGTGTGCGGGAGGTGGTGTTGCTCATCGAGATGCCGCGGTCACGCGCTGAAAGTCACGGGCTCGCCGCGCTCGAAAGACAGCGCCGCCGCATCGGCCAGCTTCTGCGCGGCCACGCCGTCGTGCACCGAGGTGCGGAATGCGCCGCCGCTTTGCAACTGCTCGATGAAATGAGTCACCTCGAGCCGGTACGCGGCGCGATAGCGCTCCAGGAAGAAGGCTTCGGGGTTGTCGACCTCGACGCCGGCGGCATCCATTCGCACCACCTCCGTCGGCCGGTGGTTGCCAGCCGCCAGCAGGCCCTTGAAACCCAGCACCTCGAAGCGCTGGTCGTAGCCGTATGCCGCGCGCCGCGAGGCGTTGATCTGGCACAGCCGGCCCGAGCGCGTGCGGATGCTCACGATGGCCGTGTCGATGTCACCCGCCTGGGCAATGGCCGGGTCGGTGAGGCACGAGCCGGTGGCGCTCAGCCACACGGCTTCGTCGCGCCCATCGTCGGCAAGGATCCAGCGGAACACGTCGAAGTCGTGGATCAGCATGTCGCGAAAGATGCCGCCGGACTGCCGCAGGTATTCGACGGGCGGCGCACCGGGGTCGCGGCTGGTGACGATCAGCACCTCGGGCACGCCGATTTCGCCGTCCTCCAGGCGCGACTTGAGCGCATTGAAGGTCGGATCGAAGCGGCGCTGGAAACCGATCATGCAGGCCACGCCGGCCCGCCGCACAGCCGCTGCGCAGGCCTCGGCGCGCGCCACCGACAGGTCCACCGGCTTCTCGCAAAAGATTTGCTTGCCGGCCGCCGCCGCGCGAACGATGAGGTCGCCGTGCGTGGTGGTCGGCGAAGCGATGACGACGGCATCGACAGCCGGATCGGCCAGTGCCTCTTCGATGGAAGCCACCTGCGCGCCCAGCGCATGCGCGAGCGACGCCGCGCTCTGCGATGCCGGATCGCTGACGTAGCGCAGTTGCACGCCGGGCAGCGAGGCAAGGTTGGAAGCGTGGATCTGGCCGATGCGGCCGGCGCCGAAGACGGCTACTTGTTTCATGGTCACGGAGATGGCGGGAACGAGTGATGCGGAACTTCATTGTCCGGACGCACCCCTCGAAATAGAACCGTGTTTCTACTTACTAAATAAATAGAAAATCATTTGCAATCATCAATCCACTTTCATAAGATCGTCTCCAACAAAACAGGGAGACAACTCATGGCCCAAGCACACCCGGCGCCTCGCACGCCTCTTCGCAAAGCCCTCTTCGCCGCAGCCACGCTGGCTGCCGCATCGCTCGCACTACCCTCCTCTCCCGCGCTGGCGGACAACGAGCGCATCGCCGCGCTCTTTCACAACATGGCCGAGCCGTTCTTCGTGTTCATGAACCGCGAACTGCAGGACGAGGCGAAGAAGCTCAAGGTCAAGCTCAGCGTGGTCGACGGCCAGGCGAGTTCGCCCAAGCAGACCTCCGATGTTTCGGTGGCCATCACGCAGGGCGTGGACGGCCTCATCATCGCGCCGACCGACGCCAAGGCGATGACGCCCGCGCTCAACGAAGTGCTCGGTGACAAGATCCCGGTCGTGACGGTCGACCGCCGCGTCGACGGCGCGAAGAGCCCCATTCCCCACGTCGGCGCCGACAACGTGGCGGGCGGCCGCATGATGGCCGAGTGGGTCGTGAAGAACTTCCCCGACGGCGCCAGCATCGTCTTCCTGACCGGCCAGCCCGGCAGCAGCTCGGGCATCGACCGCGCCAAGGGCGTGCACGACGCCTTCGCCAAGGCTGGCCCCAAGTACAAGATCGTGGCCGAGCAAACCGCCAACTGGGCGCGCGACCAGGGCCTCACGGTGACGCAGAACATCCTCACCTCGCTCGCGGGCAAGCCGCCGCAGGTGATCCTGTCCGCCAACGACGACATGGCGCTCGGCGCCGTGGAAGCGATCCAGTCGGCGGGCCTTGCCAGGCAGCGCATCAAGGTGCTGGGCTACGACGCGTCGCCCGATGCGCTCAAGAAGGTGCGCGACGGCGAAATGGCGCTCACGGTCGAGCAAAGCCCGGGCAGGCAGATCCGCACGGCGCTGCAACTGCTGGTGGCCAACATCCGCAACAAGACCGAGATCAAGTCGGTCGGCATCGAGCCGATCCTCATCACCAAGAGCAACCTTTCCGAAGCTGCACGGTCCGGCGAGCTCAAGTGATGGCCGCGCAGTTGCTCAAGGCGAGGGGCATCCGCAAATCCTTTCCGGGCGTCAAGGCGCTGGACGGGGTGCAGCTCGACGTGGTCGCGGGCGAGGTGCACGCGCTGCTCGGCGAGAACGGCGCGGGCAAGTCGACCCTGCTGAAGATCCTGGCGGGCGCGCAGCCGGCCGACGAAGGCGCCATCGAGTTCGAGGGCCAGGCGCTCTCGCCCGCCGACACGCCCATGCTGCGCCAGCGCACCGGCATCGTCACGATCTACCAGGAGTTCAACCTGCTGCCGGCGCTGTCGGTGGCCGAGAACATGTACATCGGCCGCGAGCCGCTGCGCAACGGGCTGATCCACTGGTCGCGGCTGTACGAAGACGCGGGCAAGGTCATTCGCGACCTGGGCATCGACCTCGATCCGCGCGACGCGGTGCGCTCGCTGAGCGTCGCCAAGCAGCAGATGGTCGAGATCGCCAAGGCCATGACCGTCAAGGCGCGGCTGATCGTCATGGACGAGCCGACCGCCGCGCTGAGCGGGCGCGAGGTCGCGCAGTTGCTGGGCATCATCCGCGACCTGAGATCGCGGGGCCTGGGCATCATCTACGTCTCGCACAAGCTCAACGAAGTCAAGGCCATCTGCGACCGCTTCACGGTGTTCCGCGACGGCCGCTACGTGACGACGGGCGCCGTGGCCGACGCCACCGTGAACGACCTGGTGCGCCACATGGTCGGGCGCGAGGTGGTGGGCGTGAAGCGCCGGGCGTCCGGCGTGCTGGGCGAAGTGGTGCTGAAGGTCGAGGGCGTGAGCCGCCTGAAGGCCGTCTCGGGCACCAGCGCGACCTCGCTCTCCGACATGTCGGTGCATGTGCGCGCGGGCGAGATCGTCGGCTTCGCCGGGCTCGTCGGCGCGGGCCGTACCGAGATGGCGCGCGTGATCTTCGGCGCCGACCCCTGCGACAGCGGCACGGTGCGCGTGCTCGACAAGCAGGTGGTGCTGCGTTCGCCCCGGGACGGCATCGACGCGGGCATCGTGCTCGTGCCGGAAGACCGCAAGCAACAGGGCTGCTTTCTCTCGCACTCGATCCGCCACAACATGACGCTGCCCAACCTCGGGCGCCTCAGCAAGATGCGGTGGTTCGTCGACGAAGCGGCCGAGACCCGGATGATCGAGGAATACCGCCGCAAGCTCTCGATCAAGATGTCCAGCGACAAGGCGGCCATCGGCACCCTGTCGGGCGGCAACCAGCAGAAGGTGCTGCTCGCGCGCTGCATGGCGCTGAACCCCAAGGTGCTGATCGTGGACGAGCCCACGCGCGGCATCGACGTCGGCGCCAAGGCCGAAGTGCACCAGGTGCTGTTCGACATGGCCGCGCAGGGCGTGGCGGTGATCGTCATCTCGTCCGAGCTTCCCGAGGTCATGGCCGTGAGCGACCGCATCGTGACCTTCATGAACGGTGCCATCACCGGCTCCACGCCGGGCAGCGAAGCCAGCGAAGAACGACTGATGAACCTGATGGCGCTGGGCACCCGGCCCGAGGCCGAGCTGGCCCTGGCGGCCTGAACCGCAGCGCACGGGCTTCCGCCAGACACGCGCACAGAAGCCCCCATAAGGAGAGACAACCATGACTTCCATCGCCGCCACGGCGCCCAACCCCAAGGGGCCCAAGGAGCGCAAGCACGACCTCATCGGCTTTCTCGAGAAGTACGGCGTGCTGCTGTTCCTGGTGCTGCTGATCGTGCTCTTCGCGTCGCAGAACCCGCGCTTCATCTCCCTGCGCAACATCTCCAACATCCTCACCGAGGTGTCGATCTACGGAATCATCGCGGTCGGTATGACCTGCGTGATTCTCACGGGCGGCGTGGACCTGGCCGTCGGCTCGCTGCTGGCGTTCTCCGCCATGTGCGCGGCCTCGGTCTTGGTGATGCTGGGCGACACCTTCCCGGTGAGCTGGCTCGTGGCGCTGGTCGTCGCCTGCGCGGTCGGCACGGCCGCGGGCTACCTGCACGGCAAGACCATCACCAAGCTCAACGTGCCGCCTTTCATCGTCACGCTGGGCGGCATGACGATCTGGCGCGGTGCCACGCTGATCCTGAACGATGGCGGCCCGATCAGCGGCTTCGACGAAGGCTTTCGCTGGTGGGGGCGCGGCGACGTGCTGGGCATTCCGGTGCCGGTGATCGTGTTCGCGCTGGTCTCGGCAGCCGGCTGCATCACGCTGCGCTATTCGCGCTATGGCCGCTCCATCTACGCCGTCGGCGGCAACCCGGAGGCCGCACGGCTCTCGGGCCTGGACGTGAAGCGCATCGTCGTCAGCGTGTACGTGGTGGTGGGCCTGCTGGCGGGCCTCAGCGGCTTCCTGCTGGCGGCGCGGCTGGGCTCCGCCGAGGCGGTAGCCGGCATTTCCTACGAGCTGCGCGTGATCGCGGCCGTGGTCATCGGCGGCACCAGCCTCTTCGGCGGGCTGGGCGGCGTGGGCGGCACGATCATCGGATCGATCCTGCTGGGCGTGCTGCTCAACGGGCTGGTGATGCTGAACGTCTCGGCCTACTACCAGCAGGTGGTGATCGGCGTGATCATCGTCATCGCGGTCGCCTTCGACACCTACGCCAAGTCCCGCTGCAGCGGCAAGCACTGAACGGCAGCAGACAGACAACCACAAAAAAAAGCATGCACACACTGAACATTCCCGAAGGACGCCGCCACGACCTGGCGTGCCTGGGCCGCCTTGCGGTCGACCTGTACGCACAACAGATCGGCAGCCGGCTCGAGGACGCCACCAGCTTCTCGCGCTACCTGGGGGGCTCGTCCGCCAACATCGCATTCGGTGCGGCCCGGCTGGGCCTGCGCGCGGCCATGATCTCGCGCGTGGGCGATGAGCAAATGGGCCGCTTCCTGGTCGAGGCGCTGCAGCGCGAAGGCTGCGACGTCTCGCAGGTCCAGGTCGATGCGCAGCGCCTCACTGCGCTGGTGCTCCTCGGCATCAAGGACCGCGACACCTTTCCCCTGCTCTTCTACCGCGAGAACTGCGCCGACATGGCGCTGGACGCCGCGAGGATCGACGGCGACTTCATCGCGCAATGCCGCGCGCTGCTGATCACCGGCACGCACCTGAGCACGCCGACGGTGCAGGCGGCCTCCGTCGCCGCGCTCGACCACGCCGCCCGGCACGGCGTGCTGCGCGTGCTCGACATCGACTACCGCCCCGTGCTGTGGGGCCTCACCCAGCGCGGCGAAGGCGCCAACCGCTTCGTGCCCGATGCGGCGGTCACCGGGCGGCTGCAGGCCATGCTGCCGCGCTTCGACCTGCTGATCGGCACGGAAGAAGAATTCCTCATCGCCGGCGGCGTGCCCGGCGACCTGATGGCCTCGCTGCGCGCGGTGCGCGGCGTGACGGCCGCGGCCATGGTGGTCAAGCTCGGTGCTGCCGGCTGCTGCTTCATTCCCGGCGCCGTGCCCCGGCGCATCGACGACGCGCCCACCGTGCGCGGCGAACGTGTCGAGGTGCTCAACGTGCTCGGCGCGGGCGATGCGTTCGCTGCCGGCCTGCTCGCGGGCCTCTTGCGCGGCCAGGGCTTCGAAGCGGCGGCGCGGCTGGCCAACGCCTGCGGCGCGATCGTCGTCTCGCGCCACGCCTGCTCGGCCGCGATGCCGACGCCGGCCGAGCTGGACCACTGGTTCGGCGGCAGCCGCAACCCCAAGGTCGATGCCGACACGCGGCTCGCCCACCTGCACCGCACCACCGCCGCGCGTGCGCAGTGGCCTTCGCCGGCCGTGCTGGCCTTCGACCACCGCGCGCAGTTTGCCGAACTGGCGCGCGAAGCCGGCACCGACGAATCGCGCCTGCCGCGGCTCAAGCAGTTGCTGGTCGACGCCACGGCCCGCGTCGAGCAAAGCCACGCGCTGCAAGGGCGCGTCGGCGTGCTGATCGACGGCAGCTACGGCAGCGATGCGCTCGCCGCCGCCACGGGGCGCGGCTGGTGGGTGGGGCGGCCGGTGGAGCTGCCGCTGTCGCGCCCGTTGCGCTTCGACGGCACCCTGTCCATCGGCTCGCAACTGGCGCAGTGGCCCATCGAGCAGACAGTAAAGTGCCTCGTCTACTACCACCCCGACGACCCGGCGCCCTTGCGCCTGGAGCAGGAATCCCGCTTGGGCGAGCTGTGGGAGGCCACCCGCGCGAGCGGCCACGAGCTGCTGCTCGAACTGATTCCGCCCGCGGACAAGCTGCCCGCCGAAGACACCGACAACGCTCGCGACGCGGTGGTGCTGCGCTCCGTCGAGCGCCTCTACAACCTGGGCTTCCGGCCCGAATGGTGGAAGCTCTCGCCGATGGCGCCGGCCGCGTGGGACCGGTTGGCGCAACTGGTCGCCGAGCGCGATCCCCAGTGCCGCGGCGTGGTGATCCTCGGGCTCAATCAGCCCCTTGCCCAGTTGGTGCGGGGCTTTGCCGCCGCCACCAACCCGATCGTCAAGGGCTTCATGGTCGGGCGCACGCTGTGGGTCGTACCGGGCCTGCGGTGGCTGCGTCAGGAGATTGACGACGAGGCGCTGGTCGGCGAGGTGGCGGGCCACTTTGCCGAACTGGTCGAGGCATGGGACGGATCGCATCCATGACGAACAAGACCCAACGCATCACGATGGCACAGGCGCTGGTGCGCCACCTGGCGGCGCTGCGCGTCGAGATGACCGACGGCACGCTCGCGCCCTATGTCGGCGGCGTGTTCTCCATCTTCGGGCACGGCAACGTGGCCGGACTGGGCGAAGCGCTGGCCGCCGAGCGCCATGCCCTGCCGACCTTGCGCGCCCACAACGAACAGGGCATGGCCAACGCCGCGGTGGCCTACGCCAAGACGCAGTTCCGCCAGCGGATCATGGCGGTCACCACCTCCATCGGCCCTGGTGCGACCAACCTCGTCACCGCCGCCGCGCTGGCCCACGTCAACCGGCTGCCGGTGCTGCTGCTCCCCGGCGATGTCTTCGCCTCGCGCGCACCGGACCCGGTGCTGCAGCAACTGGAGGACTTCGGGAGCGGCGACCTGAGCGTCAACGAGTGCCTGCGCCCGGTGACGCGCTACTTCGACCGCATCGTGCGGCCCGAGCAGATCCTCTCGGCGCTGCCCCGCGCCATCCAGACCCTGACCGACCCTGCGCAGTGCGGCCCGGTGTGCCTGTCGCTGCCGCAGGACGTGCAGACCGAGGCCTTCGACTGCCCCGAGCATTTCCTGCACCCCGAGACGCTGCGGTTCCGGCGCACGCCGGCCGATCACGGCGAACTGGCGCGTGCCACCCATCTGCTGCGCGCCGCGGAGCGGCCCTTGCTCGTCGTAGGCGGCGGCGTGCTCTACAGCCAGGCCTGGGACGCACTGCGCGCCTTCGCCGAGGCCCACGGCGTGCCCGTGGCCGAGACACAGGCCGGCAAGGGCAGCATGCACTGGGATCATCCGCTCAACCTCGGCGCCATCGGCGTGACCGGCTCGCCGGCAGCCAACGCCCTGGCGCGCGAGGCCGACCTGGTGTTCGCCGTCGGCACGCGGCTGCAGGACTTCACCACCGGCTCGAACAGCCTGCTGGGCCACGTGGCGATGCTGAGCCTGAACGTGCAGGCCTTCGACGCCACCAAGCGCGGCTGCACCTCGCTCGTGGCCGATGCGCGCGCCGGCCTCGAACAGTTGCAGGACGTGCTGGCCGGCTGGCATGCGGCACCGCAATGGACCGCGCGCACCCGCGACCTCGCGGCCAGCTGGGTGGCGCGCGTGACCGAGCTGACCACGACACCGCCGCAGGGCGAACTGCCCTACGACGCCGAGGTGATCGGTGCGGTGCGCGATTCGGCAGCCGATTCGCCGGCCAACGACATCGTCGTGTGCGCCGCCGGCACGCTGCCCGCCGAGCTGCACAAGCTCTGGCGCGCGGGCGCGCCCGGCGGCTATCACATGGAGTACGGCTACTCCACCATGGGCTACGAGATCGCGGGCGGACTGGGCGTGAAGCTCGCGCGGCCCGAGAAGGAAGTGATCGTCATGGTGGGCGACGGCTCCTACATGATGATGAATTCGGAGATCGCCACCTCGGTGCTGCTGGGCCGCAAGCTGATCGTGGTGGTGCTCGACAACCGGGGCTACGGCTGCATCCACCGCCTGCAGCGCGCGAGCGGATCGCCGCAGTTCAACAACATGCTGGACGACTGCGTTCCCGAAGGCGGCAACGCCTCGGCCATCGACTTCGCGGGGCACGCCCGCAGCATGGGCGCAGGGGCGGTGCATGTGGAAAACATCGCCGGTCTTCGCGAAGCCCTTCGCGCCGCCCGCGCCGCCCACGGCACGCAGGTGATCGTGATCGACACCACCGCCGAACGCACCACCGCCGACGGCGGCTGCTGGTGGGAGGTGGCGATTCCCGAAGTCTCGGCGCGCGCCGAAGTCAACGAAGCCCGCGCGCGCTACGAAGCCGCCAAACGAGATCAGAAACTGTGAACCCGGTCGCGGGAGAAAACCACGCCATGAACACCTGGAACGTCCGCCTCGGCATCAACCCCCTCTCGTGGATGAACGACGACCTGCCCGCCCTCGGCGGTGCGACGCCGCTGTCCACCGCGCTGCGCGAGGGCGCGGAGATCGGCTACGCCGGCTTCGAACTCGGCAACAAATTCCCGACCGAGCCCGCGGCGCTGAAGGCGACGCTGGCCGAATACGGGCTGGCCTGCGTCTCGGGCTGGTACTCCGGCCACCTGGCCGGGGACACGGTCGATGCGGAGATCGACCGCGGCGCCGCCCACATGGAAAAGCTGCGCTTCAACGGCTGCAAGGTCGTGGTCTATGGCGAGGTCACCGGCTCCATCCAGGGCCGCATGGACACGCCGCTGTCCAAGCGCCCGCGCTTTGCGGGCGAGGCGCAATGGGCCGCCTACGCCGCGCGCCTGAACGCATTCGGCGAACACCTGAAGGCGAAGTACGGCATCACCCTCGCCTATCACCACCACATGGGCGCGTATGTCGAATCGCCGCAGGATGTCGACCAGTTGATGGCGCTGACCGATCCGGCCTGCGTGTCGCTGCTCTTCGACACCGGCCATGCCTACTACGGCGGCGCGGACGACCCGGTGGCGCTGCTGCGCAAGCACGTGCATCGCGTGGCACACGTGCATTGCAAGGACGTGCGCGCCGGCGTGATCCGCCAGACGCGCAACGAGGGCCTGTCGTTCCTGGACGGCGTGCTCAACGGCACCTTCACCGTGCCGGGCGACGGCGATCTCGATTTCGAAGCCGTGCTCTCGGTGCTGCGCGAAGCCGGCTACGAAGGCTGGCTCGTGGTCGAGGCCGAACAGGACCCAACGGTCGCACCCAGCTATGCCTGCGCGAAGAAGGGCTACGAGACCCTGCGCGGCATCGTCGACAAGATGGCCGCGACGCAGGCGCAGGCGGAGGTGCACTGACATGGCACTCAGCCCCCTCCTCGTGAAGGCCACGGCGGAAGGCCGCACCGTGGTCGATGTGACGCCCGAGCGCGCCGGCTGGGCGCACGTCGGCTTCAAGGTGCTGCGCCTGAAGAAAGGCGAGACGGAATCCCTTTCCACCCGAGACCGCGAACTCTGCATCGTCGTGCTGACCGGCACGGTCGACGTCGAAGTGGACGGCCGGCGCTACACGCAGTTGGGCACGCGCGGCAGCGTGTTCGACCCCGTCTCTCCCGCCGCGGTCTATGTGCCGGGCCACGCCGCCGTCGGCATCCAGGCCAGCCGCGATGCCGAGGTGGCGCTGTGCACCGCGCCGGCGGGCCGCCAGAAGCGCGAAGCGTTCGTGATCGATGCGGCCGCGATGAAGCGCTCGGTGCGCGGCAAGGGCAGCAACACGCGCCACGTCTGCGACATCCTGCCGCACGACGATCCGCGCGCCGCGCACCTCCTGGTGGTGGAGGTGCTCACGCCCGCGGGCAACGCCTCCAGCTATCCGCCGCACAAGCACGAGCGCGATGCGCTGCCCGAGGAAACGATGCTCGAGGAAACCTACTACCACCGGCTGAACCCGCCGCAGGGCTTTGCCTTCCAGCGCGTCTACACCGACGACCGCAGCCTCGATGAGTCCATGGCCGTGGAGAACCACGACACGGTGATGGTGCCGCGCGGCTACCACCCGGTGGTGGCGCCGCACGGCTACGACCTCTACTACCTCAACGTGATGGCCGGCCCCGGCCGTTACTGGGCGTTCAAGAACGATCCGGCGCACGAGTGGATGCTGCAGCCGGACGCACAGGACCGGCTGGCGGCCAAGCGCAGCTAGCTGCCCCTCCCTCCCCCTTCTGCAATTGCATCGCACCGCATCGGCCAGACGGCCGGTGGGGGATGCCTTTGCCTGAAGACATCGCGTGCCTTCCCTTCCACAACCAACAAGAAAACAGAGGAGACTTTCATGAGAACAAGACCGAACCGCCTGTCTGCCGCCATCCTGATGCTGTCGGCCGGCCTGTGCCTCCAGGCGCAAGCCCAGGACCCGCAATCCGACGAACCCCCGCAGGCCGAAGCCAAGGACCCCACCAAGGAGTTCGTCAAGAAGATCAACGACGCCACCGGCCTGGAGTTCTGGGGCTACGGCCGCGGCGGCTTCTACAGCGCCGGCACGGGCAAGCTCAAGGGCGGCTACACCCTGGGCGGAGACCTGCAGAAGTACCGCCTGGGCAACGAAGGCGACAACGACCTGGAGTTCGGCATCGGCAAGAAGTTCGACCTGGGCGAGGGCATCAAGTGGGGCGTGTTCTACATGCCCACCATCTACAACGGCAAGGGCGGCACCGCGCAGGCCTACTTCTCCCTGGCCGGCATCTTCGGCAACGCCGCAACCCTCTGGGCCGGCCAGCGCTACCGCCGCATCCAGGACGTGCACATCGTGGACAAGTGGGTGGTGGAGGACGGCGACAACTACGGCGCCGGCATCGACGACATCCCGCTGTGGGGCCTGGGACGCCTGAACATGGCCCTGCACACCGCAGACTCGGTGGACAACCAGGGCGGCAACCCCAACAACGCCAAGCGCATCAACGTGCAGTGGCGCGACATCCCCACCAACCCGGGCGGCAAGCTGGTGGTGACGGGCGGGTTGATCTCGGGCGACTTCGCCCAGGGGCGCGACGGCGGGGCGCTGGGACTCATGCACCTCCAGAAGAACTTCCTGGCGCAGGGCCTGAACAACGTTTTCATCGCACAGGGTTCCAGCGGCCATGCCTCGCTCAGTGGCAAGTTCTACAACCTGGACAACGGCACGACGACCACGGGTCTCTTGCTGCCGCCGGGCTTCGGCTTGGAGAACACGCTGCCCTTTGCGCCGCTGGTGGAGCGCACGGTGATCACGCCGCAGGCGGGTGCCAGGCAGCGGCGCATCCTGGATTCGATGGACTTCCAGTTCGGGCGCTTCGGTGGCCAGGGCCTGATCGGCTACCAGACCACGCGCCCGGACAACGGCCCGGAGACCAAGGACTTCTCGCTGGGCGGGCGGCTCTCCTACGGCATTGCCAAGTACACCAAGCTCCTGACCGAGCTCTCGACCACGCGCCGCAGTACCGACGACCAGCCGCGCCAGACGCTGAACAAGGGCACGATCGCGGTGGCGTTCTCGCCCAACACCGATTTCTGGACTCGGCCGGAGTTCCGGATCTACGCCACGCGTGCGAGCTGGAACAAGGCTGCGGGTGACGCCAACGCCACCAGCTTCGGGGCCAATGGGCGCATGAACGCGACCACCTTCGGCCTCCAGATGGAAGCATGGTGGGAGTGAATCGCAGGCTCCATGCTTGTTTGTTCGGTTGAACAGGCGTGCCGATTGACAAAAAACTGCAACGCGGTCCTGGCATACATACAAGGAACCAGCAGGCACATCAGGTCGGGCTCGACACCAATCACGATGAGAGACACCGAATAGGCGAGAGCCTCTAGGCGTCCGCGCCGAAGCCAGGTGGTGATGCCAGTGCCCTCTACGGGTCTTACCGAGGCGGCTACATCGGCGTCGCGCTACTGTGGCGTTGGGGGTGGTCGACGGCATCCGCTCAGTTCGGTTCCCTTCGGCACAGGCAATAGATGAACATTTGAACGGTTCCAAACGGTGTGTGGTGTTCCTCGCGCTCCTGCTTCAGGAGCGTGAATGGAACCCCGAACTCGGCATGTAGCCCGTGCGGGCTGTAGCGCATCACCGGCAGCCCGCTGCACTTTTCCGGACCGTCCTCGGCAAACGTCGCCACGATGACGTAGCCGCCCGGCTTGACGGCATGCAGCACCGCCCGGACATAGGCCTCGCGCTCCTCGCGAGTCGTGTGGAAGTGGAAGACGGCCCTGTCATGCCACACAGCGTAGGCGTGCTCCGGAAGCTCTATCCGCGTGATGTCGCCAGCAAGCCAGTTGACGTCCCCCGCACGCACACCCAGCCGCATTCTGGCCGTCATCAGCGCCGACTCGGACAAGTCGAGCACGGTGAGACTCGAGTAGCCCTCGTCGAGGAGGTCATCGACCAGTGTCGAGGCGCCTCCACCAACGTCGATGATGCCTGCATCGCTCGCGGCCCCAGTGTCCTGAATGAGTTGCACGGACTGACGCGCGTGCTCCTGAAACCAGCTGACACCGGTCGCCGGCCTTGTCGAGTAGATCCCTTCCCAGTGCTCCTTGGACTGCATGCGAACCGCCTGCTTGATGCCTTCGCGATGAAGATGCCCGCAATGTACCGGCTCGGCCATTTCATTGGAGTCAAGAGGGGATGGCCGACAGCTACACATGCGGCTGAAGCTGTAGGCTTATCCAGTGTTTTGCGTCGTCTACCGATTGCGCCGCTGGGGCGAGAAGCTACCCGTCGAGGAGGTGAAGGCGCGCCCCGGAGCCGGGGTGGTGATCCTCGAGCGAATTCACGGAATGAATGAGGGTTGGGCCCAGTTCTTCGACCCGCGCGAGAGTGGTCCGGCGAAAGATGAGCTGTGCAGTGCGCGCGTCACGAAGATCGCCAAGGGCGGCATGCTGATCGACGGACTGGGAGCGGCACGCTGGCAAGGCATCGACACGGCAGAAATTCGCGACAGCCTCCAGCTCGAGGAACCGCCAGAACCATGGCGGTTGCAGAAGCATCCTCTACCAACGCTGTATGGCTGTCGCGACGCAGATTACCTCGATTCTCTTATGCCGACCTGACCAATCAGCGGCGATCCCATACCGAACAGGGTATCGATCGAATCCTGCAGGGTCACTACAGTCAGAGCATGGCAAAAGATTCGAGATACTTCACCGCGAAGGAATTGGAACAGTTGCTGACTTCGGAGGATCAGCGTCACCTGTCGGCGGAAGACATGGAGTGGCGCATGACGTGGATCGGGATGACCATCTTCACCCTCCTCCTCCTCGTGGCCCAGGCATACTTCGCCATCTGAGGACAGCGGATTCCCTAGCTTGCGCGACTTAGAAGCCGGTTCACGGGCTTCGTCAGGTCATCGGCGTCCAGCCACTCGTGCAGCTTGTTGGTTGACAGCTCCTTGATCGGGCCGACCTTGATTGAAGCCGGGCGGGAAATGCTTCGCGTACCCTGCCCTCGCCTCCTGCCGGTTCATGAAGCCCAACAACACCTTGTGCTCATCGAAGGCACCCTTCGCATCGACCTGGTCGACGGCGAAGGCGCGCTTCGATCGCCCGCCAGCCTCCCACCCTGCTGAATTCTCACCTTGATTGACGCGCTCTCCGGCTAAGCGCGACCCCGTGACGCCGGCACAGCGCTCCAAGGCGGCGCTGGTCAAGGCAGCCCGTCACACCCTGGACGATGGCACCCCGTGCACAGCTTCTTGTTCTTGGCCCTGATGGCCGAGCTCGCAACCATCGTGCGCAATACCTGCCGAGCCCCGCAAGCCGGTCCCGGCGCCCCACCTTCCAGGTCCTCACCACGCCCAACGCGAAGCAGCAGCCGGCGCTCGACTTCATCCAGCAGATTCAGTTGTAGACAGCAGCCGGCCCCCCGATCTCACGCCAAGTCGTTGTGGTGCAAAGGCAAACTCGCTTCGCGCTTAGGGAATCTCGAGTTAGTGGCCTAAAGGAGCCATGACGGAAAAATGGTGGCATCAGCTTTGTCAATTGAACGCTAACTCAGTTCAGGCAATCGGACTACCCGCCACTGCGCCAATTCAATTGACCATTTGGTTTCGGGCGCCGTGAGCCATCGGTGCCGTGCCACTCCAACGCCTGAAAGCCCGCGTGAACGCGCGCTGCTCGGAGAAGCCGAGCAGGAAGGTGATCTCCGTCACGGATAGTTTCGGTCCTTCAGATAGCGCTGGGCCAGATCGACGCGTGTCTGGTCAAGCAAGCCGCTTTAGGTCAAGCCCTCGTCACTGAGTTTTCTTTGCAGTGACCACCGACTCACGAAGATGGCCCCAGACCATGCGACGGGTTCCAATGTGCCTTGGCGAAAAGCGGCGAGTTGTTCGGCCAGCATGACGTCAAATGTGACGGCAGGTGCACGGTTGCGAATGCAATCGGACCTTACGAGATTCTATTCTTCATTTACTTCTCCCTTTCAGCCCTTGGAGCCCGGCCGAGAAAGGTTACCTCTAGTATCAAACTGCCCCTGAATTCGGGGGACACGTCAATGCTAGTTCACCGCGACCAGAATTCGTCATATAGAAGGGTAAGCCTCAAAGTCTGGAAAATGCAGCCAGCGTCTGTAAAACAACAATAAGAGCGCCATTTGCAATACCCATCCAATGGGAAAGAATCAGATCGAAGCCAGCCGTTCCAACCCTGAAGCCTCCTGCAATTCCGAAGACTCCCAAATGTTGCAATCGGAAATTCAACGCCTCGAACAAACGAGACTTCACTATTCAACGCACGACCGGTGCAAAACAATGAGGCGCACCAAAAGCATTGATTGATAATGGACAGCGTCAATGCCTGGCCAAGATAACTAGGGCGCTCACGTGGATGGTTAAAGGTTGCAGCAAATTGCTTAATGCGGCCACCCCGCACGTTTTGACTTGCAAGCTGATTCAGTCCAGGATGGATTATCAGAAACCGAGCCCCTAGGACTCTAAACGCAAGCAATATCCCGGCAATTAACCGAGAGAAGTTACCAATAGAATCGGGGAGCCCTGCGAATTCTGCACGACATTCCAGCCGGTTATGGCCACAATAGCTGCCAACAAAAATAGCCCCAGCAATCCCAGAATGCGGTCAAAGGGACACAAACCACATTCGCTTCCCGACTTGGGTATGCTTTATAACATAGGCAACCTTAATCAAGTCACCCCCACTTGAACTAGGCATTGCCAGATCGAAAAAAGAGCCAATCATTCGTCCAGCGAAATGCCAGAAAAAACGAATCACATATCTGCTGACTTCTCATTCGATCAGCAAACGGCAGGAAACAATAAGGTAAGTTGGCAGCATGAACAGAAAAGCGAACATCAGCCAGTGCCATCTTTCGTCTAGAGCTCCAGAAAATAGAAGAAAAACAACTGAAATCGCGAAAGCCGACTTAAACCAATTGAAGACAGTTGTCTAACGATGCGGAAACCAACCGAGTTGGAAAGCGTAGTCATCTATTCTCTCCGCTCAAGTTCAATCAAGGCAAACATTGCCCAAGCATTTTCGGGGTAAAGTTTTTCAAGTCTCCTTATGGGACGATACATCCATCCGGGCATGAATCCGCGCATGGATACGCCGCCGGAAAGTAGATATGCGAGAGGCATCGTTGGCTCGATACGGTTGATCTGCCATTCCGGAAACATTGCTTCGAAAGTTGAGCGATCGCGTTCAAAAACAATCCAAGGTAAAGCCCCATTTGCGCCAGAAAGCGGGCCCGTGCTCGGGATTGTCCAATCCGCTTCAGGGAGAAACGGTTCGGAATGAAGATGGGTATAAACCCAGCTTGACCATGAAGTCTTCCATGGCTCAATCATCACAATCTTTCCACCAGGATGGATGCACCGAATTGCCTCACGAAAGAAATTTTCCACGTTCGGAATATGATGCAATACGTCGGTCATGACGATTGCGTCCAATGAGCCATTTTGAAAAGGCAGTTGGCAGGCATCTGCCACGATTCGTACACCTGGAGTTTCAAGTATCTCGCTGGTGATTAGATCCGGACAATATTCCGCCATGAATCCAGCGCCAGATCCCAGTTCCAGAACGCGCTTCCTCTCCGGCAGAGCGTTTAAGATGCGTGCGTACCACTCCTCATACAGCAAAGACAAAAATGGCTTTTGCTTGATAATGTCGCGCCTTAAAAGAGTTGTCCTGGGATCGTCAACGGATAAGCCAGCTGTCAGTGGATGTTCTAACAGCCTTTTCAAGAAACCCATATGGCCTCACAAAATAAACTTGATGCGGCGGGCGGCAAATACCACCATCCTCAAAAGCAGCAAACCGTGCTTCCAGCGTTGAATGTTTGTCTCGCCATATCTTCTTGCGCGATAACGAACAGGAACTTCCATGATCTTCAAATTCAGTCGGGCTGCACCAAAAAGAAGATCGAAATCTCCAAACGGATCAAAATCGCCAAAGTACGACCGATTAGCGACGACGCGTAGATAATCCGTTCGACACAGCACTTTGGTGCCACAGAGAGTGTCTCGAATGGGCTGCCCCAGAAGCCAGCTAAATGCCGCCGCAAAGAACTTATTGCCAATTAAATTGGCAAATCGCATTGCGTCGTCTTCCATTGGATAGACCAATCGCACACCGTTGACAAACTCGGCATCTCCATTCGCCATAAGGACATAGAAACGAGGCAAATCCTCAGGCGGAACGGTAATGTCCGCATCAAGAATCATCAAGATGTCGCCGGTCGCGACGTCGAATCCGGCGCGAACCGCATCTCCCTTGCCTTTGCCTGACTGCTTGAGTAGCTTGCAATTTCTTTGAGGATTTTTTCTAATTGCGCGTTCGATTGCGTCGTAGGTATCATCAGTGGAATTACCTTCCACAAAGATGATTTCTGTACCGCCACCCATCTCCGGGATACGTTCCACAAGCTCATCAATATGGCCGGACTCATTTCTGGCTGCGACCACTACGGATACTGTGGGAGGCTTCGCTGATACCAATTTATTCAATGGCCGGGCCACGATAAAATTCACCATCGCCAAAGCGCGGAAGGGAAACAGCTTCGCCAAAAAGCGATTTGCAATATTCGATACAAGAGGAAGAGGAAGCGGCAATATCAACTCTTCAAAGCCGCGTAAAACCTGGAAACCGGATATCTCCACAAGATTTTTCATGTCGTGTCGCGTTAGCCAATTCTGATTAAGATTTGGCGTGGCAAGTCCCAGTTTTCGCGCCAACTGCAATGGACCTTTCCATAACTGACTCCGAAAACTGAAAACCAAACGCGTGCTGGAATTGCAGTAGCTATTCAACTGCTGAAGCACCAACTGCACATCCCATAAATCATTGACGAGGTCGCAGGCGACAATGTAGTCAAATGTTTTGTCTCCAAGATTAAGTGAATGCGCATCCGCCACGGAAAATTCCAGTTCCGGATGGCGAGATTTGGCTTGTTCAATTACTTTGGAAGAAAAATCAATGCCTACCCCATGCGCTGGCTTCAATGCTGCCAGCAAGTCTCCTTGACCGCATCCGACTTCAAGAACTGACGCACCTTCCGGGATGATATGGCGGACGACTTTTTGCAAAATTTTGCGGTAGTAGCCGCCCCATGATGAAGCCTGAGTAGTCGCCACCCCGTCCCAAAATGTACTACGCGTTGTCCGATAGTTTGACGCTTCGCTCTGAAAGGTCTCAATTTTCATTTCGATTCTTCTTTAGCTATTGGGACAAGAATGCGCAGGCCATTCCAGTCACGTTTAGATTTCGCATCGAAATCAGCAGCCAACAAATCGCCAGTACCTTGGTTATAAACCCCAAATGCCAATCCGGTCGATCTTTTATTGCTGAGCGCGAATGGGAAATCAACCGTGTCGTGCCGCCACTCACGGTCTGATTCGAAAGGTTCATACGGATAAAGAGGAAAATCCCTGTTATAAATGATATTTCCTTCATCATCGACGATATGAAAAAACATTATTCTCTTTGCATCTAGATTTGGCTTCGATTTCCACCAAACCTCCACCTTTATTCCTTCGTTCAGGCGTACGAGTTTAAGGCTATGTATTTCATAATTGCCGGAGAACGAAATATTGGATAGCTCAGTACTCTTATCTTTTTTTATCTCTGCCGCGCCCCACCAAACAGGTTCATTGGCCAAAACGAATTCATCTCGCCATGAATGTGACGCAACAAATTTATAAAGTTGCTCACGAAACAACAATCGATCATAAATTCTCAGGAGACGCAGTTCGTTACTTTCTGAAAGAATTTCAATTCCAGCACCTTTACTCGAGCCATTTAACCATGCTTGAAAGATATTCGACTCATCTTCAAATGTGGCGATGTGACGCGCCATCATTTGACTATGAGCAATTTTCTCGTCCATTTTACGTATTAAAATATATTCGCTTGTCAGGAGTACATTTTCTCTAACGGCAAATCCGGCTATCCAATCTTGCGGGCGCTGAACGGTAAAGGTTGGCTGATCTGGATTTATAATTTCCTCATACATTCCGACATTCTCGAAAACGGTAGCGGAAATGCCGGATGCAAAGGAATATAGCTTTGGTCTAGCCTGCTCGCTTCTCAATTTTTGAATAAAGTCATTGGCCTGAGCAACTACATCTTTTCCTTTCCCAACTGCGACATTAACTCCAGTTATTTTTTGCCATTTTTCAGAAGGGACGTCCTGTATAAGCAGGGCAGCTAGATTCACTGCAGGAAATACAGAAACTATCAAAAATAGTGCCTCCACTATGCGTGGCGATTTTTCCCAGGCATGGGTTGCTACCGGGATCAGCATTACAAAACCCATCAGCATGAACGGATAAAAATAGCGGATTTGATTGCCGCCGGACTGAGCCACCAACCAATACCAAGCCCCGATCCCCCAGATAGAAAAGCAAACAAAAATCAAGGCCTTGATCCTTGTTGGGATGCCTACCCCGCTTTCTCTCTTGCTTACGCTTGCTGTTGTCAGAAGACAGATGAGGATGCCCGCACTCCATATAACAATGGCTTCGCCAGAGCTTGCATGACCCCACAAGAGCAGTTCTCCGAATGAAACTGCCAGCACGCTTTTCATAATGATCAAAGCTTGCTGCGCGAAGGATAAGTTTTCCTGGGAAATGTATTTTGATAAAGTACAAAGCGCAATTGCGGTCCCATAGATAACTATCGCGCTTAAACAACCCCACCGCAGATACCCCGATAGGGATCGCGTGATATTTCCTTGTTCCCTAGCGCGTTTTATCTCTAACGAAATAAGCGCAAACCAGCTCACGGCAAGCAATGCCATTACCATGAGGCCCGATGGTTTTATGAATAGTGTAAGTACGGCCAATATCCAACCGCTGATAAGCCAAAAAATTGACGTATTGTTAAGACTTCTGATAACAGCAGCGGTAGCTATGGCCGCAATGCCAGCTTGAAAATTATCAACCAAACCCCATCTGACTGGTTCAGGAAAGGTTTCAACCATATCCAGATGGTAAAACATCGGTAAGCTGGTAAACAGCAAGGCCGTGCTGGCCACCTTCCAACTGCCTGGCCGATGCAAGGTTGATCCTGCGGCTAGGTAGGCAGCAAATGCAACAGATAGAATTGGCAGGAAAACCGAGCGAAAATGAAATCCACGATAATCCAACGTGAACCCAAATGGATACGACATTAATATCGTGCCTGGGGGACGTGCTGTTGGCTCAATATCAAGTGGATTAAAGGGTTGGCCTTTATTCCATGCTTGCCAAAAATTTATGGCTTTCTGCATGTAGCTCAATGGGTCATACAATGGTGGCTGATTACTATTGACAACATGCTGCCAAATAGTCAGCCCCAGAAATATGAGCCATGTAATCACTATCAAATGCGGCAACCAGCGAGGCAAACTTGTGTGAGACAGTCGAATATGGCTTCTCCCAATTGCCTTTTGAGTATTGCTTGAAATTTTCATGTATTTATATTGATAGTCTCTGATTCACTGTGCTTCTTACCCGTGCCCACGGACGGTTGGGTGACTCGATCATGAGCCGGCGTGAGGTCTCCCCCGAATTCGGTCGTGTCTTAACTAGAGCCGGGCTGCTATCGGCCTTTGAACTGACCTCATTTTGACGAACTCACTCGGGGTCAGGTTACCGCGAGCGACCTGTGTGCCCGGCAGGTGTCGTAGTTTTCCAGCCAAGCCTGTCGGACGCCGGGTTGCGACTTGCCACCAATGCCGTGCGCGATCGCATAGCGGAACACCTGGGAGCACATCTGCAGGCAGCGGTTGGCGATGTCCAGCGCACCGCGAGCCTCGATGGCCTTCACCATCCGCACCCGTTCCGGCGCCTCGACGCTCGCCACCGGCCGCGAGCCTATCGCCGGGAATACATCGGCCACTATCCGGGCAATCACGTACTGCGCATGCCGGTCGCTACGGGCGCTTTTCCCGTGCTCATGCTACTGGCTCGCAACCGACTCGAAGGAATGCGCGCTGACGGCCTCCTGACGTACCAGCGCGAAATCGTGGATTCACGGATGCCCATGCATACCCGTGCGGACGCAAAAAAGCCCGCTACAGAGGGGACTGTGCGGGCTTTTCATGTTTTCGCAGGCCGATGCGGACCGTCAAAAACTCATCTTTGGAGGAGAGGGAGGGATTCGAACCCTCGGTACGTTCGCACGTACGCCTGATTTCGAGTCAGGTACATTCGACCACTCTGCCACCTCTCCGGTGTCTGTCGAGCCTACGATTATAGCAGCCTCTTTGAGCCGCCTTGAAACTCAGGCGCGAAGAACCGCGACGCCCCCAAGATACGGTTGCAATGCCTCAGGCACATTGATCGAGCCGTCCTCGTTCTGGTGGTTTTCCAGCACCGCGACCAGCGTGCGGCCCACCGCGAGGCCGGAGCCGTTGAGCGTGTGGACCAGTTCATTCTTGCCTTGCGCGTTCTTGAAGCGCGCCTGCAAGCGCCGCGACTGGAAAGCCTCGCAATTCGACACGGAACTGATCTCGCGATAGGTGTCCTGCGCCGGCAGCCAGACTTCGAGGTCGTAGGTCTTGGTGGAGCCGAAGCCCATGTCACCGGTGCAAAGCAGCACCACGCGATACGGCAGTTCGAGCGCCTGCAGCACGGCCTCGGCGTGGGTGGTCATTTCCTCCAGCGCTTCGTAGCTCTTGCCGGGATGCACGATCTGCACCATCTCGACCTTGTCGAACTGATGCTGGCGAATCATGCCGCGCGTGTCGCGCCCGGCGCTGCCGGCTTCGGAACGGAAGCACGGCGTGTGGGCGGTGAGCTTGATGGGCAGGGCCGACTCGGCCACCACCTCGTCGCGCATGAAGTTGGTCAGTGGCACTTCGGCCGTCGGGATCAGGTAGAGCGCCGAATGATCGGGAGCCGGCTCGCCGTCCTGGCCGCCCTTCTTCGCCGCGAACAGATCGCCCTCGAACTTGGGCAGTTGGCCGGTGCCGCGCAGCGTGTCGGCGTTGACGATGTAGGGCACGTAGCACTCGGTGTAGCCGTGCTGTTGCGTCTGCAGGTCGATCATGAGGTGGGCCAGCGCGCGGTGCAGGTGGGCGATCGGCCCCTTCATCGCGGCGAAGCGCGAACCCGACAGTTTTACGCCCATCGCGAAGTCCAGGCCGAGCGGCTCGCCGAGGTCGACGTGGTCTTTAGCGGTGAATCCGAGCGGCGTGGCCGAAGCCCCGACGCCGCCCTTCGGCGCCCAACGCCGGATTTCGACGTTGGCATGTTCGTCCTCGCCGACCGGCACGCTGGCATGCGGCAGGTTGGGCACGGCCAGCAGCAAGGCCTGCAGTTCGGGCTGGATCGCTTCGAGGCGCGTGAGCTGCGACTCCTGCTCTGCCTTGAGCGCGTTGACCTCGGTCATGAGCGCATCGACCGATTCGCCCTTGGCCTTGAGGGGCCCGATCTGCTTGTTCAGCGTGTTGCGGCGGGCCTGGATTTCCTCGGTGCGGGTCTGCAGCAGCTTGCGCTCGGCCTCGAGGGCGCTGAAGGCGTCGACGTTGAGGTAAGGCTGAGGGGTCTTTCGCGTTTCAAGGCGCGCCACGGCCGAAGCCAGGTCCTTGCGTAACAGGGTGATATCGAGCATGCCGCGATTTTAGGAGGGGATATTGCCTGCCTCCGTTCACGGCATGGGGTCGCGGCGCGGGTCGCGCGGATTTACCATGAGCCCCCTCATCCACCAAGGGACACCTCATGGAAGCCTATCTGTCATTCAACGGCAATTGCGCCGAAGCCTTCGATTTCTACGGCAAGTGCCTGGACGGCAAGACGCTGTTCAGCATGACCTTCGGCGACAGCCCGATGGGCGCGCAAACGCCGGCGGACTACAAGAGCAAGATCATGCACGCCACCTTCGAGGCGCGGGGCCAGAAGATCATGGGTTCCGACATGCCGCCGGGTATGCCATTCGAAGGCTACAAGGGTTTTTCGCTGTCAGTGCAGTCCAACGACGTGGAGGCCGGGCGCAAGATGTTCAACGCGCTCGCCGAGGGCGGCAAGGTCACGATGCCCTACGAGCCGACCTTCTGGGCCGCAGGCTTCGGCATGCTGGTCGACAAGTTCGGCGTGCCGTGGATGGTCAACGTCGAGCAGCCCGCAGCAAAGGGCTGACGCAGGGTAGAAGCTCAGCTCAGCTCAGCTCAGCTCAGCTCAGCTCAGCTCAGCTCAGCTCAGCTCAGCTCAGCCGTGCTCAGCCGTGCTCAGCCCTGCTCAACCCTGCTCAACCCTGCTCAGCCCTGCTCAGCCCTGCTCAGCCCTGCTCAGCCAGCTCAGCCAGCTCAGCTTAGGCCAAGGTGCCCGGATCGACGTTTGCGCCACAGATGATCAGACACACCTTTTCGCTGGCGCGCGGCAAATAGAGGCCGGTCTGCAGCGCAGCCAACGGCAGCGCGGCGGCTGGTTCGACTGCCAGCTTCAATTCTTTCCAGAGCCAGAGTTGTGCGGCGCGAATCGCGTCATCGGGAAGCACCAATGCGTCGCGCACCTGGCGCTGCGTGATCTCCCACGAAATGGCGCCGATGCGCCGGGCACCCAGCGAATCGGCCGCGACGCCGCTCACTTCCACGTCGACCGGCGCGCAGGCCTCGCGCGCACGGAACAAGGTCGGTGCGCGCTCGGGCTCCAGCGCCACGACGCGGCTGCGCTGCTCGAACCATGCGGCCAGTCCGGCGATGAGGCCGCCACCCCCCACACTGACCAGCACCGAATCGGGCAAGCCACCCTGCTGCTCGATCTCGCGGCCCAGCGTGCCCGCGCCGGCGACGACCTCGAGTTGGTCATAGGCATGCGTCAGCAGCGCGCCTGTCTCGCGCTGCCGGGCGAGGCAGGCTGCGAGTGCATCGGCATACAGGTCGCCGACCACGACCACTTCGGCACCGAGGGCGCGCAACCTGGCGCGCTTGGCCTCGGGCGAGACACCGGGCAGGAAGACTTCGCATCGAACACCGATCGCACGGGCCGCCGCGGCCGTCGCGATGCCGGCATTGCCACCTGAAGCCACCACCACGCCGCTGGCCGGAATATCGTTGGCGAGCAGCCGGTTCATCATGCCGCGCGCCTTGAAGCTGCCGCTGACCTGCAGCTGCTCCAGCTTGAGCCAGACCTCGACGCCCTCCGCGCCGTTCAAGCCGAGCGCAGGCGCGCGCAGCTTCCAGAGCGGCGTCTCCAGGAGGAAATGCGCAGCGCGTTCATGCAAGCGCTGCGAGGCGACGTCGATTTCGTCGTGCCAGCGGATGTTGGCGGTTTCGCTCAACCGATGTGTCCCGACAGCGGCTGGTCGAGCTTGAGGCCCTTGGGGAGCGGGAACTTGATGGTCTCTTCAATGCCGTCCATCTTGCGCACCGAAACCGCACCAAGCGCCCGGATGCGCTCGATCACCTCGCTCACCAGCACCTCGGGCGCCGAGGCACCGGCGGTGAGACCGATGCGGGACTTGCCTTCGAACCATTCGGGCTTCAGCTCGGACGCGCTGTCGACCATGTAGCTCTCGGTGCCAAGGCGCTGCGCCAACTCGCGCAGGCGGTTGCTGTTGGAGCTGGTGGGGCTGCCGACGACGATCACCAGGTCGACCTGCGGACTCATGATCTTGACGGCGTCCTGCCGGTTCTGCGTGGCGTAGCAGATGTCTTGCTGCTTGGGCTCGCGCACTGCGGGGAAGCGTGCGCGCACGGCGGCGGCAATCTCGGCGGCGTCGTCCACGCTCAGGGTGGTCTGGGTGACGACCGCGAGCTTTTCGGCCTGCCGCGGCTGCACGCGGGCCACATCGGCCACGTCTTCCACCAGGTGAATGCCGCTCGACAACTGGCCCATCGTGCCCTCGACCTCGGGATGCCCCTTGTGGCCGATCATGATGAACTCGTAGCCTTCTTTCGCTAGCTTTGCGACCTCGACGTGCACCTTGGTGACGAGCGGACACGTCGCATCGAAGATGTCGAAGCCGCGATCGCGCGCCTCCTGCTGCACCGCCTTGCTCACGCCGTGCGCGCTGAACACCAGCGTCGCGCCGGGCGGCACATCGGCCAGGTCTTCGATGAAGATCGCGCCCTTGCCCTTGAGAGAGTTCACGACGAAGGTGTTGTGCACGATCTCGTGGCGCACGTAGATCGGCGCGCCGAACTTGGCCAGTGCGCGCTCGACGATTTCGATGGCACGGTCCACGCCTGCACAGAAGCCGCGCGGCTCCGCCAGGATGACTTCCTCGAGCTTTCTTGCGGCCGTCACAGCACGCCGATCAAGTGCACCTCGAAGGTCACGGGCTGGCCTGCGAGCGGATGGTTGAAGTCGAACTGCACGGCCGTGTCGCTCGAGTCGACCACCGCGCCGGCATAGCTGCCCAGGCCGTCCGGCGTGGGGAACTGGACCACGTCGCCGACCGCATAGCGCTCGTCGGGGTCGCCCATTTGCGCGAGGAGTTTTTTCGCGACCCACTGAAGCATCTCGGGATTGCGCTCGCCGAAGGCCTCGCCGGAAGCGAGTTCGAAGGTCGCGTGCGTGCCCTCCTCGAGCCCGATCAGGCGCTGCTCCATCGCGGGCGACAACTCGCCGGTGCCGAGCGACAGGGTTGCGGCCTTGTCGGCAAAGGTGTTGATGATGTCGCCCGCAGGGCCGGCCAGCCGGTAGTGCAGTGTGAGGAATGAGCCGGGTGTGACAACGGCGATGGAGGTGAGCGAAGACAAGATGGGAGTCTCGATAAACTGAACCCAGCATTTTAGGGAGTGGGGTCAAAGACCCCTGAAGAACATGACTTTCAAGGATCTGCCGGCCGAAATGCGACCGCGCGAAAAACTGATTGCACGCGGCGCAGGTGCGCTGGGCGACGCCGAACTGCTCGCATTGCTTCTGCGAACCGGCATCGCCGGCAAGAACGTGCTGCACTTGTCGCAGGAACTGCTCGACCGCTTCCAAGGTATCGCCGGGCTGCTCAACGCCAGCCTGGACGACCTGAAATCGATCAAGGGGCTCGGCGGCAACGCGAAGCGGGCCGAACTCAGCGCGGTGCTGGAACTGGCCCGCCGCGCGCTGGCCGAGCAACTCAAGGAGCGCGCGGTGTTCGACTCGCCGGATGCCGTCAAGCGATACCTCCAACTGCACCTGGCATCGCGCACGCACGAAGTCTTCGCGGTGCTCTTCCTGGATGCCCAGCACCGGCTGATTGCGCTCGAGGAATTGTTTCGCGGCACGCTCACGCAAACCAGCGTCTATCCGCGTGAGGTCGTCATGCGCGCCTTGCACCATCACGCTGCGGCCGTCGTGCTGGCGCACAACCATCCCAGCGGCTGTGCCGAGCCCTCGCGCGCAGACGAGATGCTGACGCAGGCCCTCAAGGCTGCGCTCGCGCTGATCGACGTGCGGGTGCTCGACCATGTGATCGTCGGCAAGGGCGGGGCGCTGTCGATGGCCGAGCGCGGCCTGGTTTAAGCCGCGTCCCGTACGATGGGGCAATGGCTGCATCGAAACCCTCCAGTCTCAAGACGCTTTCCGACCTGAAGACGATCCAGCGTTCGCTCGCCGAGCAGCGTGAACGCGAAGCCACCGAGGCCGCGGCACGCGTGGCCGCCGAGAAGAAAAGGCTGGCCGAGAGCGACTTGTTTTCGCGGGCCATCGGCGCGACGCAACCCTTGCGCCGCAAGGCCGCGGTGCCGCTCGCGCCCGAGCCGCCGGCGCCGATCCCCGTGCAGCATCAACTCGACGAACAACGCGTGCTGCGCGAATCGATCAGCGACGACTTCGACGTGACCACGCTGCTCGACGTCGACGACGCGATGAGCTTTCGCCGGCCTGGCATCGGCACCGACGTGACGCGCAAGCTGCGCGCGGGCGAATGGTCGATCCAGCGGGAAGTGGACTTGCATGGCCTGCGCAGCGACGAGGCGCGCGACGCACTCGGCGCATTCATACGCGGCGCGCACAAGCAGGGTTTGCGCTGCGTGCGCGTGGTCCACGGCAAGGGCCTGGGCTCGCCAGGCAAGCAGCCGGTGCTGAAGACCAAGACGCAGCGCTGGCTGATCCAGAAGAACGAGGTGCTGGCGTTCGTGCAGGCCAAGCCGGCGGAAGGCGGGGCCGGGGCGCTGGTCGTGTTGCTGGCGCCTGCTGGAAGGTAGGCTCGGCCCCAGGTTCCGCGCACTTCGCGTCGCTCCTCCCACCCTACCGCGGCAACCGGCTGTCGATCACCGCTGAGTCCTGAACCCGACATGGGCTTGGCGGCGAAGGTATGCCTTTTGTCGAACTAGAAGACTGGTCAGTGGCCCATTGCGGTCCTTGAGTTCGTGTGATTCGGTGCCTGATAGCCGCCATTCGGTGGCGCGGCCCACGCCGCCGGGGCCGGTGACCCAATTGTCGATCGCCTGGCTATGCCCGTGTGCTGGTGGGCGCCATCGGCACCGCTCTAGCCGTGGGTGCGACCGTCATCGACCAGATTGCCTGTCTGCTCAGCCGCGCTGCCGCCTCATGTGAGACCATCGCCACCCACGTGACGACGCTGATCGGCGCTATCTTTCGCTCTCTTGGGCGCACGGCGCAGGCGGGCGTGTCGATCACCGCAGCGTTCTTGCGCTGGTGCTTCGATCTGTTGTCCACCTCGGTGCACGCAGTGGCGCTGCGTGCTTTGTCGCTCGTTGGCTGACGCTGACTTTTTGCAAGCAGGCATCAAGGCTCACAGGAGGGTTCTCCATGCCACAGTTTTATATGTTCAAGTGCAGCACTTGCAACACGCAGATCAGGGGCCCGAAGGTTCAACTCGGCAAACCGAACACTTCCAAGACTGGCTCCCTTTTCGTCGGAACCAACCGGCCACCAGGCGTGGCATGCAGCAACCTGGGGCACACGGGGGTCACCTACACCGGAAAAGAAGACCTGCGGGAGACGCTCTACGAGTTGTGCCAAAGCCCCACCATCACGAGCCCGACGGGCGGCGACAACGTGGCGGGCTACATTGATGGCACCGAGTTCAAGTTCTATAAGTCGGACAACCTGGCGCGGCCCGCAGTGGTCAACGCACTATTGGGCAAGGCGAAGTCCAACTACGCAACGGTCTACACCAACCGCGCGGATGCGCTTTGGATCAAGCACTATCCAAAGATGAAGGTGAAGTTGATGGACCAACTGAAGCCCACCGAGGGTGACGGAGCGGTCGGCGTGACACTGGCCTTGCAAACCGTCAAGAAGTGGCCCCGCCAGATTGCTGCAATCGCGCTGAAAGCCCCCATCCCAGGCGGCGGCCTCCACGCAGCGGCGGCAGGCCTTAGCAAAGACCTCGACCTCCCGCCCGGCAGCCGCAAGAAGGGCCTGGCCCGCGCGCTTCGGTACTACATGCTGGCCACCTACTCGCTGGTGGACATCAGCTCGGCCGAAGCCTACGAAGGGTTGAAGAACTACGTGGGCGCCTTGCTCGTCAGCGACCAGGGGCAGATCCTCGCCGCGGGCATCAACACCGGGTCGTTCCGCCACGCCGAGGTCAGCATGCTGCTGTCCTACTTCCGCAACAATCCCACAGCGACCAAGGTGCCCGAAAACAGCGTCATCTTCTCGACGCTCACCCCGTGCAAGGGGTGCACCGGTTTTCTCTCGGTGACGAAATCCAGCAACTGCGTGATTTATTTCGGCCAGGAAGACACCGGCAAAGACGGCAAGGTCGGCAAGAAGATCTCCACTCAATTGAGTGAGAAAACCAAGGCCCCTGTCGGACGGAGCAAGGAAAAGCTCCCCGGCGAGATCGTTCCCGACGATACCGAGGACACCGAGGGCACAGGCGTCGTTGCGATGGGCACCGCGAGCGAAATCCACAAAGTTCAAGTGGACAAGGGCCTGACCAGCTGCATGGGCACCGGGTCGATCGCGACCCAGATTGGCAAAGCGAAGCATGCGAAAGAAGTCCTGCGTTCCGGGAGCGAAGCCCTCATCCACAAGATGCTCAGGACACGCGCCACAGACGCCGAGAGCGAGGTCAAGCATGCCGTCCTCACGCATATTGGCCAATGGCTGGGTACGTCGAGGTCCGTTGAGTAATTCGGCCCCATCGGGCGGCAGGTTCGCGGCCACGGGCAAGGCACGCCGGCCGATACGCTTGAGCAAGGACGCCAGCGGGTCGGTATTGCTCGCATCGACCGTGGTGATGCCGTAGGCTTCGCCCTCCATGCGCACGAGCTTCTCCAGCATTTCCGTGACTTTCTTGGCCGAGTCGATGCGACCGACCGTCGAGATCACTTTCAGGTAGATCTCGTTCAGCGGGTCGCGCCGGTGGGGGCCGTTGTCGTCGGTGCCCGAGGTGTCCATCAATTCGCCGAGGCGGGTGAACAGGGTCGATCGAGCCGGTGGCCAATTCCAGATCGGCCAGCAAGGCCCGAAACAGGTCGCTAGAGCAAGGTCTTCAGGGCGACGGCTGCATCGGCGACCGTCGCCGCATCAGGATTCCGCCGTGCCTCCAGCAGCTTGCGGCTCATCATGTGGTCGACCGGCGCGTTGACCGACTCGACGCAGATCAACTGGTCGCCGACGTAGTGGAATAGCGAGAACGCGTTCGGGTTCGCGCCCGGACCGGGGCGGCGCACGGTGTGCAGGCCCGGCGTGCCCTCGGCGGGCATCAGGCCGGCCATCTGCAGGCGCAGGCCGCCCTGGTCGGACCAGAACCACGCGAGCACGTCGTGCGGCTTCGAGGCGCCGGTGAGCGTGGCTGTCGCGGTGCGGGCCTGGTCGTTGGCGTTCTGGACGGACTCCAGCCGCAGCGGGCGGCCTGCGCGGCGGTCGGGGAAGCGCGTGCAGTCGCCGATGGCGAGCACATCGGCATCGCTGGTCTGCATGTGCGCATCGACCACGATGCCATCGGCGCATTCGAGGCCGGCGGCCCGCGCGAGCGCGGTCTCGGGCACGGCGCCGATGCCGAGCAGCAACAGGTCGACCGGCAGTTTCGCGCCGTCGACCTCGATCGACACCAGGCGCCCGCCTTCGGTCTCGAAAGCCCCGACCTTCGCGCCGAGCACGATGTCGATGCCGGCCGCGCGGTGCGTGGCGAGCACATGCGCCGACAGCTCGGGCGAGACGGCGCGGCCCAGCAGGCGCGGCGCGATCTCGATCACGCGCACCGTCTTGCCGAGCGCCTTCGCCGTGGCCGCGACCTCGAGGCCGATGAAGCCGCCGCCCAGCACGGTCACGTCCTGCGCAGCCATGAGCCGGGTGCGCAGGCGCTGCGCCTCCTCGGCGGCACGCAGCGATACGACGTTGTCGAGCGCACTCGTCGACAGGCCCGCAAGCTGACGTGCGCGCGTGCCCGTGGCCAACACCAGCCGCTCGTAGGGCAGTACCGCGCCGGAGCGCAGCGCAACGGTGTGTGTGGCGCGGTCGATCGACACGGCCGCGTCGTTCAGGTGCAGCGTGATGCCGGCATCACGGTACCAGTCGGCTGCCTTGTGCGGCTGGGTGGCTTCCTCGACGCTCTTGAGAAAGGTCTTGGACAGCGGCGGCCGGTGATAAGGCTCGCAGGGCTCCTCGCAGACCAGGTGCACGCGCGCGCCCTGCCCCGCCTCGACGAGGCCTGCACACAGTTGCGCGGCGGCGTGGCCACCGCCGATGATGACGATCGAATTCATGTTGTTTGACCAGGTTCTTGATGCGGTCTATTCGCCGCGGTTGCGCATCCAGTCCGCGGTCTGGAAGAAGGAATTTCGAAGGCGTTCGCGCAGGGCATGAGGCACGCCGGTCTCGCCCATGGCCTGGTCCATGCAAGCCAGCCATTCGTCGCGCTCGCGGATGCCGATGCTGTGGCCGCCGATGCTTTGCGGCAGGTGGCGCGCCCGCAGCATCGGGTGGCCGAAGCGATCGGTGTAGTGCTGCGGTCCGCCGAGCCAGCCGCACAGGAACCAGAACAGGCGCTGGCGGGCGTTGTCGAGGGTGTTGCCGTGCACTGCGCGCAAGCGCGCATAGGCGGGCTCGAGGTCCATCAGGTCATAGAAGCGCTCGACCAGCGCATGGACCTTGTCTTCGCCGCCGATCCACTCGAACGGGGTCGCGAACGGGGCTTTTTCTTCAATCTGCATGGGTGGGGAGTATCGCGCGACGCCAAGACCCGCATTCCATAATCCCAAGCCGGACCCAGATCCACGTTGCCCCATGGGAGACCCGCTTGCCTGACACCTCCGCCCCCACCCCTGTCGCCGCTTTCACCCCCACGACGACTGCCGAGCTGCCCGTCATCGACGTGTCGGCACTCGTGCGCCCCGGCGCGGGCCGCGATGCCGTGGCGGCGCAGATCGGCGCCGCCTGTCGCGCGCACGGCTTCTTCTACATCACCGGCCACGGCATCGACCCCGCGCTGGCCGCCCGGCTGGAACGGCTGAGCCACCAGTTCTTCGACCTCGACGAGGCCACCAAGATGCAATGGCGCATGGCTCTCGGCGGTCGCGCATGGCGCGGCTACTTTCCGCTGGCGGGCGAACTCACGTCGGGTCGGCCGGACTGGAAGGAAGGGCTGTACCTCGGCACCGAACTGGCCGACGACCACCCGATGGTGCAGGCCCGCCTGCCGGTGCACGGGCGCAACCTGATCCCCGATGTGCCCGGATTCCGCGAGGCCATTCGCGACTACATGGCTGCGGTGACGCAGCTCGGCCATCGACTCATGGAAGGCATCGCGCTCAGCCTGGGGCTGCCGGCGCACTACTTCGCGGAGCGCTACACGCACGACCCGCTGATCCTGTTCCGCATCTTCAACTACCCGACGCAGGCGGTGCCCGAGGGCCTCGACGTGCAGTGGGGCGTGGGCGAGCACACCGACTACGGGCTGCTCACCATCCTGCGCCAGGATGACGTAGGCGGCCTGCAGGTGCGCACGCCCGGCGGCTGGATCGAGGCGTCGCCGGTGGCCGATTCCTTCGTCTGCAACATCGGCGACATGCTCGACCGCATGACGGGCGGGCTCTACAAGTCGACGCCGCATCGCGTCACGCGCAATACCTCCGGGCGCGACCGCCTGTCGTTCCCGCTGTTCTTCGACCCGAACTTCGAAGCGCGCGTCCAGCGCATCGAGGGGCTCGCCGGCGCGGACGCGCTGGACGACAGCGCGGCGCGCTGGGACCGGGCCAACGTGCATGCCTTCAATGGGCGCTACGGCGACTATCTGCTCGACAAGGTATCGAAGGTGTTCCCGCAGTTGCGCGATGAAGTGCTTTGAGCGGGCCTCCCCACCCTATTCCGCAGCCCGCCGCAGCGTGTCCACCACCGGCCGCCGCAACACCTCGCGCAGGCCCCACCAGCCTGCCCCCAGCGCCAGCACGGCACCCGCCAGCGAGCCGAAGATGGGCACCAGCGGCGACGCGGTCCAGGTGAACTCGAACACATAGCGGGCCAGTGCCCAGCCGATCACCGACGCGACGATGCTGGCCAGGAAGCCGGCCAGCAAGCCGACGCCGGCCAACTCGGCACGCTGCACTTGCCGCAGCAGGGTGCCACGGGCCCCGACGGCTCGCATTACCGCGAACTCGCGCGCACGCTCTTCACGCGTGGCAGTCACCGCGGCAAACAACACCACCAGACCCGCCGCGAGCGTGAAGCCGAACAGGAACTCGACCGCGCGAATCACCTGGTCGAGCACGCGCTGGATCTGCACGATCGTGGCGCTCATGTCGACGTTGGTGACGTTCGGGTAGGTGCGCACCAGCGCGTTGTCGAAGCCCTTGGTCTCGGGCGCGCGGAACGCGCCCATGTAGGTGATGGGCACGTCGGCCAGGCTGGACACCGTGTACATCACGAAGAAGTTGGCATGCAGCGAGCCCCAGTCGACCTTGCGCAGCGAGGTGATGCGCGCGTCGCTCGGGATGCCGCCGATGTCGAAGCGCAGCCGGTCGCCGAGTTTGAGGCGCAGCGTCTCGGCCAGGCCTTCCTCGACACTGACTTCGCCTTGCGCCTGGGGATTCCACGCGCCGGCGGTGATGTTGTTGTGCGGTGGCGCCTCGGCGCTGTTGCTGAGGTTGAACTCGCGATCGACCAGGCGCTTGGCGCGGTCGTCGACATAGTCGTCGGGCGACACGGGCTTGTCGTTGATGGCCACGAGGCGGCCGCGGATCATCGGGTACCAGTCGAACTTGTGGACGCCGGCATCGCGCAGCGATTTCTGGAAGGCGTCGCTCTGGTCGGGCATCACGTTGATGACGAAGCGGTTGGGCGCGTCCGGCGGCGTGGCGCGGCGCCAGCTGGCGACGAGGTCGGTGCGCAGCAGCACCAGCAGGACCAGCGCGAGCAAGCCCACGGCCAGGGCGCTGACCTGCACCACCGCATACACCGGCCGCGCCGAGATCTGGCGCGTGGCCAGCACCAGCCAGCGTGGCGCGGTGCTTTCGTTGACGCTGCGCCGCAGGACTTTCACGGCGAACCAGCTCAACAAGGCGAAAACCGCCACCGCCGCGCCGAAGCCGCCGACGGCGATCAGGCCGAGCTTGATGTCGCTGCTGGCCGCGATGAGCAATGCCGCAAAACCGAGCACGCCGATGCCGAGCACCGTGACCGAGGCCGGCTTCAGGCCGCCCACGTCGCGCCGGATCACCCGCAACGGCGGCACCCTGGCCAGTTGCAGCACCGGCGGCAGGCCGAAGGCGAACAGCAGCGTCAACCCCATGCCGAGCCCGAACCCGACCGGCCACAAGGTCGGCGCGGGCAAGGCCGTTTCGACCAGGCCGGCCAGCAGCACGACGAACGCATAGTGGATGCCGAAGCCGGCCGCCACGCCCAGCGAACTGGCCACGAGGCCAACGATGGCGAACTCGAAGGCATAGGCGCCGGCGATGGTGCGCTGGCTCTGGCCCAGCACGCGCAGCATGGCGCAATCGTCGAGGTGGCCGGCGGCGAATCCGCGCGCGGCCAGCGCGACGGCGACGGCGCTGAGCAATGCCGCGAGCAAGGCGACCAGGTTCAAGAATTTCTCGGCCCGGTCGAGCGTCTGTCGCATCTCCGGGCGGCCGCTTTCGAACGACTCCAGGCGCATGCCGCGCAGTTCGCCCTTCTTGATGCCGGCATCGACCTCATCGCTGAACTGCTTGACGGAACGCGCCTCGCCGGCCACCGCAAAGCGATAGCTCACGCGGCTGGCCGGCTGCACGAGGCCGGTGCGAGCCACGTCGGCCTGGTTGAGCATCACGCGCGGCGCAAAGCTCATGAAGCCTGCGCCGCGATCGGGTTCGAGCGTGATGACGCGGGCGATGCGCAAGTCGGTGTCGCCGAGCAGCAGGCGGTCGCCCACCTTCAATGCCAGCGATTCGAGCAGCGACGCATCGACCCATGCTTCGCCCGGCGCCGGGACGTCGCGCGTGGGCGCACCGGGCTCATCCGCCGTGAGGGCCGTCTGCAGGCTGCCGCGCAACGGATAGCCGGCGATCACGGCCTTGAGTGCGACGAGCTTGGTGGCGCCGCCTTGCGCGTCGTCGGCGCGCGCCATGGTCGGAAAGCCGTAGCTGCCGGTGGCCTGCAGGCCGAGCGCACGGGCGCGCGCGACGAAGGCCTGCGGTGTCGGGTTGTCACTGGCCAGCACGGCATCGCCACCGAGCAACTGGCGCGCGTCGCGCTGCAGCCCGCCCTTCAACCTGTCTGCAAAGAAGCCGACCGCCGTGAGCGCCGCAACCGCCAGCAGCACGGCAACGATGAGCAGGCGCAGTTCGCCGGCACGCAAGTCGCGCCACAGCGTGCGCCAACCAAGGCGTATGGATGCAATCATGCGCGACACCATAGCCGAGTCGCGGCGTTCCGGCGAAACGCCGGCCCTCGAAGCCCCTACGCGTGCAACGGCCCGGCCAGGTCCGGTTGCAGCGCCAGCCGCTCTGCCCCCGCATAGCAAAGGAAGCGCCGATTCGTCGCGCGCCCGATTGCGCAGAGACCGACGCGCTGCGCCACCTCGTGCCCCATCTGCGTAATGCCGCTGCGCGAGACCACGATGGGCACGCCCATCTGCGCCGACTTGATGACCATTTCGCTGGTGAGCCGGCCGGTCGTGTAGAACACGCGGCCGCTTGCCAGAGAGGCCGATGGCTGCATCGCGATCCAGCCGGCGATGGTGTCGATGGCGTTGTGCCGGCCCACGTCCTCGACGAAGCACTGCATCTTGACCCCATCGTCGGCCTCGAGCGTGAACAGCGCGCAGCCATGCACCGAACCTGCTGACTTGTAGGTGCTCTCCTGAAGCCGGATGGCATTGACCAGTGCATAGAGCTGCGCCTGCGTGAAGCGCGTGTCGGGCAGCTTCAGGGCGTCGATGCCGGCCATGAGGTCGCCGAACACGCTGCCTTGCCCGCAGCCGGTGGTCACGACTTTCTTCGCGGTTCGTTCCTCGATGCGGTCGATGCCCGCGTGCGTCCTGACGGCCGCGGCGCCGACCTCCCAGTCGACGGTGATCGACTCGACATCGGAGGCCGATTCGATCAGCCGCTGGTTGAGCAGGTAGCCGAGCACCAGCAATTCGGGCTGCGCGCCGAGCGTCATCAGCGTGACGAGTTCGCGCCGGTCGACGTAGACGGTGAGATCGCGTTCGGCCGGGATGGAGACGGTGCCGTGCTCACCGTGCTCGTCGATGACAGCGACTTCGCGCGTCAGCGGTGCGCGCGCGGTGGTCAGGCGGGGAAGCGTCGCCGCGTGGACATGGGGCTCGGGCATGGACATGCCGGGCACGATAGCCCAAAACCGAGACGCCAAGTCTCGGGTCGGGGCTTCCCGCGGTTCAACTCACTTTCAGGCAATCGCGTTGGGTGACCGAGAAATCGACCAGTTGCTCGCCCACCATGAAGAGGTGCCTGAACGTGACGCCGCGCGCCAGCAACGCGCGCACGTTGGGCGTGCCGCAGTTCTTCGCGGTGATGCGGCTTCGCAGGGCGGAAGAGTCCGCGCCGCCGGGCCGGATGTAGTGGTAAGTGGCCACTCGCGAGCTCGATTCATATTCGGCACCGATCAACGTGGCCTGGTCTTCCATCCGGATCGGCACCTGTTGCAGCACGCTCTGGACGCCGCTCTTCATGCCCGCTTCGAGCTCGGTGTCGCTCAGGGTCGAAAGGCGGGCCTGGTCATCCGCCGCAACGGCGGGTACGCCGAGCGCCATCAGGGCAACGGCAAGGACAATGTGCGGCAGGTGGCCGCGAAGCGGTGATCGGCGCATTTGAAGGCTCTCGTCGGTTCGCGCGGACGGTGTCCACGAGTAGCCAAACTATGACTTTCGTATTCATACGAGTCAACGAGCGATCGGCATAAGCCGGACGGCCGAACGGGCCGATGTGTGACATCGGCCCGGGTGCGTCGATTTGAATCGGCGGGTCGACCGATTCGATTTGCAATCGATGGCTGTTGCTGACTTTCTTCAGGCGGATGCGGCGTGCAACTTGCCGTCGGACATCGTCTTCTCACGCAGCCTGTCGTACTCGGCCTTGGGCACCGGCACCGCATTCGGGTTGCCGAGGTCGTTCATGTGCACGCGGTAGGTTTCACGCGCAGTCCATGCCGCCACCGCCGCGATG
>NZ_JBBKZV010000033.1:0-66831 GCF_037889915.1 Variovorax humicola | reverse complement strand
GATGTCGCGCTCCATCTTCACGCGCGCCAACTCGGCGCGCAGCCGACTGATCTCCATCTGCTCGGCACTCACCGCCTTGCTGTCAGCCCCGGTGAGCTTGCCTTGGCGCTGGGCCTTGACCCAGTTGAACAGGGTCTGCTCGACCACGCCCAACGTGCGCGCCGCCGCCGCGATGCTCTGGCCACCTTCGACCAGCCGCACGGCCTCCTTCTTGAACTCCAGCGTGTAGCGCGCTCTCGTCGTCTTCGTCATAACCGTTCTCCTTGCTTGCATTGAAACACTCAGCAAGGGATACGTTTTTCGGGGGCAAGGTCACTCCACGATGACCTGCGTGCCCAGCTCGTGGGACAGCGCCGGCGACAGTAGGCGCGCAGCGCCATCGACCGGACCACCGGCCGCATAGCCCACCACCAGCTTGATCAACGAAGGCAGCGGCGCCTGCTGCGCGAATGCCCGCGAAGGCGCAAGCAGCGGCCACAGCGCGCCGCCGGCCAGCAGTGCGAGCGCCTGCCTGCGCGGCTCGGCCGAGATGGGGTCCGGGGACCGGGGATTGCGCGGTTCGTTCATGCTGCCTCCTTGTGTTTGATCAGCTCCGGAAACACCGCGGAACCGGACTTGCCGGATCGCTGGTGCGGCCCCCTGCAAGGGGGTGGGTGAAACGACCCGAAGCGCGCGGCCCCGGGTATCTCAATTCAGTTTTCCACCACGCCATCGCATGACCCGCGACGCATGAACCCAGGACGAGCACCGCGAAGCCTGTTCGTGGGCACCTGCGGAACCGGCTTTGCCGGCCCGCCGGGTGCGCCCCCTCGAGGGGAAGGCGCCGCCGGCGCTTCGGGGGAGGGCTCACCCTGGTCTGTTCGTGGGCACCCGTGGAACCGGCTTTGCCGGGCCGCCAGGTGCGCCCCCTCGAGGGGGAGGCGCCGCAGGCGCTTCGGGGGTGGTCCATCTCACCCGGGGAGGTCTAGCACCTGCCGCGCGAGGATGTTGCGCTGGATCTCGTTGGTGCCGCCGTAGATCATGGCGGAGGTCGATCCGATCAGCGGCGACAGCGCGTTGAAGGCCTGGCCTTCGAAGTCCTGGTCGCCGGCCACCGCGCCCTGCTCCTCGCTGGCCTCGACCAGCAGCGCGCCGATGCGGTGGTAGGTTTCGCTGGCCCAGATCTTCAGCAGCGACACCGACGCGGGCAGCGGCTTGCCGGCTTTCACGATGTTCGCAAAGCCCGTGTATGCGGCCGACAAGTCCGCCACGTCGAGCCGCAGCGCGGTGTAGCGCTGCGCGAACACCGCGTCCGCCAGCAGGCCCCGCGCACGCGCCAGCCGGGCCAGTTGCCCGAGCGCGTACTGCGACTGCTTGGGGCTGCCGAGGAAGATGCGCTCGAAGCCGAGCAGCGCCTTGGCGATGGTCCAGCCGGCATGCAGCTTGCCCACGAGGTTCTCTGCCGGCACGCGCACGTTGTCGAAGAACACCTCGCAGAACTCGGGCTCGCCGGCCAGCGTGTGGATCGGCCGGATGGTGATGCCCGGCGTGCGCAGGTCGCACAGCAGGAAGCTGATGCCTTGCTGCTTCTTCGCTTCCTTGTCGGTGCGCACCAGCATGAAGATGTGGTTGGCGTCCTGGGCGAGCGTGGTCCAGATCTTCTGGCCATTCACGACGAAGTGATCGCCCTGCCCGTCGCGTGCCTGCACGGCCTCGGTGCGCAGCCCCGCGAGGTCGGAGCCCGCGTTGGGTTCCGAATAGCCCTGGCACCACACATGCTCGCCGCTCAGGATGCGCGGCAGAAACTGCTGTTGCTGCGCGGGTGTGCCGTGCTGGATCAGCAGCGGGCCGATCATCACGATCCCCTGGTCCGGCGCACGCGCGACACCGTATTGCTCCAGCTCCTCGATCCACGCGATCATCTTGTCGGCGGGCAAGCCCATGCCGCCGTGCGCCTGCGGCCAGGCCGGCGCGACCCAGCCCTGCGCCGACAGCGTGAGGTACCAGTCGCGCATCTCGCTCCAGCGTGCGCGGTGCGAGAGGTAGCGCAGCCCGGACGGATAGCGCTGCTGCAGGAAGGCGCGCACCATGCGGCGAAACTCGGGCTCGGGCATCGCGCCCCAGTCGGCGACGCGCGGGAACTCGCCGCTCCATTCGACCGCTTCTTCCGTGCGGCCACCCGTCTCGGCCAGCGAAGCGCAGCGGCGCTGGTGCGCCGTCACGTTGCCCAGCCATGCCGACAACCGCAGGATGCGCTTGTAGAACAGGCTCAGGTCGCATTCCTGCGTGTAGCCGATCGCGCCATGCAACTGCACCGATGCGCGCGAAGCCTGCAGCGCCGCGGCCGTGCAGCGCGCGTTGACGCGGCTGGCTTCGGCCTCCAGCCGCTCGACGGAAAGGCCGGCCGATTCGTCGGCGAGCGACAGCACTTCGACCAGCGAGGCCTGCGCCACCTCGAGGTGGATGAACATGTCCACGCAGCGGTGCTGCAGCGCCTGGAAACTGCCGATGGGCTTGCCGAACTGCGTGCGGGTGCGCAGGTAGGCCAGCGTCTGCTGGAGCATCGCCTGGCCCGCACCGAGCAGCTCGGCGGCCTGAAGGATCTGGGCCGATGCGAGCGCACGGCGCAGTGCGTCCTGGGCGCCGGCGCCGCGGGCCAGCAAGGCCGACGAGGGCAGCGCCACCTGTTCGAAGCGAAGCGTGGCGGCCTGGGCGCCATCGACCAGCGGCGTGAGGATTTCCGTCACGCCCGGCGTGCCGCGCGGCACCCACAGCACCACCGTGTCGTCTTCGCAGCGGGCCGACACCAGCCAGCCGCTGGCGATGGTGCCGGGCAGCACCATGAGTTTCTCGCCCTGCAGAAGCAGGCCGTCGTGCGGCTTGGCGCGCAGTTCGCAGCCGCAGCCCAGCGGCTCCGCGCTGAGGTCGCCCGCGCTTTCCTGCCAGGCCAGCGCCGGCAGGCTGCGGCCGGCGACCAGGTCGGCCAGCAGCGCGCGGGCCGCGTCTGAATCGAGGCGTGCGAGCAGCGGCGCGCTCAGGCCGGCGATGGCCAGCAGCGGTTCGGGCGCCACATGCTCGCCGGCCGCGCGCAGGATCTCGGCCGCGCCGGCCAGGTCCAGCGCCAGGCCGCCCGCCGACTCCGGCGCCAGCATGCCGGGCCAGCCCAGTTCCACCAGCTCGGCCCAACGGGCGATCTCGCCGCGCGCATCGGCGCCTTCGGGCTGCTCGATCAGCGCGCGGCAGCGCCGGACGCTGTGGCTGCGGTCGAAATAGTCGAGTGCCGCTTCGCGGATCGCGGCCAGGGATTCGGAGTCCATATTGATGTCTTGCTCGTGTGTGAAGGCGAGCTCCGAGCGTGCCAGAACCCCTCGCCGAGCGGCATTCGCCTTTGCCAAAGGGAGGCTTCGGCAATCACAGACCGGCGCGCGACGCAGGTGGATAGATTCAACGCATCGCCCATTTCCACACATCCCTCCAGCCATGACCAAGATCAAGAAGTACCTGCACACCGACCTCGGGCACAGCACACCCGACAAGATCACCGTTCGCGGGCGCGACCTGCCCTCCGAGATCCTCGGCCACCTCAACCTGGGCGACATGGCCTTCCTCGAGCTCACCGGCCGCATGCCAACGCCGCAGGAATCGGTGACCTTCAATGCCATCGTGGTGACGCTGGTCGAGCACGGCATCACGCCGAGCGCGCTGGTCGCGCGGCTGACCTACGCCGGTGCGCCCGAGGCGCTGCAGGCCGCGGTCGGCGCCGGCCTGTGCGGACTGGGCTCGGTGTTCGTGGGCAGCACCGAGGGCGCGGCCCGCATGCTGTCCGAAGCCATTCCCGCCGGCACCGAGCCGACGCGGCCGCTGGCCGACATGGCGCGCGACATCGTGGCCGACTACCGGGCGCGCAAGCAGATCGTTCCGGGCCTGGGCCATCCGCTGCACAAGCCCATCGATCCGCGCACGCCGCGCCTGTTCGAGATCGCGGCCGAGAACGGCTTCTCGGGCCACTACGTCGCGCTGATCCAGGCGGTGCAGGACGAGGCCGAGCGCGTATCGGGCAAGTCGCTGCCGGTCAATGCCACGGGCGCGATCGGCGCCATCGCCACCGAGCTGGGCCTGCCGTGGCGCATCGTCCGCGGACTCGGCGTGATGGCCCGCGCCATCGGCCTGGTCGGCCACATCCTGGAGGAATCGCAGGACCCGATGGGCATCGAGATCTGGCAGCGCGTCGAGAAGGAAGCCGGCGGCCCGCGCCAGGACTGACCTCAAGCCATACCCCGCCATGACCGAAGCACTCGACCTCGATCACCTGCGCAGCTGGATCGACCGCACGGAAACACGCGACGACCTGCTGTCGCCCTGGACCGCCACCGCGCTGGCCGCCACGCTGCGCAACGACGAGCGCGCATGGCTGGCCGGCGACGCGCTGCCGCCGCTGTGGCACTGGTGCTACTTCCTGCCCACCGCACCGCAGAACCAGCTCGGGCCGGACGGCCATCCGGCCCGCGGCGGCTTCCTGCCGCCGGTGCCACTGCCGCGTCGCATGTGGGCAGCCAGCCGGCTGGAGTTCTTCGCGCCGCTGCAACTCGCCGTGCCCGCGCGCAAGACCTCGCGCGTGATGGACGTGAAGCCCAAGCAGGGCAAGGGCGGTGCGCTGGTCTTCGTGACGGTCGAGCACAAGGTGCATGCCGGCTCGACGCTGCTGCTGCGCGAGGAGCACGACATCGTCTACCGCGAGGCACCCAAGCCCGGTGAATCGGCGCCGCCGCAAAGCCCGCCGGCGGAGCCGGCCTGGACCGTGGAGCATCGCCCCGACGAGCCGCTGCTGTTCCGCTATTCGGCGTTGACGCTGAACAGCCACCGCATCCACTACGACCATCCGTACACGACGCAGGTCGAAGGCTACGCAGGCCTGGTCGTGCACGGTCCGCTGATCGCCACGCTGCTGCTCGAAGCAGCGCAGCAGAACAACCCGGGGCGCGCCGTGCGCGGCTATTCCTTCCGCGCCGTTCGCCCGCTCATGTGCGGCCAGCTGCTGCGCGTGCGGGGCCATGCGGCGCAGGCCGACGGCAGCGTCACGCTCTGGGCCGAGGACGCGCAAGGCGCGCTGCTGATGCAGGCGACCGCGCAACTGGCCTGAGGCCCGAACATTTCCCTCTCCTTTCCGAACCCAACATGAACGCCTCCAGCCAACGCCACCAGGACATCCGCGACGCCGTGCGCGACCTGTGCGCGCAGTTCCCCAACGAATACTTCCGCAAGATCGACGAACAGCGCGCCTATCCGGCCGAATTCGTCGATGCGCTGACCAAGGCCGGCTGGATGGCCGCGCTGATTCCGCATGAGTACGGCGGCTCGGGCCTGGGCCTGACCGAAGCCTCGGTCATCATGGAAGAAATCAATCGCTCGGGTGGCAACTCCGGCGCCTGCCACGGCCAGATGTACAACATGGGCACGCTGCTGCGCCACGGCTCCGAAGAACAGAAGCAGCGCTACCTGCCGCTCATCGCGACCGGCGACCTGCGCCTGCAGTCGATGGGCGTGACCGAGCCGTCGACCGGCACCGACACCACCAAGATCAAGACCACGGCGGTGAAGAAGGGCGACCGCTACGTCATCAACGGCCAGAAGGTCTGGATCTCGCGCATCCAGCATTCGGACCTGATGATCCTGCTGGCCCGCACCACGCCGCTCGCCGAGGTCAAGAAGAAGTCCGAGGGCATGTCGATCTTCATCGTCGACCTGCGCGAAGCCATCGGCAAGGGCCTGACCGTGCAGCCGATCCTGAACATGGTCAACCATGAGACCAACGAGCTGTTCTTCGAGAACCTCGAGATCCCGGCCGAGAACCTGATCGGCGAGGAAGGCCAGGGCTTCAAGTACATCCTCGACGGCCTCAACGCCGAGCGCACGCTGATCGCGGCCGAATGCATCGGCGACGGCTACTGGTTCATCGACAAGGTCACGGCCTACACCAAGGAGCGCGTCGTGTTCGGCCGCCCGATCGGCCAGAACCAGGGCGTGCAGTTCCCGATCGCCGAGGCCTTCATCGAGGTCGAGGCGGCCGACCTGATGCGCTACGAAGCCTGCCGCCGCTTCGACGCGCACGAGCCCTGCGGCGCGCAGGCCAACATGGCGAAATACCTCGCGGCAAAGGCCTCGTGGGAAGCGGCCAACGCCTGCCTGCAGTTCCACGGCGGTTTCGGCTTCGCCTGCGAATACGACGTCGAGCGCAAATTCCGCGAGACGCGCCTGTACCAGGTGGCGCCGATCTCGACCAACCTGATCCTCTCCTACGTGGCCGAGCACATGCTGGGCCTGCCCCGGAGCTTCTGACGATGCGCCCCCTCGAAGGTATCACCGTCGTCACGCTCGAACACGCGATCGCGGCGCCGTTCTGCACACGCCAGCTGGCCGACCTCGGCGCCCGCGTCATCAAGATCGAGCGTCCGGGCAGCGGCGATTTCGCGCGTGCCTACGACGAGCGCGTCCACGGCCTGGCCTCGCACTTCGTGTGGACCAACCGCTCCAAGGAAAGCGTGACGCTCGACGTCAAGCATCCACAAGGCGAGGAGATCCTGCGCCGGCTGGTGTCCAGCGCCGACGTGCTGGTGCAGAACCTCGCGCCCGGTGCCGCTGCACGCATCGGCCTGTCGTACGAGGCGCTCGCGCCCACGCACCCCGGCCTCATCGTCTGCGACATCTCCGGCTACGGCGACGACCCGCAACAGCCCGGCCCGTACCGCGACAAGAAGGCCTACGACCTGCTGATCCAGAGCGAATCCGGGTTCCTCTCGGTGACCGGCACGCCCGACGAAATGGCCAAGGCCGGCTGCTCGATCGCCGACATCTCGGCCGGCATGTACGCCTACTCCAACATCCTGGCGGCGCTGCTGCAGCGCGGCAAGACCGGCAAGGGCTGCCGCATCGACGTCTCCATGCTCGAAAGCATGGTCGAGTGGATGAACTTCCCGATGTACTACGCCTTCGAGGGCGCGGCACCGCCGCCGCGCGCTGGCGCCGCGCACGCCACGATCTATCCGTACGGCCCGTTTCCCGCAGGCGACGGCAAGATGGTGATGCTCGGCCTGCAGAACGAGCGCGAGTGGCAGGCGTTCTGTGCCAAGGTGCTCGAACAGCCGGGCCTCGTGACCAATCCGCGCTTTGCCTCCAACACGCTGCGTGTCGCCTCGCGCGACGCGCTGCGCGAGATCATCGTGCAGGCCTTCGCGCCGTTCACCGCGCTGCAGATCGTCGACCGCCTCGAAGTGGCCCAGATCGCCAACGCGCAGGTGAGCACCATGGAAGACGTGTGGAGCCATCCCCAGCTGCAGGCACGCGAGCGTTGGACCGAGGTGCAGACCGGCGCCGGCAGCATCCCCGCGCTCCTGCCGCCGGGCGTGCCACGCGAATGGGCGCCGCGCATGGACGCGGTGCCGACGCTCGGGCAGCATACCGACGCGATCCTTGCCGAAGCCGGCTACGACGCGGCGGCCATTGCGTCGCTGCGTGCCGAGGGCGCGGTCTAGGGTTCACAGGCATTGCGTGCGCCCGCCTCGTATCCCATCCTTCTGCAGAACACCTTGTCCATGAACACCACCTTCTCGAACCACCCGAGCCAGGACCTCGCCACCTTCGCCGCCGAACTCTCGTTCGCGCAGATCCCTGCCCCGGTGCTGCGCCGCGCCGAAGACCTGATGCTCGACTGGCTTGGCTCCGTGCTCGCCGCCAAGTCGGCGCGCCCCGTGCGCAGCATCCAGCGCTTTGCAGAAATGATGGGGCCGGCGCAGGGCCCGTCCGAGGTGTTGATTTCGCGCCGCACCACGTCGCCCGTCTTTGCCGCGCTGGTCAACGCCGCGGCATCGCACTACGTCGAGCAGGACGACGTGCACAACGGCTCGGTATTCCACCCGGCGGCCGTCGTGTTCGCGCCCGCGCTGGCCACGGCGCAGGCGCTGGGCGCGAGCGGCGCGCAACTGCTGACGGCGGTCGTGGCCGGTTATGAGGTCGGCATCCGCGTCGGCGAGTTCCTGGGGCGCTCGCACTACAGGACCTTCCACACCACCGCCACCGCCGGCACGCTGGCGGCAGCGGCGGCCGTGGGGCGTCTGCTCGACCTGTCGCCGGCGCAGATGCTGCATGCCTTCGGCTCCGCCGGCACGCAATCGGCAGGCGTGTGGGAGTTCCTGCGCGACGCGGCCGACTCCAAGCAATTGCACTGCGCGCATGCGGCCGCGAGCGGGCTGATGTCCGCCTATCTCGCGAAGGACGGCTTCACCGGTGCCGCGCGCGTGCTCGAAGGCGCGCAGGGGCTCGGCGTCGGCATGTCGACCGATGCGGATGCCTCGCGGCTTGCCGACGGCCTGGGCTCGCGCTGGACGCTGGCCGAGACCTCCTTCAAGTACCACGCCTCCTGCCGCCACACGCATCCTGCCGCCGACGCGCTGTTGCAGGTCATGACGAAGAACAAGCTGGCCGCAGGCGACATCGCCCGCGTCGTCACCCACGTACACCAGGGCGCCATCGACGTGCTGGGCCGCGTGGTTGTGCCGGCCACGGTGCACCAGGGCAAGTTCTCGATGGGCACGGTGCTCGGGCTGATCGCGGTGCACGGCCGCGCCGGCCTCACCGAGTTCGACCGCGACTTCGTGGCCGCGCCGGTTGCCGAGTTCCGCGACAAGGTCGTCATGGAACTCGACAGCGAAGTCGATACCGCCTACCCGGCACGCTGGATCGGCAAGGTGACCGTGAACACGGCCGACGGCCGGCAGTTCGCGGGCCGCGTCGACGAGCCCAAGGGCGATCCTGGCAACACGCTCAGCCGCGCGGAAATCGAGGACAAGATGCAGCGACTGACGCAGTACGGCGAAGGCGCCTCGGCGGAAGAAGCGAAGGCGTTGTGCGAACGCATCTGGCGCCTCGCCGACGCGCCGCAGGTCGGACGCTGGCTCGGCTGAGCACGAAGCCCATGCAAGACGCCCCGACCTCCCCCAGCCCGGCCGCGCGAAGCGTGCTGTTCGTGCCCGGCCACCAGCCCGCACGCTTCGACAAGGCCTGCGAAAGCGGCGCCGATGCGGTCGTGCTCGACCTCGAGGACGCGGTGCCGCCCGATGGCAAGGAAGAGGCGCGCGCCTTGGTCGGCCAGTGGCTCGCGGTACGCAATGCCACGCTTCGCGGCGACGCCGGACCGGTGATCGGCGTGCGCATCAACGCCGCCGAGACGCCATGGCATGTCGCCGATCTCGCCCTGTGCGCCCGGCATGGCGTGCGCGCGCTGATGCTGCCGAAGACCGAAGACGCAGCAGTGCTGCGCGCCATCGCCACCGTGCTGCCGTCCGGCGCCCTGTGGCCGCTGATCGAGACGGCGCGCGGCATCGCCCGCCTCGACGCCATCGCGGCTGCGCCCGGTGTGCGGCGGCTCATGTTCGGCTCCATCGACTTCCAGGCTGACATGGACATCGAAGGCGAAGGCGACGAACTATTGCTCTACCGCTCGCAGATCGTGCTGGCCTCGCGCCTTGCGGGCCTGCAGGCGCCGGTCGACGGCGTCAGCACCGCCATCGACGACGTGGCCGCCGTGCGGGCCGATGCTCGACGCGCGCGGCGGCTCGGCTTCGGCGGCAAGCTCTGCATCCATCCGAAGCAGGTGCGCGTGGTCAACGAAGGTTTTTCGCCGACGCCGGCGCAACTCGACTGGGCGCAACGCGTGCTGGCAGCCGATGCAGGCAGCGGCGGCGCCCCGGTCGCGGTGGACGGCAAGATGGTGGACAGGCCGGTGGTGCTCAAGGCGCAGTCGCTGCTGCGCGCGGCGCGGCGTTGAAGCTCGCCTGCTGCCAGGCTCCCATTGCCATTTCACGAATGGCAAGGGACATGGCTTGGGCTCACTCGCCCGACGAGGACGCGGGCTGTGCCAGGTAGTCGAACAACTCGCGCGCCGACGCCGGCAGTTGCTCGCGATTGCGCGCGACGATCTTGAGATCCCGCTCGGCCCACGCATCGGCGAGCGGCACCGTCGTGATCCGCAGCGCCTTCGCATGGCGCCGCGCCGACGAGGCCGGCAGCACGCCCACCCCCACGCCGGCTTCGATCATCAGGCAGATCGCCTCGAAGCTGCTCACCTGGATTCGCGGGTGGTAGCCGCGCCCCGCCAGCTCGGCCTTGAGCCGCAGGAATCGAAAGATCGCGCTCCCGTCAATCAGTCCCACGTGCTGTTCCTCGAGCGTATCGACGAACGACACGGAGTCGGAACCCGCCAGCCGGTGCGCGACCGGCACGACCAGCACGAGTTCGTTGCGGCCAAACGGGCGCGCGTCGAAATCGCCGGTGTGCACGTCGCCCGCCAGAATGCCGATGTCGGCGCCGCCGTCGGCCACCGAGCGCACGATCTCCTCGCTGAGGAACTCGCGCAGATCGACCTGCACGGCCGGATGCCGCGTGAGAAAGCCGGCCAGCTTCTCGGGCAGGTATTCGGTGATGGACGTGGTATTGGCGAACACGCGCACGTGGCCCTTGATGCCCTTGCCGAAGTCCTGCATGTCGATGCGCAGGTGCTCCATCTGCTGCATCACGCGCTTGGCGTGGTACAGCAGCGCCTCGCCAGCCGCCGTCATGGTGACGCCCTGCGCCGTACGATGCAGCAGCTTGCCGCCAACGGCCTCCTCCATCTGCTTGATGCGCGTGGACGCGGCAGCGAGCGAAATGCAGGCCTTGTCGGCGCCGCGCGTCAGGCTCCTGGCGTCTGCCACATAGGCGAACAGCTTCAGGTCGAACAGGTCAAAGTGCAGGTTCACGCTGTGGACAGGCGCGGGCGTGCCGGGCCGCTGGATCACGAGGCGTCGATTGTGCGGCGAAAGCCGGACGGATCAGACCGGGTCCCAGCTGAACACGTCGGCCGAGCGGTCGAGCGGAAAGAAGCTCGCGCGCATCGCCGGCATCGCATGCTCGGCTATGGTCTGCGGCGTCCATCCCTCCGACCGATGGATCGAGCGCACCGGGCGCGGCTGGCTGATCAGCGAGATCTCGTTGTTGCGTACCGAGAAGATCTGCCCGTTGACTTCCTTTGCCGCGTCGCTGGCCAGGTACACCGCGAGCGGCGCGATCTTGGCCGGCGTCATCTGCTGGATCTTGGCCACGCGCGCACGCTGCTCGTCGGTGTCGGTCGGGATGGCGCCGATCATGCGGCTCCACGCAAAGGGTGCGATGCAGTTGGAGCGCACGTTGAACTTGAGCATGTCCAGCGCGATCGACTTGGACAGCGCCGTCACGCCGAGCTTGGCGGCCGAATAGTTGGCCTGGCCGAAGTTGCCGATCAGGCCGGACGTGGAGGTCATGTGGACCATCGCGCCGCTTTCCTGCTCCTTGAAGAACACGGCGGCGGCACGGCTCACGAAGTACGCGCCGTAGAGGTGTACCTTGAGAACGGAATCCCATTCGTCGACCGACATCTTGTGAAAGAAACGGTCGCGCAGGATGCCGGCGTTGTTGACCACGGCATCGATGCGGCCAAAGGTGTCGACCGCGCACTGCACGATCCTCGCGGCGCTCGCGGCATCCGACACGCTGTCGGCATTGGCAACGGCCTCGCCGCCCAGGGCCCGGATCTCGTCGACCACCTGCTGCGCCGGCCCCGCGTTGCGGCCTTCGCCGTCGAGCGCCGCGCCCAAGTCGTTGACCACGACCTTGGCGCCGTTGCCTGCCATCGCGAGCGCGATGTCACGGCCTATGCCGCCACCCGCTCCGGTGACGACCACTACTTTTCCTTCAACCATCGGAACACTCCATAAGCTTGCGTGCGGGATAGCGCTCGGAGAATGCCAGCGCGTCCACGAACGTGGTTCGTCATTTCAAAAGAGGGGCTTCGGCGCTGGCACTCGATCCGGACTTCATTCCCGTCGCCTGGCCCGCCAACCCGGATCACGCCACCGACGTTCGACGGAATTCGCTCGTGCCAACACACGGCAATGACATTTCCTCACACTTGAATAGTCGCCATTGGCTGTCATGTCGAGCGGCTACATTACGCACTCGATGCCATGCGGGTGCGCGTTCTGCCAGAGGGCATCAAATGAATCACCGCTCCCGCCGGCTACCGGAATTGCAAGGATTCCGGGCGAGCATGCCAAGCATTCAACGGGAACAATGATCAGTTCGTTTCTGCGCCAGGACCCGCTTCGGATCGAATCGCCTCGAGGTGCCACTTCGCGCGCCCTCGTGCTGCTGGCGTGCTGCCTGCTCCCGGCCATCGCCATCAGCGCCGAGCCTGCGCCGGCGCGCAACGTGCTGGTGATCTATTCCAACGACAGGCTGCTGCCGGCCAACATGGAGGCCGATCGCGGATTGCAGGAAGGCTTCACCGAGCCGACCGACCGCGCCATCGACATCTTCACCGAATACCTCAACGACCCTACCTTCAGCGGCGCAGCCTACGAGCAAACCTTCACCGCTTACCTGCACGACAAGTACGCCGCGCGCAAGCCTGCGGCCATCGCCATTGCGGGGCGGCCCGCGCTGGACTTCCTGCTGCGCCATCGCGCCGAGCTGTTTCCGGACGTACCCGTCGTGCACTTCGCCGTGAGCCGGAGCGTGATCGCGGCGGCGCAACCGCTGCCCGCCGACATCGTGGGCGTGCCGGTCGACTACGACTTCGGCGGGACCATTCAACAGGCGCTGCGCTGGCACCCCTCGACACGGCGCCTCGTGGTCGTCACGGGCGCCAGTGCGACCGATCGGCGGATGGCGGGCGACACGCGCGCCATCATTGCGGGGCTCGATCTGCAGATCCCCGTGGAGTACATCGCGGGTCTTCCGAGCGATGCCGTGGGGAAGCGCCTGCAGCAACTCGGTACGGATGCGGTGGTGTACACGCCGGGCTACTTCCAGGACGGCGGCGGACGGGTTTTCATGCCGCGCGAATCGGCGGCGCTCATCGCCGCAGCCTCCCGTGCCCCGGTCTACGGCCCCTACAGCACCTTCCTCGGCACCGGCGTCGTGGGCGGGCACATGCCCTCCTTCCTGGAAATGGGCCGGCAGGCCGCGAAGGCCGTCAACGGCCTGCTCGACGGCACGCGGCCCGAGGCGCTCGACCTGCCGAGCCGTCTGCCGGCGCATGCGCAGATCGACTGGCGCCAGGCGCGCAGGTGGGGCATCGGCGCAGACCAGCTTCCGCCCGACACCATCGTCCAGTTCAGGACGCCGACGTTCTGGGAGACGTACCGCAACCAGGCGCTGGTCTTGTCCGCGGTGCTGTTGCTGCAGGCGATCCTGATCGTCGCCCTGCTCATCCAATCGCGCTTGCGCCGGCGCACCGCCTCGGCGCTGGAGGAAAGCGAAAGGCGCATGAGCCTGGCCGCACGCGCCGCCAGGTTGTCGATGTGGATCTGGGATGTCGGCCGCGACGCGATCTGGCCGCTCGCCGAGCTGCGCAAGTACGCCGGCCTGTCGCCGACGAGGCCCGTCCGTTTCGAACGGGTGCTGGACAACGTACATCCGGCCGACCGCGAGGGCGTCGACCGCGCGGTGCGGCTGGCGGTGGCGCGCAATGAGGAAGTCGACGTCGAGTACCGCGTGCTGGAGCGAGGCGGCGCCGTGCGCTGGATGGCGGCGCGCGGCCGGGCCGAGAGCGCCACGAGCGACCGCGTGACCGGCGTTGCGCTCGACATCACCGCGCGCAAGCAGGCCGAACTGCAGGCCGAGAAAGACCGCGCCGCACTCACCCATATGACGCGCGTGTCGATGATGGGCCAGATGTCGGCCTCGATCGCGCACCAGTTGAACCAGCCGTTGGCGGCCATCCTCGGCAATGCCGAAGCTGCGCGCAAGATGCTGGGCCGCGAGCATCCGGATCTGGCCGAACTGCGCGAGATCTGCGACGACATCGTCACCGAGGACAAGCGCGCCGCCGAAATCATCCGGCGCCTGGGCGCGCTCTTCAAGCATGGCCAGATGCAATTCGCGCCGACCAACCTGAACGAACTCGCGTCGGAAACGCTGGAGCTGGTTCGCACGGAACTGACGCGCCGCCAGATCACGGCCACCACCGAGCTGGCGCCGTGGCTGCCGATGGTCGACGGCGGCCGGGTTCAGCTGCAGCAGGTGTTGCTGAACCTGATCCTGAATGCGGCGGACGCCATGAGCGACGTCGATGCGAAACAGCGCCGGCTGATCATTCGGACCGAATGCGACGACAACAACGTGCACCTCCATGTCATCGACCACGGAACCGGTATCGCGGCGGCGGATATCCGGCACGTGTTCGATGCGTTCTGGAGCACCAAGGCGGGCGGCACCGGCATCGGCCTGGCGATCTGCAAGTCGATCGTCCAGGCACACCGTGGCACGCTCTCGGCCGCCAACAATGCGCAGGGCGGCGCGACCTTCCTTGTCATCTTGCCCTTAGGGCGCAGGGACTGATCATGGCCGAAGTGGCAACCATCTTTCTCGTGGACGATGACCCCGCGGTGCGCAAGTCGCTCTCGCGCATGCTGCGCGAAGAGGGATGGCGCGTGGACAGCTTCGAGTCGGCGGAGGCGTTCCTCACGCGCCCGGACCCGACGACGCGCGGCTGCCTCGTGCTGGACGTGAGCATGCCGGGCCTCGACGGGCTCCAGCTTCAGCAACGCCTGGCCGAGACCGGACAGTTGCTGCCCATCGTCTTCCTCACGGGGCACGGCAACATCCCGATGACCGTGCAGGCCATCAAGGCGGGCGCGGCCGATTTCCTCACCAAGCCGGTCTGCTCGGAGGCGTTACTGGGCGCGGTAAGGACGGCCATGGCGCACGATGCATCGACGCGCCGGGCCACGGCGGAAATCGTCGCCTACGAGGCGCGGCTTGCCACATTGACCGCGCGCGAACGCGAGGTGCTGGCCGCCGTCGTCAAGGGCCGGCTCAACAAGCAGATCGCCGGCGACCTGGGCATCGTCGAGCAGACGGTCAAGTTCCACCGCGCGCGCATCATGGAGCGCATGCAGGCGCGCACCGTTGCCGAGCTGATGCACATCGCAGCCCGGCTGGCCGTCCCGGCGCCATGACCCTCAGCGGCGTCTCTCGCGATAGTGGACCGTCGTCTGGTTGGTCCACTTCCTGAATGCCTTGCGAAAGTTCGATACGTCGGAAAAACCGGTGCGCTCCGCGATCTCGCTCACCGGCAATTCAGTGTGTTCAAGGAACTCGATGGCCAGCCGCTTGCGCACGCCGTCGATGATGTCCTGATAGGTCGTCCCGGCCTCGAACAGGCGCCGATGCAGGGTGCGGGTCGACAGGTGAAGCTTCTCGGCCATTTGCTCCGCGCGCGGCAAGCCGCCCGCCGCATTGAGACAGGTCTCCTTGATTGCCTTGACCAGCTCGTTTTCTCCGCCGATGGATTCCAGCATGCGCACGCAAAAGGCGGACGACAGTTCGGCCGTGATCGGATTGGCGTTGGGCAGGGGCAGCGTCAGCAGTTCGGCATCGAACTCCCACTGCATCGCGGGTGCGTCGAATTCCACCGGGCACAGGAGAATCTCTTCGTATTGCCGCGCGAAGCTGGGCGCGGGATACGGCAGCAGCAGGCGCTGCGGCTGGAAGGGGCGCTCGAGTACGCGACTGATCAGCGCGTGCGCCGAACTGAACCAGAACTCGGTTGCCAGCGGCAGCGCAGGGCCCAGGTTGATCACGTCGTGCCCTTCGAAGATGGCGACGTCGCCCTCGACGCGAAAACTTTTCTCCAGCACCGGACCGGCCAGCCGGATGTGCTTGATGCCGAAATCGACCGCGTCGCCGAAGGTCGCGCTGCTCAGAAGCGCGTAGCCGAACACGCCGAAGTCCGAGATACGCTGGCGCTGGCCCGCCAGCAGCCCGATCGCAGGGTCGGGCGACAGTTTCATGACGTTGCCGAACAGCGCGATCTTCTGCCGGTGCGAAATCCGGGCCTCGGGGTCGGAAGGTGCCTGGGGCGCGATGCCGGTCCCTGCAAACAGGGCATCAGCGCCAATGCCATGCGCGGCCATGGCGTCCGTCAACGCCGTCAGACCGAGCGCGTTGTGCACGGGCGCGTCCATGTCGCTGCCATAGCGGCCCACGGCCCGCCGAGATGCGGGCCGGGCAGGCAAATCCTGGAGCAAGGTCATGTGGAGAGGTGGTGTTTGGCGGATTTTCACCCCAAAAGTGTCGGAGTTTGACCTAGGCGCGACCCCTGGGTAGGGCCTACATTCATACGATTACCGACGAGACGCCAAACCGGGCGATCCGCGGACGAGGAGTCAATTCGTGAACACCACCACCGATCCGCTGCAATGGTCAGCGGCAAACACCGCCACCGAACGTACCGCCAGCCTCTTTGCGGCGCAGCAAGAAGCCTTCGCGGCTGACCGAATCCCCAGTGCCGAAGTGCGCCGCGACCGCCTGAAGGCCATCAAGCGCCAGGTCTCCCGCTACCAGGACGTGCTGGCCGAGGCAATGAGCAATGACTTTGGCTTCCGCTCGCACTCCGAATCCAAGATGCTGGATCTGCTGGGTTCGGTGATGGAAGCCAACCATGCGATATCGCACGTGCGCCGCTGGATGAAGCCCAGCCGCCGCAGCACCGAGCTGCTGTTCCTCACGAACAGCGTCAAGGTCACCTATCAACCCAAGGGCGTGGTCGGCGTCATCGTCCCGTGGAACTTCCCGATCTACCTGGCGCTGGGCCCCACGATCACCGCGCTCGCCGCTGGCAACCGCGTGATGATCAAGATGCCCGAGGTCACGGTGCAGACCAACGCCGTGCTCAGGAAGATGCTCGGGGAAGTCTTTCCGGAGAACCTGGTGGCGGTGGTGGGCGAAGAGCTGGTCGACCCCAACGTCTTCACCTCGCTGCCCTTCGACCACATCGTGTTCACAGGTTCGCCGGGCGTGGGCCGCATCGTGATGCGCACCGCGGCCGAAAACCTGACGCCCGTCACGCTGGAACTGGGCGGCAAGTCGCCCGCGGTCGTGACGCGCAACTATGGCGTGGCCGATGCCGCCAAGCGCATCACCCATGGCAAGGCGACCAACTCCGGTCAGATCTGCGTGTCGCCCGACTACGCGCTCGTGCCGCGCGAAAGCATGAACGACTTCATCACCGGCGTGAAGGACACGTTCAGGAAGTTCTTCGACAACAACGTCGCCGACAACCCCAACTACACCTCGGTGGTCGACGCGCGCCAGTACAAGCGCATCTGTGCGCTGCTCGATGACGCGCGCGCCAAGGGTGCACGCATCGAAGGCTGCGGTCCCGCACCGGTGGGCGACAGCCGCAAGATGCCGCTGCAGATCGTGACCAACCTCACCTCCGACATGCGGATCATGCATGAGGAACTGTTCGGCCCGATCCTGCCGGTCGTGCCCTACGACACGATGGATGAAGCCGTCGCCTTCATCAACGACCGGCCGCGTCCGCTGGCGCTCTATTGCTTCAGCCACGACGGCAGCGAACGCGACGAATTGCTGCGCCGCACGCATTCGGGCAGCGTTGCCGTCAACGACTGGGGCTGGCAGGTCGTCAACCACGACGCACCCTTCGGCGGCATCGGCAATTCCGGCATGGGCAACTACCACGGCGAAGAGGGGTTCCGCGAACTCTCCCACGCGCGCACGGTGTTCCAGCGCCAGCGCTTTTTCCCGATCGATCTTTTCTACCCACCCTATGGCACCGCCATTCAAAAGCTCGCGGTGGGGTTCTTCCTGGGTCACGCGGACTCGAGCGTTACCGCTCCCGCAGCCAACAACGCAACGCACAAGTAACGAAGCACTCAAAGGCAAGCGCCGGGCTCTCATGGGCATCGAGCATTTCGACTATGGTCGACGTCGTCTGCGCTGGTCATTCGCACAAAAGAGTTGTCTGCTGTCACGCTGATGAATGTCGGGGATCTGGGCCGAAAGGCTCAGGTCCCCGCTTTCGCTTCAGGGACTCGCCCGCGGGTGCAGGCCGAAGCTAAACCAAAGACCAGTAGCCGGCAGCAAGCCCTGCGGTAAAAACTGTCGGCGTTTTAGTATTGACGATGCGAATGGCAGGCGGCAATCTACGCCAGCCTGCCCACTCCCCTCACCGTCATAGGATCCGATGTGAACGATATCGTGCAAACGGAACGGTCGACCGCACAGGCGCGCGACCCGGCAAGCGAGAACATGGCCTGGATCCCCGGCGGTACGTTCCTGATGGGATCGAACGACCACTACCCGGAAGAAGCCCCGGCGCATCGCGTGGCAGTCGATGGCTTCTGGATCGACCGGCACACGGTCACCAATGCCGAATTCAAGCGCTTCGTCGATGAGACCGGCTACGTCACGGTGGCCGAGCGGCCGGCCAATGCGGCTGACTATCCCGGCGCGGATCCGGGAATGCTGGTTCCATCGTCCGTGGTGTTCAAGAAGGCCGCGCAACGCATCGACCTGACGGATCACTACAACTGGTGGACCTACGTGCCGGGGGCAAACTGGCGCCATCCCCGCGGCCCCAAGAGCGGCCTTCAGGGACTGTGGAAGCACCCTGTCGTGCACGTCGCGTTCGCGGATGCGGAGGCTTACGCGACGTGGGCCGGCAAGGCGTTGCCCACCGAAGCGGAATGGGAGTTCGCGGCGCGCGGCGGACTCGACGGCGCCGAGTACGCATGGGGCGGCGAATTCACGCCGGGACGCCGCCACATGGCCAACACGTGGCAGGGCGAATTCCCGTGGCAGAACCAGCTTGAAGACGGCTACGAATGGACGGCTCCTGTCGGCTCCTATCCGGCCAACGGCTTCGGCCTGTACGACATGACCGGCAACGTCTGGGAATGGACCACCGACTGGTACCAGGACCACGACAAGATCCAGCACGCGTGCTGCACGTTGAACAATCCGCGCGGCGCCGCCGTCGAGGACAGCCACAACCCGCGCGCTGCCGCCGACCTGCGCATTCCGCGCAAGGTGATGAAGGGCGGCTCGTACCTCTGCGCGCCCAACTACTGTCGTCGCTATCGGCCCGCGGCGCGCATGCCGCAGGAGATCGATACGTCGACCTGCCACCTCGGCTTTCGCTGCATCTCCCGCACGGCGGGTCCCGACGGACCGGGCTCCGCTGCCGGCAGCCACTGAGGTCCACGCGATGGTCGACGCGACCCCAACCGATTCAACGAGGAGCCACGCTGTCGGGCGCCAGTTCGAGGACCCATCCACCGAACTGTCGTCACGCCGCACCGGCATGTCATTCCAGCGCACGCGCCTGAGCGCGGACCGCACGCTGATGTCGGTGATTCGCACGTCGCTCTCGCTGATCGGCTTCGGCTTCACCATCTTCCAGGTGTTCCAGAAACTGCACGACGCCGACGTGCTTCACAGCAGCAGCGCACCGCGCTACTTCGGCGATGCGCTGGTGTGGCTCGGCATCGCGATGCTGGTGCTTGGCATCGTCTATCACGTCAATTTCATGATCGGCCTTCGCAAGGAGCGCATGCAACTGCATGCGCAAGGGCTGCTTCATGCAGAAAGCCATTTTCCAGTCTCGATGACGTTGATCGTCGCAATCCTGTTGCTGGGTCTTGGCGTCCTTGCGATCGCCAGCATGACGCTCAATATCGGGCCGTTCCGTTAGAACAAGAAACAACCCGAATCCATCTTTCGAAGCATTTCTGTGCGCGCCACGGACCTGCAGAGCATGAAGAAGAACATCGAGTTGGCGCTGGTCAAGCTCGACCCGCCGCACAGCAGCAACTAGAACACGTCAAAGCGAGGACTCGTCGATGGAGCTGGAAACCCTGGAAAGCACGCTGCACCACATGGCGCACATCGTCTCGCTTGCCATCGAGGCGTGCGCGGTGCTGTTCATTGCGCTGGGTGCGCTGGGGGCCCTGTACAGGATCGCGCGCACGGGGATGCGGTCGAAGTCTTCGGACTACCAACGCCGCGCGGTGTGGCTGACGTTCGCGCGCTGGCTGGTGGCGGGCCTCACGTTCCAACTCGCGGCGGACATCGTCAACACCTCGTTCTCACCCACTTGGGAAGAATTGGGACACCTCGGCGCAATTGCGGTGATACGGACGTTCCTGAACTATTTCCTGGAGCGCGAAGTGGAAGAGAAGACCGAACTGCAAGAGGCCAATCGCAAGCGCTCTGCTTGACGCATCCGTAACCGCAAGAGGCCGCCCGCAACGAATCGGGTGGGCCTTTTTTCATGAGAACACCCATCGTCAGGAAAGGCCCGCAACCAGCTCCGCGAGCGCCTCGCCGACCGGCTGCTGCACCTTGAGCGTCAGCAGGTCATCTGCCCTTGTGCGCCCCAGGTTCACCGCCGCCACCGGCTTGCCCGCGGTCACCGCCGCCTGCACGAAGCGGAAGCCCGAATACACCATCAGCGAGGACCCGGCCACCAGCACGGCGTCGCATTCGGCAAGCGCGCTGCGCGCATCCGCCACGCGCTGCGGCGGAACACTTTCGCCGAAAAACACGACGTCGGGCTTGAGTACGCCGCCGCAGTGCGCGCAGGCGGGCACGTCGAAGCTTGCGAAATCGCGGCCGTCGAGGTCGGCATCGCCATCGGGCGCGATACGCGCCTCGAATCCCGCCCACCGCGGATTGCGCCGCAGCAAGTCCGCCTGCAATGCGGCACGCGGACTATGGATGCCGCAAGCCATGCAGCGAACGGTGTCGATGCGGCCATGCAGGTCGATGGTGCTACGGCTGCCCGCGGCGCTGTGCAGGCCATCGACGTTCTGCGTCAGCAGCAAGCCGACCTTGCCCGCGCATTCCAGTTTCGCCAACGCCAGATGCGCCGCGCCGGGCCGCGCACCCGACATCACCGGAAACCCGATCATGCTGCGTGCCCAGTAACGCCGACGCGTCAGCTCGTCGCCCATGAAGGCCTGGTAGGTGACCGGCGCCGGGCGCTTCCACTCGCCATTGCCGTCGCGGTAATCCGGAATGCCGGACTCCGTGCTGCACCCCGCGCCAGTGAGCACGAAAAGCCGGGGGTGCCGCCGCACGAAGGCGGCAAGCGGAGCGCTGGAATTCATGGGGCGTCAGGCTATGGCAGAACGCATTCCCGCATATTTTGCAGGCCCGATCGGGCGAAGATTTCCGCGCCTGCCCGGGCGATATTTGCTTCGAGGAGGTGGTTGTAGTCCCAGGCCCACGGCCTTCATGCGCATTTTTCCGGCACGTCCCGCGCGGCGGCGGGCCTAATGTTCAATTGTCCCTTCGGGGATACTGTTACCCTCCTCCCGGCGCCCCTCGGCGTCGTTCATCAGCGCCCTTCGGGGCGCTGCTTTTTTGTCGCTCAGGAACGGGTCTGGCTGCGAAGCGCGTCGATGTCGCAGTGCAGGCTCTCCGCCCACCGACGGCGGTCACGGCCTTGCGGACTCTGCGGCTCGCCGAAGCGCACGAAGGCCGTCAGCGGCGGCGCGCACAGGGTGCGCCACACAGAGCCCAGCAGGCTTTCGTCGCCGATGTAGCTGGGCGCGTAGCTCGTCTCGCCAGTGGCCGTCTCGGCAAAGCGCAAGGCAGCGGGCAGCACCGGCGCTCCCGACGAGATGGCTGCCTGCAGCAAGTTGGCGTGGAAGGGCAGCAGTTCCCTTCCGTCGCCCGTCGTGCCCTCGGGAAAGACGGCGATCATGTCGCCCCCGCGCATCGCCTCGGCCATGTGGTGGACGACGCGCAGCGCATCGCGCGGCCGTTCGCGCTCGATGTAGAGCGTGCCGGCGCCAGTCGACATCATCCCCAGCATCGGCCAATGCCGGATGTTCGACTTGGCGACGAAGCGCACGTGTCGCGCCGCATGCACCGCCAGGATATCGAGCCACGAGAGGTGGTTGATGACCACCAGCAGCGGCCCGTGCCCCGGCGGCGTGCCCTGCACCACCACCTGGATGCCGAAGACGCCAAGCATGCCGCGCGCCCAGTCCTGCACGCATGCGGCGCGCTGGTCGGGCGTGAGGCGCGCGAAGCTGAATCGGATCGTGCACCAACCTTTGAACGCATAGGCGATGGCGTACAGCAGCTTCCAGCAGGCGACCATGGAACGCATGGGCGACCCCGCCTTCAGCCGCCGTGGACGATGCGCCCGCCCACCAGCGTGAGGCGCACCCGCCCGCGCATGGCGTAGCCGGCAAAGGGCGTGTGCTTGCCCTGGCTCTTCAACATGTCAGGCGTCACCTGCCATTCGTCGGTGGGGTTGAAGACGCACAGGTCGGCCGCCGCGCCCACGGCGATGCGGGCCGCGGCGCCTGCGCCAAGCATCCGTGCCGGTGCCGAGGTGACGACCTCGATGGCGCGCTTCATGCCGGCGCCGCTTTGCTCGCCCCATTGCAGTGCGAGTGGCAACAGCAGTTCGAGCCCGGTCGCGCCAGCTTCGCTTTCCGCGAAGGGCAGCGTCTTGGCATCGGTCTCGACCGGCGTGTGATCGGACACCAGCGCGTCGATCGTGCCGTCGGCCAGCGCCGCGGACAGCGCATCGCGGTCGCGCTGTTGGCGCAGCGGCGGATTCAGCCGCGCACGGCTGTCGAAATAGCCGATGTCGGTGTCGCACAGGTGCAACGAGTTGATGCTGACATCGCAGGTCAGCGGCAGGCCCTCGGACCTGGCCGAACGTACCAGCGCTACGCCCGCGGCGCTCGACAGGCGGCACAGGTGCACGCGCGCGCCGGTGCTGCGCATCAACTCGATGATGGTGAAGATCGCAATCGTCTCCGCCGCGACCGGCACGCCCGCAAGCCCGAGCCGCGTGGCCAGCGGACCGCTCGCCGCCACGCCCTTGCCGAGATCGCGCTCTTGCGGACGCAGCCACAGCGTGTAGCCGAAGGTGCTCGCATACTGCAGCGCGCGCTGCAGCACCAGCGTGCTGGTCAGCGGCACGTCGGCCTGGCCGAAGCCGACGCAGCCGGCCTCGGTGAGTTCGTTCATCTCGGTCAGCACTTCGCCCGCCAGCCCGCGCGTGATCGCGCCGAGCGGAAAGAGCCGAGCGCACTGGAGCTTCTGGGCGCGGTACTTCAGCATCTCGACCAGGCCAGATTCATCGAGCACCGGGTCGGTATCCGGCGGGCACACCAGGCTGGTGACGCCGCCCGCAACGGCCGCGGCCATCTCGCTGGCGAGCATGCCTTCATGCTCGTAGCCCGGCTCGCGCAGCCGGGCCGCCAGATCGACGAGCCCCGGCACCACGATGCAGCCTTGCGCGTCGACGATGCGGTCGGGCCGAAAGTCGGTGGCGATGTCCCCGACGGATTCGATCCCGCCCGCCGCGATGGCGATGTCCGCCTGTCCGTCAAAGCCGGAAGCCGGATCAAGCACGCGGCCGTTGGTAATGAGGATGTTCATGTCTTTCTTAATTCTTCAAGCGGCAAGCGAAGCGCGACGTGATCGTGAAACACCGCGGAACCGGCTTTGCCGGGCCGCTGGTGTTGCCCCCTGCAGGGGGAGGGAGGAACGACACGCAGTGTCGAGGAGCCTGGGGGCGAGCAACAAGCCTGCCGGGCCGCTGGCGTTGCCCCCGGCAGGGGATAGGAGGAGCGCACGAATTGCGTGGAGCCTGCAGGCGAGCAACATCCTTATGCTTCATTGCCAGCGACGATGCTCATGACGGCCATGCGCACGGCAATGCCGAAAGTCACTTGCGGAAGGATCACGCTCTGCTGCCCGTCGACCACGGCCGAGTCGATTTCCACGCCCCGGTTGATCGGCCCCGGATGCATCACGATGCAGTCCGGCTTCGCAAGCTGCAGCTTCTCCGGCGTCAGCCCGTAAGTCTTGAAGAACTCCTGCGACGACGGCAGCAGCGCGCCGCTCATGCGCTCGTTCTGCAGGCGCAACATGATGATGACGTCGCAGCCCTTGATGCCTTCCTCCAGCGTATGGCACACGCGCACGCCCATCGGCGCCATGTCGGCGGGCACGAGGGTCTTCGGCCCGACCACACGCACTTCGGCGCAGCCCAGCGTGGTCAGCGCATGGATGTCGGAGCGTGCCACGCGCGAATGCAGCACGTCGCCGACGATGGCCACGGTGAGGTTCGAAAAATCCTTCTTGTAATGCCTGATCGTGTACATGTCGAGCAGGCCCTGCGTCGGGTGCGAATGCCGCCCGTCGCCCGCGTTCACCACGTGCACGTGCGGCGCGACGTGCTGGGCGATCAGGTACGGTGCGCCCGACTCGCTGTGCCGCACCACGAAGACGTCCGCCGCCATCGCACTCAGGTTGGCAATGGTGTCGAGCAGCGACTCGCCCTTGGTCGCCGACGAGCGCGCGATGTCGAGGTTGATCACGTCCGCCGACAGCCGCTTGGCCGCGATCTCGAAGGTGGTGCGCGTGCGCGTCGAGTTCTCGAAGAACAGGTTGAACACGCTCTTGCCGCGCAGCAGCGGCACCTTCTTCACCTCCCGGTCGCTTACGCTCGTGAAGTTCGCGGCCGTGTCCAGGATGTGCGTGAGGGTGTCCTTCGGCAGGCCTTCGATGGACAGCAGGTGCAGCAGTTCGCCGTGCTTGTTGAGTTGCGGGTTGCGTTTGTAGAGCATCAATCAGGCCTTTCGCCGGGTCGCCCCAACGGGGCATGCGCTACCTCGCGGGGCAGTGAATACATGAAGCGATGAGCGTGGGGGAGTCACTTGTTCTCCTCGATCTTCAGGCTGAACGCGCCGTCGGCGCTGCGGGCCAGCGCCAGTAGCTGCGTGTCCGGCAACGCAAGTTGCGTCGCCGCGAAGTCCGCCGCCACCGGCAATTGCCGGCCGCCACGATCGACCAGCACCGCGAGCCGCACACGGGCCGGCCGGCCGAAGTCGAACAGCTCGTTGAGCACCGCGCGAATCGTGCGGCCGGTGTAGAGCACGTCGTCGAGCATCAGCACGTCGGCACCGTTCACGTCGAAGGGCAGCACGGTTTGCGCGCTCGACGACAGCCCGCGACGCGCAAAGTCGTCGCGGTGCATGGCCGATGAGATGATGCCGGGCGCGCCTGCCAGGCCCAGGTCTTTTTGCAGGCGCTCGACCAGCCAGGCGCCGCCGGAGGTCACGCCGACCAGCTTGGTGTCGGTGCGCATCAGCGCCTTCACGCCGGCCAGCAGGTCGACGTAGAGCGCTTCTGCGTCAGGGATGGAACTCAAGGCAGGCTCCTTAGAAATTGTTCGAGGATGACGCAGGCCGATGCCGCGTCGGCGTCTTTCGCGCCGGCGGCAAGCGCCTCGGTCGTGCTGTAGCGCTCGTCGACTTCATACACCGGCAGGTTGAAACGACCATGCAACTGGCGCGCGAAACGTTTCGCCTTCGCGGTGTTTTCGTGCGGGGCGCCATCGGGGTGATACGGCACGCCCACCACCAGCGCATCGGGCTGCCATTCGCGGATGCGCGCCTCGACCTGTGCAAAGCGCGCATCGCCCTCGGCCTTGATCGTCGATTGCGGGGTCGCGCTGCGCAGCAGCCGGTTGCCGCTCGCAACGCCGGTGCGCTTCAGGCCGAAGTCGAAGGCCAGGAAACTCTGGAAATGGGAAGGAACGACGGAAGCGGCAGCCTTCTCGGCAGGAGCCGCCGGATCGATCATCGACGCACCCGGCGGGCGACCGTCATGCGTGCCCCGCATCGGGCGACAGCTTCCAGGCCTCGAGCCCGAGCAACGCCAGCGCCCGGTCGTAGCGCTGTGCCACCGGCGTGTCGAAAATCACCGCCGGATCGGCAGCCACCGTCAGCCAGCTGTTCTCGGCCAGCTCCGACTCCAGTTGCCCGTGCTCCCACGCCGAATATCCCAGCGACACCAGCACCTTGCGCGGCCCGGCGCCCGTGGCGATGGCTTCGAGAACATCCTTCGACGTGGTCATCTCCAGTCCGCCAGGAATGGTCATGGTCGACGCGTAGACCGACTCGTTGCTGTCCGGCGCATTGGCCGTCACCGGCTCGTGCAGCACGAAGCCGCGCTCGGTCTGCACCGGCCCGCCCTGGAACACCGGCCCCTCGCCGAAGGCCGGGTTCGACAGATGCAGCTCGACCTTCTCGAACAGCACCCGCAGGTTGATGTCGCTGGGCTTGTTGATCATGAGCCCCAGGGCGCCGCGCTCGCTGTGCTCGCACAGGTACACCACGCTGCGGCTGAAGGTCTCATCCTGCATGCCCGGCATCGCAATCAGGAAGTGATGCGTCAAGTTCATCGGGGCAGAATCAGAGGACATGCCTCCGATTTTACTGGCCGTTGACAAGACCTATCCCAGGGGATTGATGTGGTTTCGTCGCGACTTGCGCGTGGACGACAATGCAGCGCTGTATCACGCGTTGCGTAGCTGCCGGCAAGTGATGTGTGCTTTCGTGTTCGACAAGCGCATCCTCGACGCGCTGCCGCGCGCGGACCGGCGCGTCGAATTCATCCGGGAATCGCTGGTGGAACTCGACACGGAATTGCGCCGGCTCGGCGGCGGCCTGATCGTTCGGCACGCCGTGGCCGAGGAGGAAATCGCATCGCTGGCCCAAACGCTCGACGTGCAGGCCGTGTTCGCCAACCGCGACGACGAGCCCTTCGCCCTCTCGCGCGACGCCATGGTGCGCGGCGCCCTCGCCAATGCGGGCATCGTGTTCAGGACTTTCAAGGACCACACGATCTTCGAGCGCGACGAGGTGGTGACGCAAGCCGGCGCGCCCTACTCCGTGTTCACGCCCTACAAGCGCGCCTGGCTCGCAAAGCTCGACGCGTTCTACCTGAAGCCCTATCCGACACGCGGCTACGCCGACGCGCTGGGGCCGCCGCCCGAAGCCTTTCGCGCGCCGGTGCCGACGCTGCGCCAGATCGGTTTCGAGCCGACCAACCTGGGCCAACTGGAGATGCCCACCGGCGCGCTGGGTGGCGCCGCGCTGTTCGACGACTTCTTCCAGCGCATCGAACGCTACCAGGCCGCACGCAACTACCCGGCGGTGCGCGGCCCGAGCTATCTCGGCGTACACCTGCGCTTCGGCACCGTCTCCATCCGCCAATTGGCCGGCGTCGCGCACCAGCTCATGCTGCAAGGCGACAGCGGCGCGGCCACCTGGCTCAGCGAACTGATCTGGCGCGACTTCTACTTCCAGGTGCTGTCGCACCACCCGCGCGTGGCGCAAGGCAAGAGCTTCCGCTCCGAGTACGACAAGATCCAGTGGCACCACGGCAAGCATGCCGACGGCCTGTTCGACGCCTGGTGCAAGGGCCAGACCGGCTACCCGCTCGTCGACGCCGCCATGGCCCAGATCAACCAGAGCGGCTACATGCACAACCGCCTGCGCATGGTTGTCGCGAGCTTTCTCTGCAAGGACCTGGGCCTGGACTGGCGCCGCGGGGAGGCGTACTTTGCCGAGCACCTGAACGACTTCGAACTGGCATCGAACAACGGCGGCTGGCAATGGGCCAGTTCCAGCGGATGCGATGCGCAGCCGTATTTCCGCATCTTCAACCCGGTCACGCAAAGCGAGCGCTTCGATCCGGAAGGCAAGTTCATCCGGCGCTATCTGCCGCAACTGGCAAGGCTACCCAATGCGGCGATCCACGCGCCGTGGACAGCCTCCCCCGTCGAGCTGGAGGCGGCCGGCGTCAAGCTCGGCGAGAACTACCCGAAGCCGGTGGTCGACCATGCCGAGGCACGCGAGCGCACCCTGCAGCGCTACGGCCTGGTACGCGGCGCTGTCGACGCCAGGACTTCGCACAAGTAGCCGCGCACCGCGCCGTCGCCACGCGTGCCGGGACGGCCCGTTGCGGCGGTTGACGGGCCGCCGCAACGGCGTATCGTCACAGGCGGATTTCATCCCGGCAAACCGTTTCGGAAGAGAGGCATCCCATGATGACTACCACCGATCTCGCGCTCCGTCGCGCCGTCGATGCGGCACAGCAACTGTCCAACCCGGAGCCGCCCTGGACGGACGTCCTCGAAGGGGTGCGACAAGTCATCGGTGGCGACAGTGCCAGTTTCATCATGTTCGACGGCACCGGCGCGCTGCTGACGCTGGAACAAATCAACGTCGACCCGCTGGCGGAGCTCGAATATGCCTGCCACTACCATGCGCACGACATCGTGACGCCTGCGACCATCGGCGCCGGCGAAGGCGCCTGGTTGGACACACAGGAACTCTTTTCGCCCAGCACCTTGTCGCACAACGGCTACTACGTGGACTTCATGTGCCGCCACCGCATGCGGCAGATGCTCACCTACATCGTCGAGGAGAATCCGCGGCGCCGCGGTGGGGTCACGGTGCAGCGCAGCAATCCCCGCGACCACGCGCGGTGGCAGTTCGAAAGCCAACCTGTTCGCACACTCGCAAGCACGCTGCAGGATGCGCTGGCACAGCGGCGCAAGATCGCCTACCAGTGGTTTGCATCCGCCGAATCTGCCTTCGATGCGTTTGACGAGGCCATTTGCATGGTCAACAACAACGGCGCCGTGCTGCGGATGTCGCCCAAGGCCGAGTCATGGCTCGGAGAAGACGCTGCCTTGCGCCTGCGCCGCGGCCGGCTGTGGCACCCGCTCGAAGCCTTCCGTACGCGGCTGCTCGAGGCGCTGGACCGCGTTGTCCTGAACGGCAGGCCGGAGCGGCTCGCCGTTCCCGGCCATCGGAAATTGGACGGAATGCTGCTGGACCTTGCCTGTGCCGATGCCCATCTGCGCTTCGGCAGGGAGACCAGCGTACTGGTCAGGATGCTCCGGCTCGCGTGATGCGCCTTGTCGCGCACGGCGAAGCGGCCACTCGACCGCTTCCGCTTCGCCGACCGGAGATCAGGCCGCCGCAGCCAATAGCGTCTCGTTGGTAAACGCGCGCACCAGGCGCAACAGCTCTTCTTCCGAGTACGGCTTGCCCAGGTAGTGGTTCACGCCCAGTTGCTTGGCATGCTCGCGATGCTTCTCGGCGATACGAGAGGTGATCATGATGATCGGCAGGCCGGCCAGCGACTCGTCAGCGCGAATATTGCGCGCCAGGTCGAAGCCGTCCATGCGCGGCATCTCGATGTCCGACAGCACCACGGCGGGCCGCTCCTGCTGCAGCCGTTCGAGCGCCTGCAGGCCGTCCGCCGCCAAGGCGACGCGATAGCCTTCACGCTGCAGCAGGCGCTGCGTCACGCGGCGCACCGTGATCGAGTCGTCGACCACCAGCACCAGCGGCACCTGCGGTGGCGACTGCGCGTCCAGCACGACCGGCACGTCGGCATGGCTGCCCGTGCCGGCCTTCAGCAGCGACGGAATGCCCGTTGCCTGCAAGTCGCGCGCCTGGTTGCCATGCACCGCAGCCAATGCCACCGGGTTGTAGATGAGCGCCACCGCACCGGACGCCAGCACCGAGATGCCGGCCATGCCGGGCAGCCGGGCCAGCTGCGGGCCGAGGTTCTTTACCACGACTTCCTGGTTGCCCAGCACTTCGTCGACGTGCAGCGCCACCCGCTGGGCCGCGCTTCGCACCACCACCACTACATTGTTCTTGGCCAGGCCGCGCTCGCTGCGCGCACTCGACTGCAGCAGCGCACCGCTCCAGAAGTACGGCACCTGCTCGCCGCCGTAGCTGTAGTGCTGGTTCACGTAGGCCGCTTCAAGGTCCGCCGCACTGGCACGTTGCACCAGTTCGACCAGGCCCGACGGCACGCCGAACGACACGTTGCCTGCGCGCAGCATGACCACGTGCGTCACCGCGGTGGTCAGCGGCAGCACCAGCTTGAAGGTGGTGCCCTGGCCACGCGTCGATTGGGTCTCGATGCGGCCGCCGAGCGCCGCCACATGCGAGCGCACCACGTCCATGCCGATGCCGCGGCCGGCCAGTTCGGACACTTGGGATGCGGTCGAGAAGCCCGGTTGGAAGATGAACTCGGCTGCTTCCTGTTCGGTCGGCTCATGGTCCCAGGCAACGAGGCCGAGCGACCTCGCCCGTTCGGCGATGCGCCGATAGTCGAGGCCGGCGCCATCGTCACGGAAGCTCACCGACACATCGTTGCCTTCGTGATGCAGTTCGATGCCGATGAAGCCGTTGGCGTCCTTGCCCGCCCTCTCGCGCACCTCGACGTCCTCGATACCGTGCGCCACGCAATTGCGCAGCAGGTGCTCGAACGCCGGCGTCATGCGGTCCAGCACGCCGCGGTCCATTTCGATGTTGCCGCCGGTGATGTCGAGCCGAACCTGCTTGCCGGCGTCCTTCGACGCCTGGCGAACCACACGGTAGAGCCGTTCCGACAGATCCTCGAACTGGACCATGCGCGTGCGCAGCAAGCCGCGCTGCAATTCGCGCGTCTGTCGCGCCTGGGCGCTCAGGTCGTCTTCCGCCGACTGCACCGTCTTCTGCAACGTGCGCTGCACGGTGGCAACGTCGTTCACCGACTCGGCCATCATGCGCGTCAGTTCCTGCACGCGGGTGAAGCGGTCGAATTCCAGCGGGTCGAAGCCCTGTTGCGAATCCTTGGCCTGGGCCAGGCGCGATTGCATCTGGCTTTCCGCCTGCACCTCGATGTCGCGCAGTTGCTGGCGCAGGCGGTCGAGGTTGCCGGTCAGGTCGGTCAGCGAACTGCGCAGTTGGCCGATCTCGACCTCCAGGCGCGAGCGCGTAATGATCACTTCGCCGGTCTGCGCCACCAGCCGGTCGAGCAACTGGGTGCGCACGCGCACGGCCTGGCTCGAAGCCAGGCGCGACGTCGCGAGCGCCGCAGGGGTCGGCAAGGCCGGCTTGTCGGCCGGCGCGGGGGGCGCGAATGACTCGGCCGCTTCAAGCGCCTCCAGCGGTTCGGCCACCGGCTCGTTGGCAGACTCGTCCGGTTCGGCGAGTGCCATCACGGCGGGCGGCGCTTCCTCCATCAGTGCCTGGCGGGTGGCCGCAGCGGCGTCCGCCGCGCGCCGCGCAATCTCGGCCTGGCCAGCATCGTCGGCCGCACGCAGATCGTCGAAAGTGGCCTGCAGCACGTCATGGCGCGCCAGCAGGCGACCGATGGCCGCGCGCTCCACGCCTTCGTTGCCGAGCAGCTCGATCTCGGACTCCATGCGGTGCGCACGTTCGCCCAGGCGCATGGCACCCGCGAGCCGCGCGCTGCCCTTGAGCGTGTGCAGCGTGCGCAGGATCGACGCGCGTGGCGCCATGTTTTCAGGCTGCTCGTGCCAGGCCCGCAACGCCGTGCCGAGCTGCGGCAACAACTCGGCCGCCTCTTCCTCGAAGATCGGGAACAGGTCGGCATCCACCGCATCGACCAGGTCGATCGGGTCTTCGCTGTCGTCGTAGACAGCGGGCTCGACGACCACGAAGGCGGGCATCGACACCACCGTTCGGGATTCCGTGAACGGCGTGGCAGCGACGGGCGCGGCGGCAACTTGCTCGATGACTGGCTCGATGACTGGCTCGATGAGCAATTCGGGCTCGGCCGCCTTTGCTTCGATGAACTCGGCTTCTTCGGTCGCGGCCTCGACGGTCGCAGGTTCGGCAGTTGCAGGTCTCGCAGTCGCAGGTCCGGCAGTCGCACCTTCCTCGGATTCGGGCTCGGGGTGCCAGGCCGCTGCGGGTTCAGCGTTGGCGTAGCCGGCTTCGACGGGCTCTGCTTCAACATGCCTGGCCTCAGTGATTTCGGTTCCAGCAAGATCGACTTCAACGGCCCTGGCTTCGATCGCGTCCGCTTCGATGGGCCCCCCGATCGCCTCGGCTTCAACCGCGTCGGCCTCGATCGCGTCGGCCTCGATCGCGTCGGCCTCGATCGCGTCGACTTCAATCGCGTCGGCTTCGATAGCGTCGACTTCGATCGCGTCGGCTTCAACCGCGTCGGCCTCAATCGCATCGGCCTCAGCAACCGCAGCCTCCGCCACTTCAGGTTCAACCATCGCAGCGACCGCCTCGCCGGCTTCGCCCGGCATCGGAGCAGCGGCTACGTCGCGCAGCGCCTGCAGCGTCTCGGGTGCGGGCTCCTTCAGGAAGCCAGCCGCGAACTGATGCAGTAAGCGGCGCACCTCATCCGTGGCCGCGATGAGCACGTTGCCCTGCTCCGGCGTGCCGCCGCCCTGCATGTGCAGGTGCTGCAGTGCAGACTCGAGCAGGCGCGCCATCCCCGACATGCTCTGGAAGCCGACCGTGGCGGAACTCCCCGCCAACGAATGCGCCAGCGCGACCGCCGAATCGGGCATTGGCACGTGCGGCTCGATCGCCCATTCACCGACGTCATGCGCCAGTTGGCGCGACCATTCGTCGGCTTCGTTGAGGTAGACGTTGTACAGGGCAATGCCAATGCGCAGCGGACCGATTGCCTTGATCGCGTCGTCCGCGCCGGGCGTGGTCGACTGTTCTGGCTCCAGTTCTGCCGACGCTGCGGCGGCCTCAGGCTCCGGCTCCTGCTCCTGCTCGGTGGCAACCGCCACGGATTCGGGCTCGGCGGCGGCTTCAACCGGCGCTTCCGGTTCGGCTTCAGCTTGCGCTGCCATGGGCTCGAATGACGGCGCCTCGGCCCACGTCTCGGCTACCGGCACGGCTGCGGCTACCGGCACGGCTGCGGCTACCGGCACGGCTGCGGCTTCCGGCACGGCCGCGGCTTCCGGCAGCGGCTCCGGTTCGGCCGCCAGCAGCGGATTGAAATCGACCTCCATCACGGGCCCGATGGGCTGCTCCGCGGCGACTTCCGCCTTCGACGTGATTTCCAACGGGAAATCCATCATCGACTCCAACGACTCGACCGGCTCGACCGACTGGGCGGCTGCGCGTTCGCGCAGGGGTTGCAGGTCGGTCGACTCGAATGCGAAGTCGTGCGCCGGCGACGCTGGCTCGGCCGCAAAGAAATCTATTTCCTCGGCGCCGGCAATCGGGGCAGTCCCGGGCTTGGCTTGCTGCGGCGGCTCATTGAAATCGACGAAGCCTGTCGACGCAAACGAATCGACGAATTCGTCGTAGCTTTCCTTGCGTGCCGGCGGCTCGTCGACCGTGCCGCGCGAGTACAGGCCTGCCCACTCGGTGGCTTGATCCACAGCTGGCGCAGGCAAGTCCGCGGAGGGAGCGTCGGCAGGCGCAGCGGGCTGTGCAAACGGAGAAACGTCGGCCTTGGACACCATCGGCACGTCGAACGACGGCGTGCCGAAATCGGTCGACGCAAAATCCATGTCCAGGTCGGGTAGCTCGGGCAACTCGGGCGGCCGGGCGTAGGCGCTGTCGGGCAGCGGATTGGACACATGCATCGGCTCGGCCGCGGGTGAGGGCGGCTCGTCCGCAATGCGACGGGCGGCCACGGCCAGCTGATCGGCGCTCGGCAGCGGCACCGGCGCCGCGATCGGCTGGCCGCTGCTCAGCGCGTCCGCCAGGGTCCGGAACGGCTCGGCGTGCCAGCTGTGAGGTTCGCCCGACGCGATGGCCTCGACCCAGATGGCGAAGTCGCGCATTGCCGTACCAGCGCCTTCGACCAAGTCCGGCGTGGCCGGCCGCTGGTCGGCCAACCAGGTGTTGAGCACCTGCTCGAAGGACCAGGCGGCTTCGCCGAACTCGGTCAGACCGACCATGCGCGAACTGCCCTTGAGCGTATGGAAAGCGCGGCGCAGCACCGTCAGCTCGCCAATGTCCGACGCGTTGCGCTTCAGCGCCGAGATGGCCGCGAGACCGTTGTGCAGCACTTCGCGCGCTTCGTCGAGGAAGATGCTCTGCAGGTCGTCTTCGTCCAGCTCGGTGACTTCGGTGTCAGGCAGCGGTTCGAGCGCTGCCGGCCCGGTAATCTTCGACGTCCAGCTGTCGGTGGCGCGGCTGAACTCCTCGATCGGGGAAGCGGGCTTGTTCTTCGGCGCAGCCAGCGCAGCGAGGCGCGCCGCAATCTGTTCGTCGATTTCCTTGGCGCTCAGGATGGATTCGGCACGCGGCGGCGTGATCGCGGGCGATGGCTGCGCGACGACTGCTGGAGCAGGCACTGGCGCAACAGGCGCGACCGGCTCCTCCACCGCATCGGGCTCGACGGCCTGGCGCCCCATCAGCGGCTTCAGCTCGCCCACGGCTTCTTCGAACACGAACAGTCGCTTGGCCAGCGCCGGCTGGTAACCCAGCATGTCGATCAGGAAACCGAGCGCGCCAAGGTTGTTGCCCAACGAGTCGAAGGCACGCGACTCATCGGCCGGCGCATTGCCGGCCATGAGGTGCTCGACGTTGTCGCGCATGCGCTGCACGGTCTGCGCAGCCTGGTCCAGGCCCAGCACGGAAAACACGCCGCGCATCTGCATCAATTGCGTCGGCACGGTGCGCAGCAGGCCCTTGTCCGTGGGCCTGCGGAAAAACTGGTCGAGCGATTTTTCCAGTTCGCCGAGGTGGGCACGCAGTTCGTCGACCACGGTGCCCATGGTTTGGCGATCGCTCACTCGCCGATACAGCTCCTCCATCCACGGCTCGAGCGGCTCCGACTGACCGCTCTCGCGTGCGCGCTCGATGCGGCCAGCCAACTGCACGGTGCGTGCGGTGAGCTGCCGGTCGTGCGGATCGAGATCCTCGAACGCGGCCTCGAGGTACAGCACCGAGGTCGCGACTTCCATCGCCAGCTCGGTCTTCGGCGGCTTGCCGGACTTGATGGAAGCCTCGACCGCATTGGTCAACGCCTGCGCCATCGGCAGGCTAGGCGGATGCAACTTCTGCAGCGACTCGGCCAGTTGGGCAAAGGTGTCCGCAACCTGCCGCAGGCGGCCCACATCGCCACCCGAGAGTGCCGACCACATTTCCTTGGCCGACTCGATGCGCTTGCGCGCCTGCGCCAGCACGACCGGGTCGAAGCGGCCGAATTGCTCGGTGGTGTAGTCGACCGCGCGCTCGCCGGCGATGCCCCATGCCGCGCGCACGGCACGCAATGTCCTGGCTTCATCGCGCGGACCGGGCACGGCCTGCGCGCAGAAGAACAGCAGGTCGTTCGCCAGCCGCTCCGATACGGCGTTGTCACTGCGTGCCAGCGTGGCGTATTGCAGCAGCACGCGCGACGCCGCGCGCTTGACGTAGACGTCCGCCGGCAACAGCGCCAGGCCCAACGCCTCGAAGAAACCGGCGGCAATCGCCCAGAAGTCGGCCACATGCGGCACCCCCGAACCCCGCGACAGGCCGACGCAGATTTCCTGCAGCCGGCGTGCGGATTCGTCGTCTCCCGTCTTGACGACCTTGAGCACCTCGCGATCGAGCCGCGAGCGCACGGCCGGGTCGTACACGAGCGCCGGCTTGTGGCTCTGCAGGGAGATGTTGGCCCAGTGCCAGGACATGTCCCACAGGTCGGCGGGATGCACGCGCTCGTTGCCGACCAGTTCCAGCACGTCGCGGTACTGCGGGAACAGCGCCACGGACGACACCGTCTTGCCCGAGAGCATCGCGTTCAAGAAGTCCGAGACGGCAAAGCCCGCACGGTCCATCTTGAGGACGGCGGCCTCGCTGCACCGCGACGGCTCCTGCACAAAGCTCTGAACGGCGAATTCCATCGCGCCCAGCACCAGCGCCGACGTGCGCTGGTCAACCATCTGCAAGGCGCCGACGGCCTGGTGCAGTTGCTGTCGTGCAACGCGCAACGGACCAATGTCGACGTCAGGAGCGCCATTGGACTCCCGCAGGAACCGCCGCAGCGATTTGCTCGTGGCGTCGACCGATTTCTGGATCTCTTCGAGCACCCAGGCCAACGGCCCCAGGTCTTCGGTGGCCGGCGCGATGCCGGCAACGGGGGCGGTGGCAAGGGAGGTCGGCACGGATTGGACCCTGGGCAGTGAATCAGGCGATCTTGAAGCGGGACACCGATTGGCGCAACTCCTCGGCCATGTGCGACAACTCGCGCACCTGGGCAGCCGTGGTCCGCGTGCCTTCGCCGGTCTGTTCCGTCACCGCGAAAATATGCTGGATGTTGGCCGCCACCACGTTGGCCGAATTGGCCTCGCGGGACGCCGACTGCGAAATCTGCTCGATGAGTTCTGCAAGACGGCGCGAGACGCGGTCGATCTCCGACAGGGCCGTACCCGCGTTGTCGGAGAGCTTGGCCCCTTCGACCACACCCTGCGTGGATCGCTCCATGGCGCCCACCGCATCCTGCGTGTCGGTCTGAATCGCCTTCACCAGCGCCGAGATCTGGCGCGTCGCGTCCGCGGACCGTTCGGCCAGACGTTGCACTTCTTCCGCCACCACCGAGAAGCCGCGGCCGGCTTCACCGGCGGACGCGGCCTGGATGGCGGCGTTCAGGGCCAGCACGTTGGTCTGTTCGGTAATATCCGAGATCAGCTCGGTGATTTCGCCGATCTCCTGCGACGATTCGCCCAGGCGCTTGATGCGCTTGGAGGTTTCCTGGATCTGGTCGCGGATCGAGTTCATGCCGCCGATGGCGTTCTGCACGGCCTGCAGACCCGACGATGCGGCCTCCAGCGACTGGCGCGCCACCAAGGCGGACTCTTGCGCTTGCGACGACACGCCATTGATGCGCTCCGCCATCGTCAGCACCGACTGGCCGGTGTCGCGGATCTCGCGCAGCTGTTCAGTCGATGCGGCCAGCAGTTCGGTCGAGGTGTTTTCCACCTGCGACGTCGTGGAGGCCACACGGGTGGCCGTGTTCTGCACGTTGCCCACCAGCAGGCGCAGTTCTTCCACCGTGTAGTTCACCGAGTCGGCGATGGCGCCGGTGATGTCTTCGGTCACCGTCGCTTCCTGGGTCAGGTCGCCTTCCGCCACAGTCTGCAGTTCGTTCATCAGGCGCAAGATGGCCGCCTGGTTGGCGGTGTTCACGCGGCTGGCTTCCTCGCGCTGCAAGTCGGCGGCGATGCGCTCCTGTTCGGCGATGGCAGCGCGCTCGCGGCCTTCGCGCACCTGAACGAAACCGATGGCGCCAGCCAGTGCCAGCGCAGCGACCGACAACACCAGCAGCATCACGATGGTGCCCGCGCCGAGGCCGGTGCGGGCCGACAGCTTGTCTTGCAGTTCGCCGAGTTGGGCGCGCAGTGGCTCGCTGTCGTTCAGGATCGCCGTTTGCGCTTCACGCGCCGTCACCAGGCCTTGCAGGTTACCGAGGATGGAACCGGCCTGGGCACGCGTCTGTTCGAAGGTCTTGAGGATCTGCTCGAGTTGCTGGCGCGTTTGTGCGTCGCGTGTGGCAGGCAGGCGCTGTTGCGAATTGCCGTCGAGCAGGCCCTTGGTCACTTCCTGGAAGGTGTTCAGGTCCTTGCCGAGCAGGAACACCGCGTCGGGGCTCACGCCTTCGACCGTCAGGAATTCGTTGGCCGACTTGCCGATGCGCTGCGTCAGCATCACGAGTTGGCCGGCGGCCGAGATCTCGGGAATGCTCGCGTTTTGCTGCATCTTGAGCGACGCCACCGTCTCGGCCATTTCCAGCAGATCGGACGATTGGCGATTGATGCCGCGCAGCGCGGTGCCCACCTGGGTCAGGATCTGTTGCTGGGCCAGCACCGACTTGGCACTGGCATCGGCGCGCTGCACCAGCGGCGTGATCTTGGCGAGTTCTTCGTCGTACTGGCTGCCCACGCGCTCCAGCTTGAGCGCCTCGTCACCGTTGGACAGACCCTGCACGCGCCGTGACAAGTCGTCGGCGCTGTCCTTCACTTCAGCAAAGGCCGGCACGCTGCCCACCAGCGCCTGCGACACCGACTTGGCAAGACGCTGCGACTGCATCAGCGACTGGCCCGTGGCAGCCACCTGCTGCGCCAGCCGTTCGGCGCGAAGAATCGAGGATCCCGCAACCAGCAGCAGCAACAGCACCACTGCGGCGAGCGCCGCGGCAAGAATGCGCTGCTGCCGCGCCGAGTTGGAACGCGGCGGTTCGCCCGCTGCGGCAGCGCCGGCAGCAGCGCCAGCAGCAGCGACTGCGACCGGCGCGCTGACCGGGGCTGCCTCCACCCGTGGCTCCATCGTCGGCTCGATCTGCGCCGGCTCATCGGTCACGGGCGCGTCATTGGCGGCCACCATCGACCCGTCCACTGCATCGTGCGTTTTCGGGGTAAAGGATTCACGTTGCACTTGCACGGTTTTTTCCTCCAACGGCTGTACGGTCTCGACCTCGTCGAGCATCAGGGCTGCGGCGCCATCGGCGCGAATCGCCACGCTTTCATCGCGGGCGGGCAGGAATTTCTTGAACTTTTCGGCGATGGGGCTCACGGTCAGTCCTTCTGTGTATTCAATTTCCGGCCAGCCCTCAGGCAGTACCGATGCTCAGGAATTCGGTTTGTTGCGAGAGCGCCTGCAGGTTGACTTCCTGCCACTGGCCGCCTTCGGCGTCAGCGTATGAATGGCCCATCCACCCCGGCGAGTCGGCAGCGGGCGCCCTTGCATCGGTAAAGGCCTCCACGCCGCGCAGGCCGATCAGGCGATCGATCTGCAGCGCGCAATTGACTTCGAGCAGTTCGTTGAGCGCAACCAGCCGAGACTGCGCGCGGGTCGCGTCTGTCACCGCCACGGCGCTGCGCTGGCCGGTCGCGAACGTCGACAACTGCACCACGCCGTAAAGCCCGCCACGCAGGTTCGCGACGCCCAGGAACCACGGCTCGGTGTAAGGCACCGGCTGCGGCTGCGTCCATGGAAAGATTTCACCCGCATGCCCGAGCGGAAAGAGATATTTGACGTCCCCCGCCTCGACCGCGAGCCAGGAGGCCGAAACGCCGGTGCTGCGCGCCGCCTGCAGGCGACCCGCAAGGCGGGACTGGAATGCGCGCAAGGCGTCGCGATTGGCCATTTTTCAGCCCTTCATGTCTGTGACGCTGAAAAATGCCTTGGTCATGCGAGCGCGCTGATCTTCGACATCAACTCTGCCGCAACCACGGGCTTGACGATGTAGTCCCGCGCGCCTTGTCGCATGCCCCACACGCGATCGGTTTCCTGGTTCTTGCTCGTGCACAAGATGATCGGCACCTGCTCGTACTTCGGATTGCGGGCAATCGCACGCGTGAGTTGGAAGCCATTCTGGCCCGGCATCACCACGTCCATCAGGATCAGGTCGGGACATTCTTCTTCGAGGCGCCGCATGGCATCGTCGGCGTTCTCCGCCGTCTTCACGGCAAAGCCGTTTTTCTGCAGCATGTCGGAGAGGAACATCAATTCCGTCTTCGAGTCGTCGACAACGAGTACTTTGTGAATGGCCATCAGGAGACTTCCGATTGAACAATGCCGAACTGCTGCACAGCCTGCAGCAACTGGTCTTTGGTGAAAGGCTTGGTGAGATAGTCCTGCGAACCGACCATGCGCCCGCGCGCCTTGTCGAACACGCCGTCCTTCGAAGACAACATGACGACCGGAACGGAAGAAAACTGCGCGTTGCGCTTGATGATGGCGCAGGTTTGATAACCGTCGAGGCGCGGCATCAGGATGTCGCAGAAGATCAGGTGCGGCTTGTGGTCGTTGACCTTGGAGAGTGCATCGAAGCCGTCTTCGGCGAGGAGCACCTCATGGCCGCCCTGCTTGAGGAAGATTTCGGCGCTGCGCCGAATCGTATTGCTGTCGTCAATGACAAGCACTTTGTAACCGGATGCATGGCTGCTCATGGCGCGCGCTCCTCATATAGGGACTTCGATCAAACCCTCGCCGTTGCGTTCGGCGCATGATGAAGCGCAGCGTTATGCCATGCTTCAGATTTCAACCATTTCAAAGTCTTCCTTGCGAGCTCCACACTCGGGACATGTCCAATTCATAGGGACATCGGCCCAGGCCGTACCAGCCGCAATACCGTCCTCCGGCACCCCTGTCGCTTCGTCGTAGATCCACCCGCAAATCAGGCACATCCAGGTTTTCGTGTTCATCGCAGCTTAGTGTCCCTGTTCATAGAATGCAACGATTGTATCTAGACGTTTCACAGTTCCCTGTGACAACCGTCTCACTTATGCCACCATCGAGGTGACTCACTTCGGCGCATGAAAACTTACCTATTACCTTCACACGCCGCCAGTGATGCGGCTGATCTTACCGGGGCGTCGGACGACGAAAACCTGGCCTCGCAAGACGACCTCAATCCGCCTTGCGTGCTGGTCTTCAACGCCAGCGATCCCAGCGGTGCCGGCGGCCTGGCTGGCGACGCGCTGGCCATGGGATCCGTCGGCGCGCACATGCTGCCCGTGGTCACCGGCGCCTATGCGCGCGACACCGCGGAAATCTTCGACCACTTCCCCTTCGACGAGGAGGCCGTGGCCGAACAAGCCCGCGCCATTCTTGAAGATGTGGAAGTGCGACTGATCAAGGTCGGTTTCGTCGGCACCCCCGAGAACCTCAGCACGATTGCCGAAACGGCCAGCGACTACCCTGACGTGCCGCTGGTTGCCTATATGCCCAACCTCTCCTGGTGGGAAGAAAACCAGATCGAGCCCTACCACGACGCCTTTCGCGACCTGCTGCTGCCGCAGACCACGGTGCTGGTCGGCAACCACAGCACCTTGTGGCGCTGGCTGCTGCCCGACTGGACCGGTGATCGCAGCCCCACGGCACGCGACATCGCGCGGGCGGCTGGCGAACACGGCGTCCCCTACACGCTCGTCACGGGCATCGTACTGCCCGACCAGTTCTTCGACAACGTGCTGGCCTCTCCACAGGCCGTGCTGGCCAATGAGAAATATGAAAGGCTCGAAGCCGTGTTCTCGGGCGCCGGGGATACCTTGTCGGCCGCGCTGGCGGCGCTGCTCGCAAGTGGCACCGACCTCACCGCGGCCACCGCCGAGGCGCTGAGCTACATGGACCGCTGCCTCGACTCCGGTTTTCGCCCCGGCATGGGCCACGTACTGCCCGATCGGCTTTTCTGGGCGCAGACGGAGGAAGACGAAGCGGAAGACGAGGATCCGAGCAATGCCGATCCGGCCGACTTTGCATTGCCGCCACACGATACGAGACATTGAGTATTACTCGCCCCCAGGGCTCCGCGACACTTCGTGTCCCTCCTCCCTCCCCCTACCTGGGGCAACATCAGTGACCCGGAAGGCTTGTGGCTCGCCCCCAGGCTCCGCGCGCTACGTGCGCTTCTCCCCCCTGCCGGGGCAACACCAACGGCGCGGCAAAGCCGGTTCTCCGGTGTTTCTCGGATTTGGAGGGGGCGGCCTCAGGTGTCTTGCGCGGCGTGAAAGACAATTCGGGCGATGACTGATCGCAACGATATTCTTTTCGAGCGCGCCCGCGCTGTAATTCCTGGCGGCGTGAACTCGCCGGTGCGCGCCTTCAAGGCCGTCGGCGGTACGCCCCGCTTCGTGAAGCGCGCCCAGGGCGCGTACTTCTGGGACGCCGACGACAAGCGCTACATCGACTACATCGGCTCCTGGGGGCCGATGATCCTGGGCCATGGCCATCCGGCCGTCGTCGAGGCGGTGCAGAAGGCGGTGCTCGAGGGCTTCTCCTACGGTGCGCCAACCGAGCGCGAGATCGAGTTGGCCGAGGCCATCCTGGCGCTGGTGCCGTCGATGGAAATGGTGCGGCTCGTGAGTTCGGGCACCGAGGCCGCGATGAGCGCGCTGCGCTTGGCGCGCGGCGCAACCGGCCGCAAATACATCATCAAGTTCGAAGGCTGCTATCACGGCCATGCCGACGCACTGCTGGTCAAGGCCGGCTCCGGCCTCGCGACCTTTGGCAACCCGACCTCGGCCGGCGTGCCGCCCGAGGTCGTGCAGCACACGCTGGTGCTCGAGTACAACAACCTCGCGCAACTCGAGGAAGCCTTCGCGCTGCACGGCCACGAGCTGGCCTGCCTGATGATCGAGGCCATCGCGGGCAACATGAACTTCGTGCGCGCCACGCCCGAATTCGCCAGGCGCTGCCGCGAGCTCTGTACGCAGCACGGCGCGCTGCTGGTGTTCGACGAGGTGATGACCGGCTTCCGTGTCGGCCTGCACGGCGCGCAAGGCGTGCTCGGCATCACGCCCGACCTCACGGTGCTTGGCAAGGTCATCGGCGGCGGCATGCCGCTCGCGGCCTTCGGCGGGCCGCGAGCGATCATGGAACAGCTGGCGCCGCTGGGCCCGGTCTACCAGGCCGGCACCTTGTCAGGCAATCCGGTAGCCACGGCCTGCGGCCTCGCGACGCTGAAGGAGATCGCAAGGCCCGGCTTCTACGAGGCTCTGGGCACACGGACGCGCTCGCTGGTCGACGGCCTCAAGTCGGCCGCCGCGGCCGAGGGCGTGCCGTTCAGCGCCGATAGCGAAGGCGGCATGTTCGGCTTCTTCCTGTTCGACGAACTGCCGCAGAACTACGCCACGGTGATGAGCACCGACAACAAGAAGTTCAACACGCTGTTCCACGGCCTGCTCGACCGAGGCGTCTACATCGCGCCCGCGCTCTACGAAGCCGGCTTTGTGAGCGCCGCGCACAGCGACGAGGACATCGCGGCCACCATCGAGGCGGCTCGCCAGATCTTCAAGACGCTGTAGCGCGCTCGACGACTATCGGCGACTCCTCGCCGGTACCCGGCACGCGCGGATAGTCCGCCGCACTTTTATTCCAGCGCTCCACGACACCGAGCGTCTTCTGCGACGCATGAACCGGTGCAAGCACTGCGAGGTCTGTTCGTGGGCACCCGCGGAACCGGCTTTGCCGGGCCGCAGGGTGCGCCCCCTCGAGGCCCCTCGAGGGGAGGCCGATGGGAGAGCTGTTCTAGGTAAATCGGCCTGGCGGTCGGCGAGCCGTGGGAGGCGATCGGATTCGCGCAGGGAGATCGCTCGCACACCTTGTGAGCGGCAGCCGGCGCCTGCTTATGTGAGGACCTCATATCAGTTTTCCGCCGCGCTATCGCGGGACCCGGGACGCATGAAACCCAGGACGAGCACGGCGAAGTCTGTTCGTGGGCACCCGCGGAACCGGCTTTGCCGGGCCGCCGGGTGCGCCCCCTCGAGGGGGAGGCGCCGAAGGCGCATCGGGGGTGTTCTATTTCAGTGGCGAAAGTGACGGATGCCGCTCAGCACCATCACCACGCCGCGTTCGTCCGCGGCATCGATCACTTCCTGGTCGCGCATCGAGCCACCCGGCTGGATCACGGCCGTGGCACCGGCATCGACCACCACGTCGAGCCCGTCGCGGAACGGGAAGAACGCATCGCTCGCCACCGCCGTACCCTGCAGCGACAGGCCCGCATGCTCGGCCTTGATGCTCGCGATGCGTGCGGAGTCGAGCCGGCTCATCTGGCCCGCGCCCACGCCCATCGTCATGCCGCCCGCGCAGAACACGATGGCATTGCTCTTCACGTACTTGGCCACCTTCCAGGCGAACAACAGGTCTTCCAGCTGCGCCGGCGTCGGCTGCTTCTTGCTCACGACCTTGAGTTCGCTGGCCTGCAGCACGCGGTTGTCCGCGGTCTGCATCAGCAGGCCCGAGCCGATGCGCTTGACGTCCATCGCGTTGCGGCCGTTGTCCCAGTCGGTCGCGCCACCGGGCGGCAGCGCAATCTCGAGGATGCGAACGTTGAGCTTGGCCTTGGTCGCCTTGAACACTTCGAGCGCCTCGGGCGTGTAGCCGGGCGCCATCAGCACTTCGACGAACTGCTTGTTGACTTCCTGCGCGGCGGCGACGTCGACCGTGCGGTTGAACGCAATGATGCCGCCGAAGGCCGAGGTCGGATCGGTCTTGAAGGCCTTGGAATACGCTTCGAGCGCATTCGCTGCGACAGCCACGCCGCAGGGGTTGGCGTGCTTGACGATGACGCAGGCCGGGGCGTCGAAGCTCTTGACGCATTCCCAGGCTGCATCGGCATCGGCGATGTTGTTGTAGCTGAGTTCCTTGCCCTGCAATTGCCTGGCGCTCACGAGCGAACCGGGCGCTGGATAGAGGTCACGGTAGAACGCGGCCTGCTGATGCGGGTTCTCGCCGTAGCGCAGGTCCTGCAGCTTGACGAAGCGGCCATTGCTCTGCGCCGGAAACAGCGCGCGGGCAGGCGCCGGCCGGCCGTGGCTGGCGTCGAAGTCGATGGCGGAAAGATAGTCGCTGATGGCACCGTCGTAGTCGGCGATGCGGTTGAACGCGGCCACGGACAGGACGAAGCGCGTCTTGTCGCTGAGCTTGCCGTCGGCCTTGAGTTCGGCCAGCGCGCCGGCATATTGCGAGGCGTCGGTCAGTACGCCGACGTCCTTCCAGTTCTTGGCCGCGCTGCGCACCATGGCCGGGCCGCCGATGTCGATGTTCTCGATGGCATCCTCGAGCGTGCAGCCCGCCTTGGCCACCGTCGCCTCGAACGGGTAGAGATTGACCACCAGCAGGTCGATGGTGTCGATGCCGTGCGCCTGGATGGCGGCCACGTGCTCGGGCACGTCGCGACGCGCCAGCAGGCCGCCATGGATCTTGGGATGCAGCGTCTTTACGCGGCCATCGAGCATTTCCGGAAAGCCGGTGTGGTCGGCTACCTCGGTCACGGGCAGGCCGGCGTCGGCCAGCAGCCTGGCGGTGCCGCCGGTGGAAAGAAGCTTGACGCCCAGCGCGTTCAACGCCTGCGCGAATTCGAGAATGCCGGTCTTGTCGGAAACGGAAAGGAGTGCGGTCAGTGCCATGAATTGCTTCGGTGCAGTCTTGTTTATTTAAGGAGCTTGTGTTCGACGAGCTTCTTGCGCAGCGTGTTGCGGTTGAGTCCGAGCCATTGCGCGGCGCGCGACTGGTTGCCTTCGGCACGGGTCATGACCATGTCGAGCAACGGTTTCTCGACCACCTTCACCAGCATGTCGTACATGCCGTCGGGCTCGGTGCCACGTAAATCGCGGAAGTAGCTGTCCAGACTGCTGCGCACGCAGTCCTCTATTTGTTTCTTGCTCATACTGGGCTTCTTTGCTTTTCTCTCTCATCCAGCGGCAATGGCCGCTTCCTCGTCCGTCGGCAGCTCCGCGTCTGCGCTCCGGCTGGGCATGCGGTCGGTGTGCACCGCAAGCGCATCAAAAAAGTCGGCGACGGCGCGCAATTGCGACGCGCAGTCGTCCAGGGTGTTCATGCGGGCACGGAAGGCCTCGCCATCGGGCAGCGAACGCACATACCAGCCGATGTGCTTGCGTGCCGTGCGCACGCCGCTGAACTCGCCGTACAGCGCGTAGTGCGCCTGCAGGTGGTCGAGCATGAGTCGCCGCACCTCGGCCACCAGCGGCGGCGCGAGTTCGAGGCCGGTCGCCAGGAAATGCGCGATTTCGCGAAAGATCCAGGGCCGGCCCTGGGCGGCGCGGCCGATCATCACCGCATCGGCGCCAGTGAGCGCCAACACATCGCGCGCCTTTTGCGGCGTCGTGACGTCGCCATTGGCCACCACCGGCACGCGCACCGCGGCCTTGACCGCAGCGATGGTGTCGTACTCCGCTTCGCCCTTGTAGCCCTGCTCGCGCGTGCGGCCGTGCACCGTGAGCATCTGCACGCCGGCCGACTCGAAGTCGCGCGCCAGCTTGACAGCGTTGCGGTGGTCCTGGCTCCAGCCGGTCCGCATTTTCAATGTGACGGGCACGCCATGCGGCGCGGCAGCGTCGACCACCGCCTGGACGATTTCCAGCGCGAGTGGCTCGTCGCGCATCAGCGCGGAACCCGCCCACTTGTTGCAGACCTTCTTGGCCGGGCAGCCCATGTTGATGTCGATGATCTGCGCGCCGCGGTCGATGTTGTAGTGCGCGGCCTCGGCCATCATGGCCGCGTCGGTGCCTGCGATCTGCACCGCGATCGGCCCGGGTTCGCCTTCGTGGTTGGCGCGGCGCGAGGTCTTCAGCGTGTTCCAGAGTTCCTTGCGCGAGGTCACCATCTCGCTCACTGCATAGCCCGCGCCAAGCTCGCGGCACAGCATGCGGAAGGGCCGGTCTGTCACGCCGGCCATAGGCGCGACGAACAGGCGGTTTTCCAGCGCGATGGGGCCGATCTGCATGATGGGGAGAAGAACGAGAGCGAGCGAGGGCTGCTGAAAAATGAGGCACGATTGTACCGAGGTGCGATTTCAGGGGCTGAAACAGAATGCGCTTGCACACGAGGGCTTTCACGCATTCACCTGGAACACTTCGATCGCCTTTTCTCTGGCGCCATGTCCAGACAGGTTCCTATACTCGTGCGCACATGCAAGCTTGGTTCGACTCACTCATGGCGCTGTTGGCGCTCCCTCAGTACGGCCTGTCGACGCTGTTTTTTGTTTCGTTCGTTTCTGCTACGTTGGTTCCGCTGGGCTCGGAGCCGGCGCTATTCGGCTTGCTCAAGCTCAGCCCCGAACTGTTCTGGCCCGCCATCTGCGTCGCATCCATCGGCAATACATTGGGTGGCGCCGTCGATTGGTGGATGGGCTATGGTGCGCATCAAATTGCAGATAAGTACTCACACTCCAAACACCACATGCGGGTGCTCGGTTGGCTCGAAAGGCTCGGCCCCAAGGCCTGTTTGTTGAGTTGGCTTCCTGCGGTGGGAGATCCGCTGTGCGCGGTGGCAGGCTGGCTCAAGCTGCCGTTCTGGCCCTGCTTGGCCTACATGGCGGTCGGCAAGTTCGCCCGCTACGTGACGATGACCGTCGCCATGCTGCACATCTGGCCGAACTGAACAATCTGGAGAACGCGGTACCAGTCCTTCGTCCCTCGCACCCGCTTCAGCTCAACAGGCCATACGGCCCGCCGCGCTCCAGGGCACGCTGGTAGGCCGGGCGAACGTGGATGCGCGACAGGAATGCCATCAGCTTCGGCCGCGAATCATCGAGGCCGCCACGCGCCTGTGCGGCCTCGACCGGAAAGCTCATCTGGATGTCCGCGCCAGTAAACGCATCACCGGAAAACCATTCGCTCTTGCCCAACTCGCCTTCCATGAAGTCGAGCTGCGCCGTGATGTTCGGCATGATGAAGCTGCGCTTCGCCTTGCCGGCGATGGCCTTCGCAACGGGCTTGACGAAGAATGGCATCTTGCTGCTTTCGATCTTGTCGAACACGAGCTTCATCAAAAGCGGCGGCATTGCCGAGCCTTCTGCGAAGTGCAGCCAATAGCGGTAGCGCAGGGCCTCCGCCGAACCCGCGGGCGGTGCGAGCCGGCCCTGGCCGAAGCGCTCGATGAGGGTCTCGACGATTGCGCCCGATTCGGCCAGCACCAGGCCATCGCCGGTGGTCACTACCGGCGACTTGCCCAGCGGATGCACACGGCGCAACTCGGGCGGCGCGAGCATCGTCTGCGGATCGCGCTGATAGTGCACGATCTCATAAGTCAGCCCGAGTTCTTCAAGCAGCCACAGCACGCGCTGCGAGCGCGAGTTGTTGAGGTGGTGGACGGTGAGCAAGGCGTGCCCGCGTCGAGTGTTCAGGAACTGAACAGGAAGTTCATCACGTCGCCATCCTTGACGACGTATTCCTTGCCTTCCGAACGCATCTTGCCCGCGTCCTTCGCGCCTTGCTCGCCCTTGTAGGCAATGTAGTCGGCGAAGGCGATGGTCTGGGCACGGATGTAGCCCTTCTCGAAGTCCGTGTGGATCACGCCGGCCGCCTGCGGGCCGGTGTCGCCGATGTGAATGGTCCAGGCGCGCACTTCCTTCACGCCTGCGGTGAAGTAGGTCTGCAGGCCCAGCAGTTGGAAAGCAGCGCGGATCAGGCGGTTCAGGCCCGGCTCCTCCTGGCCGATCTCGGCCAGGAACATCTTCTTGTCGTCTTCGTCCATGTCGGCGAGTTCGGCTTCGATCTTGGCGCAGATGGCGACGACGGGCGCACCCTGCTTCGCGGCGTATTCACGCAGGCGGTCGAGGTAGGGGTTGTTCTCGAAGCCGTCTTCCGCCACGTTGCCCACGAACATCGCCGGCTTGGCGGTGATCAGCGTGAACGACTTGACCAGCGGCATCTCTTCCTTGGTGAACTCCAGTGCGCGCACCGGGATGTTCTCGTTCAGCGCCTTCTGGCAGCGTTCGAGCAGGCCGACGAGTTTCTGCGCATCCTTGTCGCCCGAACGTGCCACCTTGGTGTGACGGTGCAGCGCCTTCTCGACCGTGGCCAGATCGGCCAGGCACAGCTCGGTCTGGATCACCTCGATGTCGGAGATCGGATCGACCTTGCCCGCCACGTGGATCACGTTGTCGTCGTCGAAGCAGCGCACGACATTCACCGTCGCATCGGTCTCGCGGATGTGCGCGAGGAATTTGTTGCCCAGGCCTTCGCCGGTGCTGGCGCCGGCCACCAGGCCCGCGATGTCGACGAACTCGACGATGGCTGGCACCACGCGCTCGGGCTTGACGATGTCGCTCAGTTGCGCGAGCCGCTGGTCGGGCACCTCCACCACGCCGACGTTGGGCTCGATGGTGCAGAACGGATAGTTTTCCGCTGCGATGCCGGCCTTTGTCAACGCATTGAAAAGGGTGGATTTACCGACGTTGGGCAGGCCGACGATGCCGCATTGCAAACTCATGAAGGTCCTCTGGAATCAACCGCGCATTTTAGCGGCCGGGGTTTCCGGGCCTCCCTCCCGCTATTCAAAGCGGTAATTGGCGCTCACCGCCTGCCCCACCCTCAGCGTGTGCTCCACACCCTGCAGCACGATGGCGTTCATGCCGAACGTGACGGCGCCATCGACCCGCGCGTTCTGCCGATAGGTGCGCAACATGTCGCCAACCTCAGGACTGCTGACAGCCGTCTTCGGATCGATGTCCGGCATCGGGCAGCGCGGGCACGGTTTCACCGGCTGCAGCTGCGCCTCGCCCTCGCCCGTCGCGATGTGCATGATTTCCAGACGGTCTTCGTCCTGCGCCTCGACGCCGGCCAAGACGATGTTGGGCCGGAATCGTTCCATGCCGACCGCCTCATGGCCCGCCGCCACGAGCTTCTCGTTGAGTTCGGCCAGCGACGCCTCGCTCGCGACCAGCAGCGCAAACCCATCGGAAAACTGGTTCTGCGCCTCGATGCCGTTCGTCCACTTCAGGCTCGACAGTCGCCTGTACTCCGGGTCGAAGCGCACCATGCGCAGCTTTTGCGGCTGGCCTGGTTCGGACAGGAAATCGCTGAACCACTGCGCCGCGATGTCACCCATGTCGTAGGCCGCCACCTCGTCGTCCCACACCTTGGCACGCACCGGCTGCTCGACGCGGTCATACGCAATGTGCAGCGCCAGCATGCCGGGCGCGCGCAGCACCATCTCGAACTGCTTGAGTTGCGGCTTGACCAGCGCCATGCGCGGCAATTCCCGCTGGGAAACGAACTCGCCTTGCGCATCGACCACCATCCAGGCGCGGTCGAACTCCAGGCCGGTTTCCGTCAGCAGCACCTCCGGCAAGTCGACCGCGGCGCACGATTTGACCGGGTAGACAAGAAGGCGGGCGATGGTGGCCTGGAGGTCGAAGGAGGCAGATGTCACGAATGGGTCCTTGGGGAAGTAACCGGATTGTCCCGCAGCCCGCGCCGCAGGGCACCAACTCCTACAATCCCGCGATGGCTCTTCCCCCCGAAGTTTGCATTCGCGGCGCCGGCATCGTCGGCCGCACCCTGGCACTGCTGCTGGCGCGGGAGCGGGTGCGCGTGGCGCTCGTTGCGCCCGCGGCGCGGTCCGCCCACGATGACGTGCGCGCCTACGCGCTCAACGCCACCTCCCGCACGATGCTCGAGTCGCTGCGCGCCTGGCCCGACGATGTGCACGCCACCGCGGTGCGCGCGATGCACGTCCATGGCGACGATGGCGGACGCGTGCAGTTCGATGCCCAGCGCCAGAAGGTCGACGCGCTGGCCTGGATCGTCGATGTGCCCGCGCTCGAAAGGCAGTTGGCCGACGCCGTGCGCTTCCAGCCGATGATCGAGGTGCGGGAAGCGCCGGTGACTGCGCCGCTGACCGTGGTGTGCGAAGGCAAGGGCAGCGCAACCCGCGAAGGACTGGGCGTGCGCTACGACGTCACCCGATATCCGCAGCAGGCCATCGCGGCCCGCCTGGAAGCCGAGCGACCCCACGATGGCATCGCCCGCCAGTGGTTCAACGACAAGGGCGAGGTACTTGCGCTGCTGCCGCTGGACGGTGCCGCCGGCCGGCAGCTTGCGCTGGTGTGGTCGGCCGACCAGTTCCACGCACAGGAACTGATGAAGCAGGAACCTGCCCCGTTTGCGTCCGCGTTGGCCCAGGCCACGCACGAAGCCCTCGGCGCACTCGCACTCATCAGCGAACGCGCAGCCTGGCCGCTGCAGCGCGCCATGGCCGACCGCTGGACCGGCACCCTGCCGGACGGCAGCTCATGGGCCCTGGCGGGCGATGCCGCGCACACGGTGCACCCGCTCGCCGGCCAGGGCCTGAACCTGGGCCTGGCCGACGCGGCCGCGCTGGCCGGCGTCCTGAGGGATCGCGAATACTGGCGCAGCGTGGGCGATCCGCGCCTGCTGCGCCGCTACGAACGCGCCCGCCGCGCCGACGTTCTGGCCATGAGCCTGACCACCGACGGTCTCCAGCAACTTTTTGCGCAAACCGTGGATCCAATCCCCGCGTTGCGCAATTGGGGCATGCGCGGCTTCGACCAGACCCAACTCCTCAAGAACTGGATCGCGCGGCAGGCCATGGGCCTTCGCTGATCACTACGACGAATCCCGACCATGATGAAGCTCGCTCGCAACCTCCTCGCCACCCTGGCCTTCGGCAGCGTCCTTGCTGTATCGCTGCAAGCACAAGCCGGCGAAGCCGAAATCCGCAAGAACCTGGCTGCGCGCATTCCGCAGTTCGCCAGGATCGACGAGGTCACCAAGTCACCGATGCCGGGCCTCTTCGAAGTGCGCATCAACGGCTTCGAGATCTTCTACACCGATGCCGACGGCAACTACCTGCTGCAAGGCAACCTGATCGATGTGAAGGAGCGCCGCAACCTGACCGAGGAGCGCGTCGAGAAGCTCAGCGAAGTGGCCTTCAACAAGCTGCCCATGAACGATGCCTTCAAGATCGTGCGCGGCAACGGCAAGCGCAAGCTGGCGGTGTTCGAAGACCCGAACTGCGGCTACTGCAAGCATTTCGAGCGCGACATGAAGAACGTCGACAACGTCACCGTCTACCTCTTCCTGTACCCGGTGCTGGGCCCTGATTCGAACGTCAAGGCGCGCAACATCTGGTGCGCCAAGGACAAGGCCAAGAGCTGGAACGACTGGATGGCGAGCGAGGTCAAGCCCGAGACCGCCGCCGCAAGCTGTGACGCGGCCGCACTCGAGCGCAACATCGCATTCGGCCGCAAGTACAACATCACCGGCACGCCCACGTTGATCTTTGCCGATGGCTCCCGTACACCGGGCGCCATTCCCGCCGCCCAGGTCGAAAAGCAACTCGCCGCGGCCAACTGATGGCGACGGCTGTTGCCACGAAGCGCCGCAAAGCGCCGGCGCTGCGGTTCCGCATCGAATGCGCCGACCGCAATGCCCACCTGTTTGCCGTCACGCTCACCATCGACAATCCGGCCGCGCATCAACGCGTGTCGCTGCCCGTGTGGATACCGGGCAGCTACCTGGTTCGCGAATTCGCCAGGAACCTGCAAAAACTGACCGCCTCGCAAAGCCGCCGCGCGCTGGCGATCCAGCAACTCGACAAGCACAGCTGGCAAGTCGATTGCGCCGCGGGCAGGCCGCTGGTGCTGCATTACGAGGTCTGCGCCTACGACCATTCGGTGCGCACCGCCTGGCTCGATGCCGACCGGGGTTTCTTCAACGGCACCAGCCTGTGCCTGCGCGTCGAAGGGCAAGCGGACGATCCGCATGGCATCGACATCGTGGCGCCCGAACAAGTCCCGGGCAATGCGCGCTGGTCCTGCGCCACGGCCTTGCACGGCGTGGATACCGATGCCCAAGGCTTCGGCATCCACCGGGCCGCCAACTATGACGAGCTGGCCGACTCGCCCGTCGAGATGGGTGCCTTCTGGAGTGCGGACTTCTCCGTGTGCGGCGTGCCGCATCGCTTCGTGGTCGCAGGCGCAACGGCATCGTTCGACGGCGACAAGCTGATCGCCGACACCCGTGCCATCTGCGAGACCGAGATGCGCTTCTGGCACGGCGACAAGGTTGGCAAGCGCGGCGGCCCGGCCGCACCGTTCGACCGCTATGTGTTCATGCTCAATGCGGTCGACGATGGCTACGGCGGGCTGGAGCATCGCCATTCCACCGCGCTGATCTGCACCCGCCGCGACCTGCCGCAACTGGACGCCCGCAAACAGCCCGAGGGCTACACCACGCTGCTGGGCCTGATCAGCCACGAGTACTTCCATACCTGGAACGTGAAGCGGCTTCGACCCGCCGAGTTTGCGCGCTACGACTACGCGCAGGAAAACTACACCGAACTGCTCTGGTTGTTCGAAGGCTTCACCAGCTACTACGACGACCTGCTGCTGCGCCGCGCCGAACGCATCGACAACGCCGGCTACCTGAAGCTCATCAACAAGACCATCAACGGCGTGCTGCAGTCGCCGGGACGGCTGGTGCAGTCGGTGGCGCGGGCCAGTTTCGATGCCTGGGTCAAGTACTACCGGCAAGACGAGCAAACGCCCAACAGCACCATCAGCTACTACACCAAGGGCTCGCTGGTCGCGCTGTGCTTCGACCTCACGCTGCGCCGCGAAGGCAATGGTTCGCTCGACGACGTGATGCGCTTGCTGTGGAACGTGAGCGCGGGAGGCCCCATCACCGAGGCCGACTTTGCCAGCGCATTGCTGGCGATCGGCGGGCGCACCTACGACAAGGAGATTGCGGCCTGGGTGCATGGCACCGACGAGTTGCCCTTGTCGGACCTGCTGCGCGCCCATGGCGTCGCCGCGCTCGACGACCCGTCGCAGCGCGCGCAGGAACTGGGCGTGCGCGTGAGCGAGACCAACGGCAGCGTTCAAGTGAAGGTCGTGCTGCGCGGCGGCGCGGCCGAGCAGGCCGGCTTTGCCGCCAACGACGAATGGATCGGCGTTGAAGTGCCCGCGAAGAAGGGCCACCCCGCCCAAGCCTGGCGCATCACCAAGCTGGACGACCTGGCGCTCTACCTCGGCCCGCAGAAAATAATGACCGCCATCGTCGCGCGCGACCGCCGCATGCTGCGGTTGCCGCTCACGCTGCCGACGGGCTTGACGACCTGGCGCCTGTTTGCGCAAGACCCGGCGTTGATCGCAGCCTGGCTCGCGCCGACGAACTGAAGCTCAAATCGCGCGACCGAGCGCGGCCAGCGCGAACACCAGCACGCCGAACGAGAGGTTCAGCGCGACGAGCTTGCGAATCAGGTTGAGCCGCCCGGCCGCGACGGGCCACTCCCTGGCGGTGATCGCGCGCTTCAGCTTCGGATAGACACCAAACCGGATGTGGCCGTAGACGGCCATCATGACGAGGCCAACGGTGAGCATCGCATGCACGTTCCAGCGCATCGCACCCATGCCACCTGAAATGGCGATCATCGCGAACCCGCTCAGCAGCAACAACACGATCGCCACGTTCACCCCCACGAAGAAGCGGCCCAGCGCCGCGCCCATGAGGGGCAGGCGCAGCGGCGGCTCCAGCAGGGCCACTGCTGCGGGGCGCACGGCAAAGTGCATCACCGCCATGCCGCCCACCCAGAAAGCGGCCGACGCCAAGTGAAGAAACAACAGAACAGCTGGCATGAAGCTCATCGTGGACACCCTTTGCAGGCGCCGAGTGTGCACCGGGCCGGCGGCCTCGTCTCGCTATAGTCGTTCGACCCCCGATTTCCCCATCCTTCCATTCCCCACTTCAACGGAGATAGCCATGAGCTACGAAAACATCGAAGTCCGCACCGAGGCCGGCACGGTCGGCATCATCACGCTGAACCGGCCGAAGGCGCTCAACGCGCTGAACGATGCGTTGATGACCGAGCTGGGCACCGCACTCAAGGCCTTCGATGCCGACGAATCCATCGGCTGCATCATCCTGACCGGCAGCGAACGCGCATTTGCCGCCGGCGCCGACATCCGCGCGATGGCCAACTACAGCTTTGCCGACGTCTACAAGGGCGACTACATCACGCGCAATTGGGAAACCGTCCGCTCGATCCGCAAGCCCGTCATTGCGGCGGTGAGCGGCTTTGCACTCGGCGGCGGCTGCGAGCTGGCGATGATGTGCGACTTCATCATCGCGGCGGACAACGCGAAGTTCGGCCAGCCCGAGATCAAGATCGGCGTGATTCCCGGTGCCGGCGGCACGCAGCGCCTGCCGCGCGCGGTCGGCAAGAGCAAGGCGATGGACATGGCGCTGACCGCCCGCATGATGGACGCGGCCGAGGCCGAACGCGCGGGACTGGTCAGCCGCGTGGTGCCGTTCGACAAGCTGGCCGACGAGGCACTTGGCGCAGCGCTGGTGATTTCCGGCTTCTCGCGCATCGCGGTGATGGCGGCCAAGGAGTCGGTGAACCGCGCCTTCGAAGGTGGGCTCAGCGACGGCGTGATGTTCGAGCGCCGGCTGTTCCATTCGTTGTTCGCAACCGCCGATCAGAAGGAAGGCATGGACGCATTCGTGAACAAGCGCGAGCCCGTGTTCACGCACCTCTGAGTTCGCGCTCGCTGCTGCTACGGCCGCCGCAGCGGGGTGGCGTGGCCTTGAGGCGCCTGGGGTTCGGCAGGCGGCGGTGCCTCGGCAGGCGGCACGGCCGGTTGGGCGGGCGCGGGTTGATTCGACGCGGCGGGCAACGGGGCCACGGCATCCCGAAGCGCCTCCCGCAATCCATCGAGCGCGCCTTCCGGCGGCTGGCCCGTGGCGGGCGTCGATCCGCCTTCGCGCCAGCGCACCTCGCCGCGCGCCAACTCGAACTGCGCCAGCGGCTTGCCGTTGCGTTCGAGCATGACCCGCCATTCCACCTTGTTGCGCAAGGGCTGCGGTCCCACGGCAGCGAGCGCGGCGGACCCGACCAACGTGCCGAGGTCGGTCGCTTCCGAGCGCGAATAGGTCCGGCTCTGGCCGTTCGGCCCGATCACTGTCATGCGCGTCCATTGGCCGAGCGCCGCAAAAGTCGGCGGCTCGCTTGCATCGGTGCGCACCGGCGACGATGGAGTCGCGCCGGCGGTGGCATTGGCAGCCTTTTGGGGCGCGGCCATCATCGGGGCGGGAGCGGGTGCTGCCATGGGCGGCGGTTCAGCCGCGGCCAACTCGTCGCGTGCGCGCGCACTCCGGCGATCCGCCGTGGCAGCTGAGGCGGATGCAGGCGCGCGTTCGTCCGCGCGCCGGGATGCAGCAGCCGGCGGTGCGACCCCTGCGGGATTCGGAGCACGCGCAACACCCATACCTGGAATCGGCACGGCTTTGCTGGCAACTTCTCGTGCCTCCCGCTCGGCTTCCTGGGCCTTCCTCAGCGCAGCCTGGATCGCGATGTCGCGCGCCGTCGGCTGCGGCAGTGCAGTGGGAGCCTCGGGTGGCGCCGGTGGCAGTTCCCGAGCCGCTGGCACGGTCGGTGGTAGCGCGATTTGCGGCGCGCTTTCGTTTGCGGCAGTAGCGCCCGCAGCACTGGCTGGCGCGGATGCCGCGTCCTTGGCGGATGGTGCGGCGGGTGCGGCGGGTGCGGTGGGTGCGGTGGGTGCGGTGGGCGCAGATGTCGCCGACTTCCCTGGCGCCTGGCTGTCGAGTTGCGGGCCCGGCACCGGTTGTCGTTGCCACAACACAGTCACGAATACGCCGACCAGCACAGTCGCGAAGGCCGCGCGCCACGGCGTGCGCGATTTCTTGGGCGCACCCAGGCCGAGCAGTTGACGCCACCACGACCGGTCCAGCAATTCGGTCAGCTCCGCATCGCTCGGGCCCACGGCGCGGTGTGCCATCTGCCGAATCGTCTTGCGAAGGTGGAAATTGGGCACGGCAGCATGGTCCGGCGCGTTTTCCAGCGCGCGGCGCAACGCCGGATCGGGCAGGTCGTCGTCCTCGAGCAAGGCGTGTTCGTCGTTCATGACACGCGTTCCAATGCCGACAGGTAGCGTTCCATGCAGATGCGCAATTTCTGCAGGCCGTAGCGCAGCCGGCTGCGCACGGTCTCGAAGCCGACGTCCAGGCTCAGGGACATCGCTTCGATGGTGAAGCCTTCCTCTTGCTGCAGCAGGAAGGCCGCGCGCTGTTCATCCGGGAGTTCGTCGAGGCAGGCCAGCAGGCGGCGACCTGCGGCACGCCAAAAGGCGACTTCTTCGGTCGACGGCTGTTGCGCGGCGCCGGCACGGAGCAGGCCGCGGCTGAACAGAACGCCCGCCTCCAGGCCATCGCCATCTTCGTCGTGCGCATAGAACGACACCTCGCGCCCGCTCAGGCGCAGGCGGTCCATGGCCAGGTTGTGCGCGATGGTGAAGGCCCAGGTCCGCCAGCTGGCCCGCTCCGGCGAGAAGCTCGCCCGCGCCTTGACGATCCGCTCCCAGGTTTCCTGGAACACCTCGTCGACCTCCGACGACAGGCGCACGCCGAGCAGGCGCCGCACGAAGCGGTACAGCCCGCTCTCGTGGCGGGTGTAGAGCGCATCGAACGCGGCCTTGTCGCCGCCGGCGTAGGCAAGCATCAACTGGTCGTCCGGCACAGGGCCCTCGTCGGGCTGGTTGTCAGAACTGTCGGGGGAAACCGGAGACATGAAGCGATTTTCACCCGGGCTTCTACGGGCGGCGGCACCGGTCGGGGTTAAGGACACTTGTAACTGGAGAACAGTTGCGAGTCGGGCTATAATTTATGGCTCGGCTCTTTAGCTCAGTCGGTTAGAGCGATGGAATCATAATCCACAGGTCCGCGGTTCGAATCCGTGAAGAGCCACCAGACTACATAAGGAAAGCCTGCTATCAATTTGGTAGCAGGCTTTTTCTTTTGCGGCGTAAATCAAGACGTGAAAGTTGGTTCTACCCCTGATCTTCGCGGCCGCCTGGCGCCAGCTCCTGCACTGCCGCGACCGACTCGCCAGCTCCGGTTCCTTCAATTCACATGCCACCGTCGCCCTGCGTTTACGCCAACTTTGCAATCGCTGCGTGCACCCCGTTCTCAGCAACGGCGTTTGATGGACACGAGGCAGCAGTTGCCTTCGCATAGGAAATTTCAAATGCACGCAAGTCACTCGGTATTGGTCAAGTTGGCAGCTGTCGGGGTCGTAGCCGTCGCAGCACTCACGGGTGCCGCTGCCGCAAGCGCCGGCGCCAACTGGTCCGTTGGCATCTCCCTGCCCGGTGTGGAAGTCGGCGTGGCCGACCCGGCGCCCGTCTACTACCAGCCCGCGCCCGTGTACTCGCGTCCTGCGCCCGTGTACCAGCCTGCTCCGGCGTATCGACCCGCGCCCGTGTACTACCGCCCTGCACCGCCCGTTGCCTACGCTCCCGCCCCCGTTTACTACGAGCCGCGGTATCGCGATGAAGAACGACGGGTCTATCGTGCCGGCTGGGGTGGTGGTCGCCATTGGGAGCGCCGAGATTGGGATCGTCGCGAACATGAGCACCGCGAGGACCGCCGCGCCTGGAACGATAGAGACTGACGCTTTTTCGATCAACCGACAACCTGCAGGCGCGCGCCGCCGGACTCAGGCTTGAACGGCACGTTTGCCTGTTCGAGGATCCATGCTTCGACAGGTCCGCTGTTCGAATCCGCGAATAGCACCCACAGTGCCTCGCGAGAAATCGCTGACGTTCATAAGCCCCAAGGAAATCAAGTACTCGGGGCTTTTTCATGCGCGCTTGCTCGATTGGTCCGCGTGCGTTCGTCTCATCGTGCAAGACCTGTTGCGCCGTCCGTGCGTGAGCGCTGGACGTTGTACGACCCTGTCAGGCACCCTCGCATCGACCAATTGCCTTGTTCACGAGGGAGGCCATTCTTGAAGCGTTATCGCTTCCCTCGGCAACGAGCCTGGTGACGGTACCCAACCTGTCCTGCAGGGCTTCATCCTGGCTGGCCTTCACTTTGCCGACGAGACGATCAACCGGGATCTCGATGCCCACCACGGCACGAATCAACTTATTTACGTAATCCGCTGGCGCGTCCGTCACCTTCCAGGGCGATGGCCGCGTAGATTCATTGACCGCCGTAAGACGGACCAGCATCTCGTACAGCCAATCCCGGTCGTCGACGGCCCGAGCAACGCCGTGCGCGTGGGCAACGGCGTAGTTCCAGGTCGGGACCACTTTGCCGTGCTCGAGCTTGCTCGGGTACCACCCCGGCGTGACGTACGACTGCGGGCCTTGAAACATGACGACCGACGGCTCGGAATCCGGGAGTTGCCTCCACACCGGATTGACCCGCGAGACGTGACCGACGAGCGTCCCGAATTCGCCGCGCGACCTGTCCAGCAGAAAGGGAATGTGATTGGCGACGAGCCCGCCTTCGCTGGGTGCGACCCAGCCACCCAATGGATAGGTCTCTATCAATGCATGCGCTTCATTGATGTCAGGCAGCGCATGGTCTCTTGGCACATACACGAAAACTCCCTTGATTGAGCTGAGCCGCTGACCCGCCCAAGCCAGTGCGTAATCTGGTGATTGCATTCTGCCTCGGAGCAATGGCGCGACGACGGCCAGCGATGGTCAGTTCTGTTCGACACCATCGCGCGATAGGCGACGAACCTCGCTCAGGCCGGGCTTTCGTCACACCGCACGACCCAAGAAATGTAATTACATGTTTCAGACAGCATTAAAATGTTGCAACAGGAGGGGACGTCGCGCTCGCAGGGTTCGACACACTCACCGCAGCCGGCCAAGGCGGGCTGGCCGCTCCATTCAAGCAGCATTCGGTGGACAGCCACAAAAGAAGAACCATGAAGTATTTGCCTTTGGTCATCGCGCTGCTGTGCGCAGGCGCAGCATCCGCTCAGGATCGGATCTGGCGGTGCGGCTCCGAATTCATCAACGATGTGAACATCGCCCGGCAGAGGGGATGCAAGGACACCGGCCTGGGCAAGCTCGGGGGCTCGACTTCGATGAAGCTTTCAGAGGTGACGGTTCCGGTCGATGACGACGGACACTTTCGCGTGCGGGGCACCGTCAACGGCCAGCCAGCGGTTTTCCTCGTCGACACCGGCGCGACCTTCGTCGGCATTTCGGACGAACTCGCGCGCCGGGCCAATCTGCTGGGAGGCGCGGCTGTCCAGTTTCGCACCGCGAATGGGGTGCGGGACAGCCGGGTGGTGCAGGGCGTCAACGTGATGGCCGGATCTCTTGGCGTGCCGGATGGTGTCGCAGTCGCGGTCGGCACCATCGGCCTGGGGGACGATGTCTTGCTCGGTCAGAGCTTTCTGTCCCACTTCGAGATCACGATGAACGGCAAGCAGATGGTCATCCGAAACAGGATTCAGTGACCGCATCGGCCCTTGCGCCGACTTGCCTGGCGGCTTCTCAAGCCACCTCGGTGCTCCGACGCCGCGCCCTCGGGGGCACCTGCGTGAGGGCGGGCATGTGTTCCGCCCAGTGGATGATTTCGAGCGTGCCGTCCGCCCGCTCTGCCAGCGCCGTCAGGCTCTCGACCCAGTCGCCATCGTTGCAGTACAGGATGCCGTCGATGTCGCGCATCTCCGCATGATGGATATGCCCGCAGACTACGCCCTGCACGCCGCGCTTGCGGGCCTCTCGCGCCACTGCCATCTCGAAGTCGCCGACGTAGCTGACCGCGCGCTTGACCTTCTGCTTGAGGTAGTTCGATAGCGACCAGTACGGCAGCCCCATGCGTGCGCGCAACGAGTTCAGGTGGCGGTTGAGCTTGAGCGTGAATTCGTAGAGCGAGTCGCCGACGTGGGCCAGCCATTTGGCACATTGGATCACGCCATCGAACAGGTCGCCGTGGATGATCCAGAGCTTGCGGCCATCGGCGGTTTCGTGGATCCATTCTTCGGCAACCTCGATGCCGCCGAAGTTGTGGTTGAGGTACTTGCGCGCGAACTCGTCATGGTTGCCAGGTATGAAGATCACGCGAGTGCCGTTGCGCGCCTTGCGCAACAGCTTCTGCACCACGTCGTTGTGCGCCTGCGGCCAGTACCAGTGGCGGCGCAGTTGCCAGCCGTCGATGATGTCGCCGACCAGGAACAGCGTGTCGCATTCGGTGTGCTTGAGGAAGTCGAGCAGCGCGCGGGCCTGGCACCCGGGTGTGCCGAGGTGCAGGTCCGATATCCACAGGGAGCGGTAACGCCCGCGCGGTCGCGTTGCCGGATCGATGTCGGGGCCGGCCGTGTCGCGCCATGCGCGCAGGAATGCGTCTTCTCTTTGCATGGATGCATAGGCTCGCAGGACGGCATGACGCCGCCATGGCAATGGAGTGACACCCACGTGACCGTCGCCCCCAGGCAAACACGACAATGGCGGACTATGCGACCCGGCCAGATCATTGTTCTCGCGACTCCTGTTTTCTTCCTGCTGATTGCGATCGAGTTCGCCGTGGGCCGCGTGCGCGCACGCCGCGGTACCGGACACGACACCTACCGGCTGGCCGATGCGGTCAACAGCATCGGCCTGGGCATGCTGAGCCAGATCACCACCGTGCTGACCGGGCTGCTGCGCATCGGCATCTACACGGCCGTCTACTCGGCCGTGGCCTTGTTTCCCGACACCGACTTCTGGACGCAGTGGTACGGCTGGCTGCTGGCGCTGGTGTTCTACGACTTCTGCTACTACTGGCTGCACCGCATGGGCCACGAGTCGGCCGTGCTCTGGGCGGCGCATGTGGTGCACCACCAGAGCCAGCACTACAACCTCTCGACCGCGTTGCGGCAGACCTCGAGCGGCGCGCTGCTGGGCTGGATCTTCTACCTGCCGATGGCGGTGGCCGGCGTGCCGCCGCTGGTGTTCGGGGTGGTGGCGCTGGTCGACCTGCTCTACCAGTTCTGGGTGCACACCGAGCAGGTCGGCAAGCTCGGCTGGTTCGACCGCTGGTTCTGCTCGCCGTCGAACCACCGCGTCCACCATGCCGTGAACGACGGCTACCTGGACCGCAACTACGGCGGCATCCTGATCGTGTGGGACAGGATATTCGGGAGCTTCAAGGAAGAAGGCGAGCCCTGTGTCTACGGCACGCGCAGTCCGCTGCAAAGCTGGGATCCGCTGTGGGCCAATGCCGAGGTGTACTGGGTGCTGGCAAAGGATTCGTGGCACGCGCGCAGTTGGACCGACAAGTTGCGCGTGTGGCTCAAGCCGCCGGGCTGGCGGCCGGCCGACGTGGCGGCACGCTTCCCGAAACCAGCCTTCGACATCGCGCAGGTCAAGCGCTACGAGCCGCCGGTTTCGAGCCGCGTGCAGTGGTTTGCCGGTGTCCAGTTCGGGGTGCTGCTCGGCGGCGTGGCAACTTTCCTCTGGTACGCCGACGCGCTGCCACTCGCACAGAGCGGCGTCTGGCTGGCCGCATTGACGGCCGCACTCTGGGCCATCGGCGGCGCCTTGCAGGGGCGGTTGTCGATCGCCGAAGTGCTGTTCATCGAAGCCGCAGCGCTGGCGGCGGCGAGCGGCGCGCTCGGCCCAGCCAGCCTGCACTTCGTCTGCAAGCCGCTGGCGCTGCTGCTGTTGATCGGCGTCGCGGTGGTTCGCGCGCGCCGCGCCGGTGCGATCGGCCGCTTCGACACGCTGCTGCTGGCGGGCCTCGGCGCATCGCTCGCCGGGGACGTGCTGCTGATGTGGCCGGGGCTGTTCGTGCCGGGGCTGGTGTGCTTCCTGCTCGCGCACCTGGCCTACATCGCGCTGTTACGCATCGGCGTGGGCTTGCTTCCCCGGCGCGGCGCACTCGCCGCCACGCTGGGCGTGGGAGCGGCGATGTACGCGATGCTGTGGTTCGGCGGGCTGCCCGCTGCGCTGCGCGTGCCGGTCGGGCTCTATGTGGTCGTCATCGCCTGCATGGCGGCACAGGCGCTGGGCCGCGCGGCGGTCCGGGGCGACGCGTCATCGCGCTGGGTTGCGGCAGGCGCCTGCTTCTTCATGCTCAGCGACGCGCTGCTGGCCACCAACCGCTTCGTCATGCCGCTGCCGCTGGCCTCGCTGTGGGTGCTGGCGACCTACTACGCCGCGCAGATGCTGATCGTGCGGCATGCATGGCCGCCGGTGGTATGGCCGGCCGTCCTGGCCTGCCGCGGCGGAGGGCCCGTCCCGGGGGGTGGCCTGCGCGTTCCTATCGATGGAGTCGTGGGTATTGACCACGACGAGACGGGAATCATGAACACTACGCGTTCCCCACGCCGCAAGCCAGACCAGACGCCATGACACTGCCCGACTTCACGACCTTTCGCGCCGACGCCCTGGCACGGGGCTTCCAGGAGGTGCTCGAGCGTCGATGGGAGCCGGGCCAGGTAGTGGCCGAACACACCCATCCCTTCGAAGCAGCCGCGCTGGTGGTGCAAGGCGAGATGTGGCTCACCGTGGGCGGGTCAACCGAGCACCTGCGGCCCGGCGGCCGTTTCAACCTTGCAGCGGGAACGCCGCACGCCGAGGTGTACGGCCCCGAAGGCGCCATCTACTGGGTGGCGCGGCGCTGAGGCAACTCAGCGGCTACGACCCTGGCGCGGAAAGCAGCGCCTCAGCGCTGCAGCGCTGGATTTCCACCGTGGAGTGCCGGATCTCCTCGTGCTTCGAGAAGCAGGCGCGCACCTCGTCGGCGTTCAAGGTCGGCGAGTGCGTGACCACTGCGACGGCGCAGGCATAGGCGCCGCGGCCGACACGCCAGACGTGCAGGTCGGCCACGCGGGTCTCGGACGCGGCCAGCGTCTGCTCGATGCCGTCGCGGATGTCGTCGACCACCGGATGGTCCATCTCGCGGTCGAGCAGCACGCGGCCGGTTTCCAGGAGGAGTCCCTTGGCCCAGAGCGCCACCAGAACCGCGCCGGCGATGCCCATCAAAGGATCGAGCCAGGCCCAGCCATGGAGCCAGCCGCCGGCCAGCGCGATGATCGCCAGCACCGAGGTGGCGGCATCCGCCAGCACATGCAGGTAGGCCGACTTGGGATTCAGGTCCTCGCCGTGGGCATGAGAGTGGTCATGGCCATGCTTGTGAGAGTGATCGTGGTCGTGGTGGTGCGCCGTGCCCAGCAAGCGCGCACACACGAGGTTCACGACCAGCCCCAGCACGCCGACGATGATCGCCTCGCGGTAGTGGATCGGCGCCGGCGACCAGAGCCGCTCGATCGAGCCGACCACCATCAGCACGGCCACCCCCAGCAGGAACAGCGCGCTGGCGAAGCCGCCGAGCACCTCGATCTTCCAGGTGCCGAAGGCGAAGCGCGGATCGTGCGCGTAGCGGCGTGCGGCGGCATACGCGAAGGTGCTGAGCCCGATCGCCACCGCATGCGAGTTCATGTGCCAGCCGTCGGCCAGCAGGGCCATCGAATTGAACCACCCTCCCGCACCTATCTCGAGTGCCATCGCCACGGCGGTGATCCACATCACCAGCCGCGTGCTGCGCTCGGCGCGCACGTTGTCGTCGGCGAAGTCGTGGTCATGGCGCCAGGCGCCGAGGTCGTGAGGGTGTGCATGGACTCAGGCTGCGAACATGTCCCCATCGCGCGAAGGCGGCGCCACGCCCAGGTGCCGGTACGCCGCCAGCGTGGCAATGCGCCCGCGCGGCGTACGCTGCAGGTAGCCCTGCTGGATCAGGTAGGGCTCGATCACGTCCTCGATGGTCTCGCGCTCCTCGCCGATGCTGGCCGCCACGTTGTCCAGGCCGACCGGGCCGCCGTCGAAGCGGTGGATGACGGCTTCGAGCAGCTTGCGGTCCATCAGGTCGAAGCCCTGCGGGTCGACGTCGAGCATCGCCAGCGCCTTGTGGGCAATGGCTTCGGTGATGCGCCCGTCGCCCTTGACTTCGGCATAGTCGCGCACGCGCCGCAGCAGCCGGTTGGCGATGCGCGGCGTGCCGCGCGATCGGCGTGCAATCTCGAATCCGCCGGCCTCGTCCATCGCCACCTTCAGCAGGCCAGCGCTGCGCCGCACGATGTGGGCCAGTTCTTCCGCCGTGTAGAACTCCAGCCGCGCCACGATCCCGAAGCGGTCGCGCAGCGGATTGGTCAGCATGCCGGCGCGCGTGGTGGCGCCGACCAGCGTGAAGGGCTGCAGGTCAAGCTTGATGCTGCGCGCGGCCGGCCCTTCGCCGATCATGATGTCGATCTGGTAGTCCTCCAGCGCGGGGTAGAGGATTTCCTCGACCACCGGGCTCAGGCGGTGGATCTCGTCGATGAAGAGCACGTCGTTGCGCTCGAGGTTGGTCAGCAACGCGGCCAGGTCCTTGGGTTTCTCCAGCACCGGCCCGGAGGTCTGGCGCAGGTTGACGCCAAGTTCGGCGGCGATGATGTGGCTCAGCGTGGTCTTGCCCAATCCGGGCGGGCCGAACAGCAGCACGTGGTCGAGCGCCTCCTCGCGCTTGCGCGCCGCGCCGATGAAGATCTCGAGCTGCTCGCGCACCTTGGCCTGGCCGACATACTCCTGCAGCAGCTTGGGCCGCAGCGCCCGCTCGATCGCCTCTTCGTTCGGCGAAGCCGGGGCGGCGGAGACCACGCGTTGCGGGGCCGGGGCGAAGTCATCGGTCTGGATGGTCATAATGCATAGGGCGGGTACGGCAGTTTAGCCAGATGACCAACTGGCAGAATGCCGCTCCAATCAAGGGAGAGGATGGGCTGGCTGCGTGTCGATTTATCAACTGAAACCGCGATTTCAGGCCTTGCTGCGCCCACTGGTGGTGCGACTGCATGCATCGGGCGCAACGGCCAACCAGGTCACGCTGATCGCCTGCGCGATCTCGCTGGCGCTGGGGCTCTGGCTCTTTTTCGCGCAGCCCGCCGCGGCCGCTTTCGCGCTGGTGCCGGCGTGGATGCTGATTCGCATGGCCTTCAATGCCATCGACGGCATGCTGGCTCGCGAACACCTCCAGCAAAGCAGGCTCGGCGCCTTCCTCAACGAGTTGACCGATGTGCTGTCCGATGCGGCGCTGTACCTGCCCTTTGCGCTCGTCGCCCCGTTCAGCCCGTTCTGGGTCGGCACGGTGATCGTGCTCGCCGGCCTGAGCGAATTCGCCGGCGCCCTTGGCCCGACCGTGGGCGCCTCGCGCCGCTACGACGGCCCGATGGGCAAGAGCGACCGGGCGTTTGTCTTCGGCGCGCTGGGCCTGTACGTGGCGCTCGGATGGCCGAGGCCGCAACCCGTTTCGTGGCTGATTCCCTTGCTTGCGGCAGGCGTTGCGTGGACGATCGTCAATCGCGTTCGACGTGCGCTGGCCGAGGCCCAGGCACCGCAAGAGAATCCATGAGAATTCCGCCTCCTCGCGCGTCTTGTGCGGGTGCAGCCCTCGAATTGACGACCACATGACCACCCCACGCGCTGCGCTAGAGCAGCACTTCCTCACACACGACGGTGTCTCGCTCTTCTACCGTCGCTGGCCCGCCACCAGTGCGACGCGTCGCGGCGCCATCGTGCTGTTCCACCGTGGCCATGAGCACGGCGCGCGCATGGCGCACCTGGTCGATGAACTCGACCTGCCCGATTTCGACTTCTACGCCTGGGACGCACGAGGCCACGGCAAATCACCGGGCCAGCGCGGCTACAGCCCGAGCTTCGCCACCTCGGTGCGCGACGTGCAAACCTTCATCGACCACATCGGCAAGGCGCACGGCGTACCGCCCGAAGACATCCACGTGATCGCGCAAAGCGTCGGCGCCGTGCTGGTGGCCACCTGGGCGCATGACTATGCGCCGAAGGTGCGCGGCCTGACACTGGCCTCGCCGGCGTTCAAGGTGAAGCTGTACGTGCCCTTCGCGCGCGCCGGACTGAGCCTGATGCACAAGCTGCGCGGCCTGTTCTTCGTCAACAGCTACGTCAAGGCCAAGTTCCTGACGCACGACCCGGAACGCATCGCCAGCTACAACAACGACCCGCTGATCGCAAGGCCCATCGCGGTGAACATCCTGCTCGGCTTGTATGAAGCCGCCGACCGTGTGGTGGCCGATGCCAATGCGATCACGCAGCCGGTGCAGTTGCTGATTTCCGGCGCCGACTGGGTGGTGCACCACAAGCCGCAGCATGAGTTCTTCAAGCGGCTCGGCAGCGCCACCAAGACCAAGATGGAACTGCCCGGCTTCTTCCATGACACGCTCGGCGAGAAGGACCGCGCACCGGCCGTAGCCGCCATCCGGGCCTTCGTGCTGCAACTGTTCGACCAGCCCCTGATGCGCGTCGACCTGCACGACGCCCACTTGCGCGGCGAAACCGCCGACGAATCGCGCGCGCTGGCAGAACCTTTGTCGCCGATGTCGCCGCGCGGTGCCTACTGGGCCATGACGCGCGCCGGCCTGCGCTTGGGCGGCATGCTGTCCAGCGGCGTCGCGCTCGGTCACAAGACTGGCTTCGATTCCGGCAGCACGCTGGACTATGTCTACCGCAATACGCCGCAAGGCAAGGGCCCGTTCGGGCGGTCCATCGACAAAACGTACCTCGACTCCATCGGCTGGCGCGGCATTCGCCAACGCAAGATCCACGTCGAGGAACTGCTGCGCGAAGCCATGGAGCGGCTGGCCGACAAGCATCGCGACGTGCGCCTCATGGACATCGCCGCCGGGCATGGCCGCTATGTGCTCGATGCCGTCGTGGCGAGCCCGATCAAGGTCGCGTCGATCCTGCTGCGCGACTACAGCGACATCAACGTGCGCGACGGCCGCGTCCTCATTGCCGAAAAAGAACTCCAGGACATCGCCCGGTTCGTGCAGGCCGATGCGTTCGACCGCATGAGCCTGGCGGCGGTCAGCCCGCGCCCGACGCTCGCCGTGGTCTCGGGTCTGTACGAACTGTTCCCCGACAACGAGATGGTGAGCCGCTCGCTGGCGGGCGTCGGCGATGCGGTGGAAGACGGTGGCTACCTCGTCTACACCGGCCAGCCATGGCATCCGCAGCTCGAGATGATCGCGCGTGCGCTCACCAGCCATCGCCAGGGCGAGGCCTGGGTGATGCGACGCCGTACGCAGGCCGAGATGGACCAGCTCGTCGAGGCCGCGGGCTTTCGCAAGATCACGCAGCGGGTGGACGAGTGGGGCATCTTCACCGTGTCGCTGGCGGTGCGGACCGGGCCATGAGCGCCGCGCCGGGCCGCCCCAAGCAAGCTTGCGCCCCCTTGGGGGGCAGTGAGGACACGCAGTGCCGAACGTGGGGGCCTCGGAGCGCCGCGCCGGGCCGCCCCAAGCAAGCTTGCACCCCCTCGGGGGGCAGTGAGGACACGCAGTGCCG
>NZ_JBBKZV010000032.1:0-72850 GCF_037889915.1 Variovorax humicola | reverse complement strand
GTGAAGCTGATCAACCCGATCGCGATGGAAGAAGGCCTGCGCTTCGCCATCCGTGAAGGCGGCCGTACCGTGGGTTCGGGCGTCGTGGCAAAGATCCTGGACGTCTGAGTCCAGCGCAAAGGAATCATCATGGCCACCAAGCAAAAAATCCGCATCCGCCTGAAGGCGTTCGACTACAAGCTGATCGACCAATCGGCTGCCGAGATCGTTGACACTGCCAAGCGCACCGGCGCGATCGTCAAGGGCCCGGTGCCCCTGCCGACCCGCATGAAGCGCTTCGACATCCTGCGCTCGCCGCACGTCAACAAGACCAGCCGCGACCAGCTCGAGATCCGCACGCACCAGCGTCTGATGGACATCGTGGACCCGACCGACAAGACCGTGGACGCGCTGATGAAGCTCGACCTGCCGGCCGGCGTCGATGTCGAGATCAAGCTGCAGTAAGACACACGTTCTCACCGCCGCTTACAGAACCCGCGTGCAGAAATGCCGCGGGTTTTCTCTTTCAAGCATGGCTTGTGGCATCCTTTGTCGACTTGGGCGAAGCCTTGGTGTTACCGGTGATCATGGAGACCCTGCTTGAGTAAATTTCTGCTGTCGCGCTGCGTGGCTGTTCTCGTCGCCCTGCTGTTGGCCTCCTGCGGCGGCGGCGGAGGAGGCGGTGGAGGTGGCGTCTTTTTGCCGATCGTTGCGTCGACGGCGAATGTCGTCGCGGTGAGCGGCACGGCCACCTACGACTTCGTGCCCAACACCACGGGCGCCCTTGACTACGCAGCGACCAGTTCCAAGCCAATCCGCGGCGCGGTGGTCGAAGTGCTGAATTCATCGTCGACCGTGCTGGCAACCACTTCCACCGATGACAAGGGGGGGTACTCCGCCTCGGTTCCGTCAAATACCCAGGTATTTATTCGCGTCAAGGCACAGATGGTGCAGACCGGCAGCGGCGCCACGTGGGATGTGAGCGTGCGCGACAACACGCATTCCAACGCCATCTACGTGATGGACTCCGCCACATTTTCTTCGGGCGCGGCGCCATCGACACAGGATCTCCATGCTGCCTCCGGCTGGGGTGGCGCGGCTTATACGGCGACACGCGTAGCGGCGCCGTTTGCGTTGCTCGACACCATCGACACAGCGATGCAGAAGGTCCTGTCCGTCGCGCCCAACTCCGTCTTCCCGACACTGCAGGTATTCTGGAGCGCCAACAACGTTTCTGTCGATGGCAGTCCGGCCATTGGAGAGATCGGCACCACGGCATTCTCCGATGCAACCACCCCGCGCTCCATTTACGTCCTGGGCAAGGCGGACGTCGACACCGACGAATACGATGCCTCGGTCATTGCACATGAGTGGGGACACTACTACCAGGCAGTCTTCAGCCGCGACGACTCGCCGGGAGGCAATCATTCCAGCGGGGATCGGCTCGACCGCCGGGTTGCGTTTTCCGAAGGCTGGGGGGATGCGTGGTCGGGCATCGCCCTTGCCCGCAGCAATTACACGGACTCCAGTGGGCCCGGGCAGAAGGTAGCGACGGTGATCGATCTTTCCGCGGGCCCAATCAGCAACCCGGGTTGGTATCGCGAGTCTTCGATCCAGTCGGTCCTGTGGAACCTCAACCAAAAAGTGGGATTCCAACCCATCCACGCCGCCATGACCGGCGCGATGAAGACCTCCGTTGCCATGACATCCATTCATTCGTTCTCCGCGGCCTTTAGCGCGGCCTCGGCCGCAAACGCGTCCACGTTCAACTCGTTGCTGAGTGCGCAGAACATCAGCACGGCACCGAATGATCCATTTGGCAGTGCCGAGACCAATGGAGGCGGAACGCCGCTCATCCCCTCCGTCTTCCCCATGTACATCAGTGCCAATGTCGGGTCCTCTACGCAGGCCTGTGTTTCCAACGTGGCCGGGTTCGGCAACAAGCTTGGCAGTTACGCCTATCTCCGGGTCCGCGTCCTCGCGGCAGGCAGCCACGTGATCAAGGTGACAGGGCCGGCCACCGCCGATCCGGATTTCGAGGTGGACAGCGCAGGATTGCTGGCCATCAGCGATGGGTTCGGAACCACCGAAACGGCGACGGTGAGCCTGCGCGCCGGCGACAACATCATCGTCGTCAACGACTTCAATGACGACTCCGAGCCGACGCAAGAGACGTGCTTCACCGTCTCGATCAATTGAGGAGCGCGGCCATGAACCTCAGCAGCAAGTCCGGAGCGGCCGCTCTCGCGCTGGCATTGATGGCACCAGCAGTCGCCTTCGCCGATGCCCAGACGAAGGCCGAGGGCCCTTCAGCGGCGCCCCGGGCCATGGCGCGGGCGGTCAAGAAACCGAATGGCTCCGGCGTGGACGTGCAGTATTCCGTCGACGACTCCGTAAGGATCGGACAAGCCGCCACCGTGGTGATCCAGTTTGGCGCCATCAGCGACCCGGCCGGCGGATCCGCCCGATTCACCGCGGATCCCGGCCTCACGCTTGCAGGTGCGGACGAAATCCGCCTTCCGACCGGGCAGACGACGACCGTGACCTTGCGCGCGACGCCGGGCAGCGACGGCATCGCCTACGTCAACGTCTTCACCACGCAGAACGGATTGACCAGCGCCACCTCCATTCCTGTACGGGTCGGCGCAGCGGCGGCCTCGCCCAAGCTGCGCTCAGCCGGCGAACTCCAGAAGCTGCCCGCCGGGGATGCGGTGATCTCGATGCCGGCTCGTTAGCCGCTGCGCCTTGCGCGAAGCCGGTCTTGCGTAGAAACCCCAGCCCGGGCTATAATCTTTGGCTCTGCCTTTCTTGCGTCCGTAATGGCGTGATCGAGGCCGGGTCTTATCAACCTTTTTCCGTTACCTGATCCCAGGGTCTCCCAGTGAGGATTTCCAAGGATTGGGCAAAACGCTGTCGCCAATTGAAGTGGCAGCGGCGGAGAAAGACTTCCATTTTTGGAGAAAACATATGAGTCTGAGCAACTCCCTCGGGTTGCTGGGTCGCAAGGTGGGGATGATGCGTCTCTTCACCGATGATGGGGACGCAGTTCCTGTCACGGTGGTGGATGTGTCCAACAACCGCGTCACCCAGGTGAAAACCCAAGAGAACGATGGCTACGTTGCCCTGCAGGTGACGTTCGGTTCGCGCAAGGCTTCGCGCGTGACCAAGCCACAGGCCGGCCACCTTGCCAAGGCAGGTGTGGAAGCCGGTGAAATCATCCAGGAATTCCGCGTGACCGCCGATACGGCAGGTCAGCACAAGGCAGGTGGCGTCATTGCCGCTTCCAGCGTGTTCGCGGTTGGCCAGAAGGTGGACGTGCAAGGCACTTCCATCGGCAAGGGCTACGCTGGCACGATCAAGCGCCACAACATGAGCTCGCAGCGCGCGTCGCACGGCAACAGCCGTTCGCACAACGTGCCCGGCTCGATCGGCATGGCGCAAGACCCTGGCCGCGTGTTCCCGGGCAAGCGCATGACGGGCCACCTCGGCGACGTCACCGTGACCACCCAGAACCTCGATGTGATCCGTATCGACGAAGCGCGTCAGCTGCTGTTGATCAAGGGCGCGATCCCGGGCTCCAAGGGTGGCTTCGTCACCGTGCGCCCGGCCGTCAAGGCCAAGCCGCAAGCTGCTGAAGGAGCGAAGTAATGGAACTCGAACTCCTGAACGAACAGGGCCAGGCCGCGTCGAAGTACGACGCCCCCGAGACCGTGTTCGGCCGTGCCTACAACGAAGACCTGGTCCACCAGATCGTCGTGGCATTCCAGGCCAACGCCCGTCAAGGCACGCGCGCCCAGAAGGACCGCGAACAGGTCAAGCACTCGACCAAGAAGCCTTTCAAGCAAAAGGGAACGGGCCGCGCCCGCGCCGGTATGACGTCCTCGCCGCTGTGGCGTGGGGGCGGCCGGATTTTCCCGAACATGCCTGACGAAAACTTCTCGCAGAAGATCAACAAGAAGATGTACCGCGCCGGCATGGCGTCGATCTTCTCGCAACTCGCTCGCGAAGGCCGTCTGGCCGTGGTCGATTCGATCAAGGTCGACTCGCCCAAGACCAAGCCGCTGGCTGCCAAGTTCAAGGCCATGAACCTTGAATCGGTGCTCGTGATCGCCGACGAAGTCGATGAGAACCTGTACCTCGCCTCGCGCAACCTGGTGAACGTGCTCGTCGTCGAGCCGCGTTACGCCGACCCGGTGTCGCTGGTGCACTACAAGAAGGTGCTGGTCACCAAGGCTGCCATCGACAAGCTCAAGGAGATGTTCGCATGAGCCGCATGAATCCTACGCCCGCAGAACGCCAGTTCGACGAAGGCCGGCTGATGTCGGTGCTGGTCGCACCGATCGTGTCCGAAAAGGCCACGATGGTCGGCGAGAAGTCGAATGCTGTCACCTTCAAGGTGCTGCAGGACGCCACCAAGCCCGAGATCAAGGCCGCTGTTGAACTGATGTTCAAGGTCGAGGTCCAGGGCGTGTCGGTGCTCAACATCAAGGGCAAGACCAAGCGCTTCGGCAAGTCCATCGGTCGCCGCGACAACGTTCGCAAGGCCTACGTGACGCTGAAGGCCGGTCAAGAGCTCAACCTCGTCGGGGAAGGCGCTTAATCATGGCCGTCATCAAGATGAAACCCACTTCGCCGGGCCAACGCGGCGCGGTGAAGATCTCGCGTGACCACCTGTTCAAGGGTGCTCCGCACGCAGCCCTGCTGGAGCCGCAATTCCAGAAGGCCGGCCGCAACAACAACGGCCACATCACCACCCGTCACAAGGGCGGTGGCCACAAGCACCACTACCGTGTGGTCGACTTCGTGCGCAACAAGGACGGCATCCCGGCCAAGGTCGAACGCATCGAATACGACCCGAACCGTACCGCCCACATCGCGCTGGTCTGCTACGCCGACGGCGAGCGCCGCTACATCATCGCCCCGCGCGGCCTTGAAGCCGGTGCAACGCTGCTGAGCGGTTCGGAAGCCCCGATCCGCGCCGGCAACACGCTGCCGATCCGCAACATCCCGGTGGGTTCGACCATCCACTGCATCGAGCTGCAACCCGGCAAGGGCGCGCAGATCGCGCGTTCGGCCGGCACGTCGGCCACGCTGCTGGCACGCGAAGGCGTCTACGCCCAGGTGCGCATGCGTTCGGGCGAAGTCCGCCGCGTGCACGTCGAATGCCGCGCAACGATCGGTGAAGTCGCCAACGAAGAGCACAGCCTGCGCCGCCTCGGCAAGGCCGGTGTGAAGCGTCACATGGGTATCCGCCCGACCGTTCGCGGCGTGGTGATGAACCCGGTCGATCACCCGCATGGTGGTGGTGAAGGCAAGACGGGTGAAGGCCGTCATCCGGTCGACCCGTGGGGCAACCTCACGAAGGGCTACCGTACCCGTAACAACAAGCGCACGCAGGTCTTCATCGTGTCGCGTCGCAAGAAGTAAGGGACAGCCTCATGACTCGCTCTCTCAAAAAGGGTCCTTTCGTCGACCACCACCTGGTGGCCAAGGCCGACAAGGCCGTGACGACCAAGGACAAGAAGCCGATCAAGACCTGGTCGCGTCGCTCGATGGTCCTGCCCGAGTTCATCGGCCTGACCATTGCCGTGCACAACGGCAAGCAGCACGTGCCCGTCTACATCACCGACCAGATGGTCGGCCACAAGCTCGGCGAATTTGCGCTCACCCGCACGTTCAAGGGGCACCCCGCGGACAAGAAAGTCCAGAAGAAGTAAGGAACGACCATGTCTGAAACACGTGCAGTCCTCCGCGGCGTTCGCCTTTCGGTCGACAAGGGCCGTCTGGTCGCTGACCTGATCCGCGGCAAGAAGGTCGATCAAGCGCTCAACATCCTGCAATTCACGCAGAAGAAGGCCGCTGTGATCGTGAAGAAGGTGCTCGAGTCGGCCATCGCCAACGCCGAGCACAACGACGGTGCCGACATCGACGAACTGAAGGTCAAGACCATCTACGTCGAACAAGGCGCCACGCTCAAGCGTTTCACCGCGCGCGCAAAGGGCCGCGGCAACAGCATCAGCAAGCCCACGTGCCATGTGTACGTGACGGTCGGCAACTAAGTAGGCCTGGAAGACTATGGGACAAAAAATCCACCCGACCGGCTTCCGCCTTGCGGTCACCCGCAACTGGTCCAGCCGCTGGTACGCCAACAACCGCGACTTCGCGGGCATGCTGGCCGAAGACATCAAGGTGCGCGAGTACCTGAAGGCCAAGCTCAAGAACGCATCGGTCTCCCGCGTGATGATCGAGCGCCCCGCCAAGAACGCCCGCATCACCATCTACTCGGCACGTCCGGGCGTGGTGATCGGCAAGAAGGGCGAGGACATCGAGAACCTCAAGCGCGAACTGGGCAAGCAGCTCGGCGTGCCGGTCGCAGTGAACATCGAGGAAGTGCGCAAGCCTGAAATCGATGCGCAGCTGATCGCCGACTCGATCACCCAGCAGCTCGAGAAGCGCATCATGTTCCGCCGCGCCATGAAGCGCGCAATGCAGAACGCGATGCGCCTGGGCGCCCAGGGCATCAAGATCATGTCGTCGGGTCGACTGAACGGCATCGAAATCGCTCGTTGCGAGTGGTACCGCGAAGGTCGCGTGCCCCTCCACACGCTGCGCGCCGACATCGACTACGGCACCTCGGAAGCCAAGACCACCTACGGCGTCATCGGCGTCAAGGTCTGGGTCTACAAGGGCGACACGCTGGGCCGCAACGACCTGCCGGCCGTTGAAACCCCGCGTCCGGACGACGAGCGTCGTCCGCGTGGTCCGCGCCGCGACGGCCGCCCGGGTGGCGACCGTCCGGGCAGCGACCGTCGTGGTCCGGCTCGCGCCGGCGCCCGCGGCCCGATCGGTGGCAACACCGCTCCGGCCGATGGCAGCGACAAGCCCGCAGAAGCCACGGGTGCAGACTCGAAACCCGCCGTTAAGCGCGTCCGCAAAGCCGCGCCAGCTGCAGCAGCTGACGGCGCCAAGACCGAGTAATCGGTCTTAGAACCACGGAGTAAACAACATGCTGCAACCTGCACGCAGAAAGTTCCGCAAGGAACAAAAGGGCCGCAACACCGGCATCGCAACCCGGGGCAACTCGGTTGCCTTCGGTGACTTCGGCCTGAAATGCACCGACCGCGGCCGTCTGACGGCACGCCAGCTCGAAGCCGCACGCCGTGCGATTTCGCGCCACGTGAAGCGCGGCGGCCGTATCTGGATTCGCGTGTTCCCCGACAAGCCGATCTCCCACAAGCCCGCAGAAGTGCGGATGGGTAACGGCAAGGGCAACCCGGAGTACTACGTCGCTGAAATCCAGCCAGGCAAGATCGTGTTCGAGATCGTCGGCGTGCCCGAAGAACTCGCCCGCGAAGCGTTCCGCCTGGCTGCAGCCAAGCTGCCGCTGCGCACCACGTTCGTTTCGCGCCAGATCGGCGCCTGAACGAGGAGAACATCACATGGCAACACGTAAGAAGGCCGAGGCCAAGACCGCCAAGGTATCGAAGGCTGCAACGCTGCGCGACAAGGACGTCGCCGGCCTGCAGACCGAAATCAAGGAATTGCAGAAGGCCCATTTCGGCCTGCGCATGCAGAAAGCCACGCAACAGCTGTCGAACACCTCGACGCTGCGCGTCACGCGTCGCGACATCGCCCGCGCCAAGACCATTCTTGCCCAGAAGCAAGAAGCCCAAGCCGCCAAGTAAGGAGTGAACATGACGGAAGCTAAAAGATCCCTCAAGCGCACCTTGATCGGCAAGGTGGTCAGCGACAAGCGTGCCAAGACCGTGACGGTCCTGGTCGAGCGCCGCGTCAAGCACGAGCTCTACGGCAAGATCGTTGCCAAGACGAGCAAGTACCACGCGCACGACGAAAAAGGCGAGTACAAGCTCGGCGACACCATCGAGATCACCGAAAGCCGGCCGATCTCGAAGACCAAGAACTGGGTCGTGACCCGCTTGGTCGAAAAGGCTGCTGCAGTCTGATTCGCGGTCCGCACGGACACACTGGAAACGGCCCACAATGTGGGCCGTTTTTCTTTTTACACAGGAGCAACATTCATGATCAAAGTTGGCGACACCCTTCCCGCGACCACCCTGATGGAATATTCGGAAGTCGAAGGTGAAGGCTGCAGCATCGGCCCGAATCCCGTCGACGTGGCAAAGGCTTCCGCCGGCAAGACCATTGCATTGTTCGCGCTGCCCGGTGCCTTCACGCCAACCTGCTCGGCTCAGCATGTGCCGGGCTACGTGAAGCACTTCGATGACTTGAAGGCCGCCGGAGTCGACGAGATCTGGTGCGTGAGCGTGAACGACGCGTTCGTGATGGGCGCCTGGGCGCGCGATCAGAAGGCCGGCGGCAAGGTTCGCATGTTGGCCGACGGCAGTGCTGATTTCGCCAAGGCCACCGGCTTGACGCTGGACCTCACGGCCCGCGGCATGGGCCTGCGCAGCAACCGCTACTCGATGCTCGTGAAGGACGGCAAGGTTGCCTCGCTGAACATCGAAGCGCCGGGCAAGTTCGAAGTGAGCAACGCCGAGACGATGCTGACCCAGGCCAAGGCCTGATCCAGAACCAGAACCAGAACGTACACGCTGTCTTCGCGTGGGACTCCGCGGAACCGGCTTTGCAGGGCCGCTGGGGTCGCCCGCCCGGTCGGGGGGCGGGAGGATCGACAGGAGTGTCGCGGAGCCTGGGGGCGAGCTAGAGTTCCACCTTGAGGTAGTGCGCACCCGGTATCGGGTTGTGATAGTAGGGCGGCACTTCCTCGAAGCCGAGGTCTTCGTACATCGCGCGGGCCAATTCCATCTCGTCCATGGTGTCCAGCAACACGCAGGCATAGCCGGCGCTGCGGGCGGCGTCGAGCGCGGCCTCGGCAAGCTGGCGGCCGAGGCCGAATCCACGAAAGCCGGGCCTCACATAGAGCCGCTTCATCTCGGCGGCATTCGGCTCGTCCGCCGTGTCGAGCGGCCGCAATGCGCAGCAGCCCGCGACATAGGCGGATCTGCCATCACTGCGCAACAGCAGAGGCGCACCGACTCCGGGTACCACATAGGCCGCGTCGATCAAGGCGATCAACAGCGCGCCGCGCGGCTCGGCGTATTCGCCGGGGAGCCCTGCCAGTTCATCCTCGAAATTCTGGAAGGCCAGGTCGAAGCTGAGCGAAGCCGCGTATTCGCGAAAGATGGCGCGCGCGGCATCCATCTCAGGCGGCTCATCGGGGGTGAGCAGGATGATTTCCGGCGTATCGGCCAGCGGCAGCGGGCGAGAGATCGAATGGCTCATGCGCGCAATGAAGCGATCCAGGCGGCAAATCCCGCGCACAGCGCAAACAGCACCAGCGCGGTGAACCGGGTGGAAGCCGTATCGCGGCTCTCCGCCACAAGCAAGCCCGTGAGCAGCTTGTCACCCGAAATCATGGGACCCACCAAGCGCTGGCGCTTTACAAGCACGTAGTACAAGACCGCCAGCACGTGCAGGCTGGCCAGCGAGATCACGCCCCACATGCCGAACTGCGTGTGCCAGCGGGACGCGAGACTCACAACGGAGCCGGGCACGAAGCGGGTGAGCGGTCCCGCCGCCGAAATCTCGTCATCCGAGACAAGACCGGTACACACCTGCAAAACGAGGATCCCGAGCAGCGCAAAGACGGAGAGCGCACCCAGCGGGTTGTGACCGATCAGGTGATCGGGATGGGCGCGGCCGCGGAGGTAGGCGAGCACCCATCGCGGTGAATAGAGGAATGATGCAAAGCGCGACCAACGCCCGCCGACAAAGCCCCACAAGAGCCGGAACAACAGCAAGGCGAGCACCGTATAGCCGAGCCGAAAATGCCATTCCATCAAGCCGCTCAGTCCGGTCACCAGCTGGCCGATCACTGCCGCAGCGAGCGACCAGTGAAACACGCGCGTCGGCAAGTCCCAGATCCGGGCCGGGCGCGCAAGGTCGTCCCCCAACGCGGCGCGGCGGGTGGTCGGCTCAAACGAAACGCTCATCGGGTAGGTGGCGGACTGCGGAATGCGCAGATTAGCAAAGTCGGAGCCACCCTGTGTGCGGGTTGTCGCTATGCGCGCTTCGGTGCGGGTTCCCAAAGTGGCGGGCGGCGCATCCACAGCGCTCCCCACTCAGGAATTCCCAACGAACCGTGTTGCCACATTTACGTTTGCAGCGGCCAGCGCCGCGCTGTCTCTCCCTTCGGCGGCCCAATTTGCCAAACCGGTGAGGATGCAGTTATGTACCGGCAGAGCGCCATGTTCCTGCAGAGCACGCATTTCGGGAGGATCGCAGCGATGGCAAATGGCCGCGTGCCGTACGACAAGGCGGCCGTCATTGCGAACGCCGGGTTGGTGGCGATGGTGTCGCAACTGCCCTGGAACGGCGCCTCTGCGCCTGGCACGGAAGGCGGCAAGGCGAAGCCCGAAATCTGGAAAGACCCAGCCAAGTTCAAGGAAACGAGCGACAAGCTGATGTCAGAAACCGGCAAGCTTCTGATGGTCGCAAAGGCCGGCGACCTGGACGCGTTGAAGGCCGCTGTCGGGTCGGTCGGCGACACGTGCAAGTTCTGCCACGACACATTCCTGGCGAAATAGCCCCGACGCGTTTCCGGAAGCTCAGGCCTCTGCCAGCAGCTTCTCGATGAGTTGGTGCAACTCGGCGAAGTCGGGTTCTCCAACGTATCGCTTGACGATTTCGCCGCGCTTGTTGACCAGATAGGTCGTGGGAGTGAGCTGCACGTCGCCCCAGGCCTTGGCTACGGCGCCGGTGTTGTCGATTGCCACCTTGAACGGCAACTTGCGCGTTTCGGCGAAGTTCACCACGTAGCTGGGCGGGTCGTAGCTCATGGCCACGGCCAGAGTGTCGTAGCCCTTGTCCTTGTACTTGTCGTAGGTGGCGATGACCTTCGGCATTTCGCCGACGCAGGTGACGCAACTGGTGGCCCAGAAGTTGACCAACGTGACCTTGCCCTTCAAGTCTGTGGTGGTTTTCTGGCTGCCGTCGAGCAGTACGAATTTCGACTGCGGCGCAGCGGTGGCGCCCGATTGCAGGTACACGCCAACGCCGACCGCCATGGCGATTGCGGTTGCGGCAACATAGAGGGCTTTTTTCATGAGTACCAGGACAGATGGGGCATCGCGATTTTAGTTCCGCAGGTGTGATCCTGCCAGCCGCCGCCATTGCGCTGCTGGCGGCCTGCAGTCCGACCTTCAACTGGCGGGATGTTCCGATGGCCGACGGCGATCTCACCGCGCTGCTGCCCTGCAAGCCGGACCGCGCCGAGCGCGCGATCCCGTTGGGCGGCGAGACGGTCACAGTACAAATGGCCGGTTGCGAGGCCGGGGACGCCACTTTCGCCATTGCGAGTGCCCGGGCCGGCGACGCGGTCCAGGCCGACGCGTGGCTCGCCGCTTGGCGCGCCAGCACGCGCGCCCAATGGCAGGCTGCCACCGGCGGCCAGATCAGCGAGTCCGCCGTGAGCGTGGTGCGCGCGGCGCCAAAGCCGGAGCCGTGGCAGCTCGAAGCGCGTGGCGCCGATCCCGCCGGCAGGCCGAACGAGGCCCGCGTGAGGTGGTTCGCGCACCTGCAACGCGACGGGAGCGTTGCGATTTACCAGGCCACCGTACTGGGCAAGCCGTCCGCAGGTGACGCTACAAGCACCTTCTTCGACGGGTTGCGCCTGCCCTGAGCGCCGGCACCGTGCCGGATTCGACACACTTGGCGTTGTCAAAGGCATGTTCGGTGCGTTTAGGCGCGCTCTGTGCTGTCTTACCACTAAAGTTTTGGGGTGCCCCCCGCATAATCGTTGACCAGCCCCTCAACGCCGCATGAACAGCATTTTCATCATCGCGCATTCACCGTTGGCCCAGGCCTTGCGGCAGTGCGCTTTGCATGTCTTTCCGGACTGCGAGCACGCCATCGTTGCGCTTGACGTGCTGCCCAATGTTTCGCCCGAAGAAACGCTGGCGGCAGCGCGCATTACCATCGAGCAGCAGTACCGCACGCCGAGTTCGCAAGTGTTGGTGCTTGCCGATGTATTTGGCGCCACGCCGTGCAACGTGGCGCAAAAGCTCATCGACGGCACGCGCTCGCGACTGGTAGCTGGCGCCAACCTGCCGATGCTGCTGCGCGCAGTCACCTATCGGCATGAACCACTCGATGCGCTGGTGCAACGCGCCGTGGCGGGCGGCAATGCCGGTGTCATGCAGGTCGCGGTGGCGGCACCCCAGAATCAGGCGAGAAGAAAGCACAGTGATCAAGAAATCCGTGACCATCAGCAATAAGCTTGGGCTGCACGCCCGAGCTTCGGCCAAATTCACCAAGTTGGCTGGAAGCTTTCCGTGCGAAGTCTTCATGGCGCGCGGCGACCGCCGGGTCAACGCCAAGAGCATCATGGGTGTCATGATGCTGGCTGCCGGAATGGGAATCACGGTGGAAATCGAAACCAACGGGGAGCGCGAGAATGAGGCCATGGATGCGCTCGTCGCGCTGATGGACGACAAGTTCGGAGAAGGCGAATAACCTTGCCAGCACGCTTTGCACTTAGTGTCACTGCCGCCTCTCGAGGGCTCGCGGCCGACTTGGGGCGGCCCGGTTCCGGCCTATGACCTTTGCGGTCCACGGTCTACCGGTCGCTCGCGGCATCGCGATTGGCCGCGCCGTGCTGGTGGTGTCGAGCCGGATCGACGTTGCCCACTACTTCATCAAGCCTCAAGAAGTCGAGACTGAGATCGGCCGCCTGCGCACCGCGCGCAAGGCCGTGGCCGAGGAACTCATCAAGCTGCAGGCCAACATCGCGCAGATGGGGCCAAAAGAAGCGCCGCATGAACTCTCCGCATTGCTCGAAGTGCACCAGATGCTGCTGCAGGATGAAGCGCTCACCGACGGCGTCAAGCACTGGATCACCGACCGCCTCTACAACGCCGAATGGGCGCTGACAACGCAGCTTGAAATCATCGCGCGCCAGTTCGACGAGATGGAGGACGAGTACCTGCGCGAGCGCAAGGCCGACCTTGAACAGGTCGTGGAGCGGCTGCTGCATCGCATGAAGGGCACGGCCGCGGTGCTCGCGCCCACGCCGCCGCGCCGCAAGCGCGCTGCCGGCAGCGACGACGGCGAGGACGACCCGACCGCCGGCGACGGCGTCGACGTGCCGCTGGTGCTTATCGCGCACGACCTGTCGCCCGCCGACATGCTGCAGTTCAAGAAGAGCGTGTTCGCCGGTTTCGTCACCGATGTCGGCGGGCGCACCTCGCACACCGCCATCGTGGCGCGCAGCATGGACATCCCGGCCGTGGTCGGCGCACGCACGGCGAGCCAACTCGTGCGGCAGGACGACTGGGTCATCATCGACGGCGATGCCGGTGTGGTGATCGTCGATCCGTCGCCGATCATCCTGGCCGAATACGGCTTCAAGCAGCGCCAGGGCGACCTGGAGCGCGGGCGGCTTTCGCGGCTGCGCCACAAGCCGGCCGTGACGCTCGACGGCGAACGCGTCGACCTGCTGGCCAATATCGAAATGCCCGAGGACACGATCGGCGCGGTCAAGGCCGGCGCCGTGGGCGTGGGCCTGTTCCGCAGCGAGTTCCTGTTCATGGGCCGCGAGACGCCGCGCCAGACCCGGCTGCCGGACGAGGAAGAGCAGTATCAGGCCTACAAGCGCGCGGTCGAGGGCATGCAGGGCATGCCGGTCACGATCCGCACGATCGACGTGGGGGCCGACAAGCCGCTCGACGGCAAGTCCACCGGCAAGCAGGAGCACCTGAACCCAGCGCTTGGGCTGCGCGCCATCCGCTGGAGCCTGGCCGATCCGGCGATGTTCCTGACGCAGTTGCGCGCCATCCTGCGCGCGGCCGCGCACGGCGAGATCCATTTGCTCATCCCGATGCTGGCGCATGTGAGCGAGATCCGGCAGGCGCTGTCGCTGCTTGACTTCGCGCGCGTCGAACTCGACAACCGTGGCGCCGTGCATGGCAACGTCAAGCTCGGCGCCATGATCGAGGTGCCGGCCGCGGCGCTGACACTCAAGACCTTTCTGAAGTACTTCGACTTCCTGTCGATCGGCACCAATGATCTGATCCAGTACACGCTGGCGATCGACCGGGCCGACGAGGCCGTGGCCCACCTCTACGACCCGGCGCATCCTGCCGTGCTGCGGCTCGTGGCCGACACCATTGCGGAGTGCCGGCGCCAAGGCAAGGGCGTGAGCGTGTGCGGCGAAATGGCTGGCGACCCTCAGTTCACGCGCCTGTTGCTGGGCCTGGGCTTGCGCAGCTTCTCGATGCATCCCTCACAGATCCTGACGGTCAAGCAGGAGGTGCTGCGCGCCGATACCACCAAGCTGGTGCCCTGGGCGCAAGAGGTGCTCGCAGCCGACAGTCCGGCTGCGCTGCTGGCGCGCTGACCCTCGGCCGGCCGGCGACGGCGCCGAACACGGCGCCGCAATAAAACGAAACGTACCGATACCGCCGCGAAAGGACTCGGGCGCGTGCCAGCAGCACCATCGGGCTTCCTCATTCACACACACGGGAAGTCTCATGAAACATTGGATCAAGCGTTCACTTTTCGGCCTCTTTGGCGGCGCGCTGGTCGTCGGCAGCATCGCGGGCTGCGCAGGCCATCGCCACGGCTGGAGCGAAGGCGATTCGGCCGAGTTCCGCACCAGGGTGGTCGAACGCGTCAGCAGCAAGCTCGAGCTCGACAGCACACAGAAACAGAAGCTGGATGTGCTTGCCGAAAAACTGCAAGCGCAACGTCGTGCCATGCGCGGCGCCGGCGACCCGCGGGCCCAGTTCAAGGCGCTGTTTGCCGGCGACAAGCTGGACCAGGCGGGGGCCAGCAAGCTGATAGACGAGAAGACAGCAGCGCTGCGCGCGGGCAGTCCGGAGGTCATCGCCGCTGCGGCTGATTTCTTCGACGGCCTGAATCCTGTCCAGCAGCAAAAGGTCCGGGAATTCATGGACCGCGGCCGCCGCTGGGGCGGTCGTGGCTGAGGTCGCTGGCCTTCGGGGTGCGCGTGGCTGGGGCCGCGTCGGCCTGCGCAATGCCGGGTGAGGTGTTCGGCGGGGTGGCGATGCCGCTGCGCCGTCACAATCCGGCCATGCCGCGCATCCTCCTGATCGACGACGACGAGCATCTTGCCGCACCGCTCGCCACGTATTTCGCCCGTTTCGACTGTGCACTCGACAGTGCGACGCGGCCGAGCGAAGGGCTGGCCAAGCTTCGCTCCGTTCGCTACGACGCCGCTATCCTCGACGTGATGCTGCCCGAGATGGACGGCTTTGCGTTGTGCCGCCAGATCCGCAGCGAGAGTGACATCCCGATCGTGATGCTCACCGCGCGAGGCGAGGTGATGGACCGCGTGGTCGGCCTCGAACTCGGCGCCGACGATTACCTGCCCAAGCCTTTCGAGCCGCGCGAACTGGTGGCGCGCGTGCAGACCATCCTGCGCCGGCAGCGCGCCCGTCCCGCGGAGCCGTCGGGCGCATCGGCACAGCGCCACGTGTTCGCCGGATTGGCCATCGACCTGGACCGGCGCGAGGTGCTGCGCCAAGGCGTGCGCGTCGAACTCACGGGCACCGAATTCGAGCTGCTCGCGCTGTTGGCCGCCGAGCCCGGCAAGGTCTTCAGCCGCGACGACATCCTCAACCGCCTGCGCGGACACGAGGCGGACCTGTACACCCGCGCAGTCGACATCGTGGTGAGCCGGTTGCGCAAGAAGCTCGAGCCGCTGGACTGCATCAAGACCCTGCGCAATGCGGGGTACACGCTGGCCGTTGCACGAGGCGAGGGCGCGTGAGCATTCTTGACGGGCGACGCCACAAGCGACGCTGGCGGCGTTCGCTGCGCGTGCGCCTCGTCGTCTGGTTCCTCGTGCTGGCGCTGGTGATGGCGGGTGTGTTCATCGGCGGCATGCAGAAGTCGTTTTCCGGTGGCTGGGCCGAAGCCGCGCGGCCGATGCTGATCGACTACGCAGACCGCCTTGTCGCCGAAATCGGCACGCCACCGGATGTGGCGCGGGCGAAGGCGCTGACGGAGCGCCTGCCGATCACCATCCGCATCATTGGCCCGAGCGTGAACTGGGAGTCGCACCCCGATCAAGCGGGCGCGCCATGGCGGCGCGAGCGTGAACTCTCGGAGAGCCATTGGTTCGTGCGGCCGACCGCCGACGGCCATCGCATCGTGTTCGGCTGGGCCCCGAAGATCTGGCAACTCGCGCCGCGCGCTGCCGGCTGGGCCACGCTGGGCGCGTTGCTGCTGCTCGTATTGCTGGTGTATGCGGCCGTGAGCCGCCTGCTGCGTCCGCTCATCGATATCCGCGAGGGCGCGGAGCGTTTCGGGCGCGGCGAGTTCGCGCAGCCCATCCCCATTCGCCGCCGCGACGATCTCGGCGACCTGGCGCAACGCATCAACACGATGGCGCACGACATCCAGGGCATGCTCGACGCCAAGCGTGCGCTGCTGCTGGCGCTGAGCCACGAACTGCGCTCGCCGCTGACCCGCGCGCGGCTCAATGCCGAACTGCTGCCAGACACGCCCGAAGGCGCCGCCGAACGCGACGCCCTGCTGCGGGACCTGAACGAGATGCGCGACCTGATCAGTGACCTGCTCGAAAGCGAACGCCTTGCAAGCCCGCATGCCGCGCTTCAGCGCGAGCCGATCGACCTTGCGGCGCTGGTACGCGAGGTCGCCGCCGAACTGCCGAACGGCGAATCCGTCGTGCTCGACCTGGCGACCGGCCTGCCGCCGCGTCCACTCGACCGCACGCGCATGCGCCTGCTCGTGCGCAACCTGCTCGACAACGCATTGCGCTACAGCGCCGGTGCACCGCAACCGCCGCGCGTCTCATTGAAATCACAAGGGCAGGGCGTGCGTCTCGAGGTGCGCGATTTCGGCCCGGGCGTCGACGAGGCCCAACTCGAACACCTGACAGAACCCTTCTACCGGACCGACAGCGCACGGCAGCGCGCGACGGGCGGCGTGGGGCTTGGCATGTACCTGTGCCGGCTGGTCGCCGAAGCGCACGGCGGCACGCTGGAGGTGCGCAACGCGCACCCCGGACTTGTCATCTCGGTGCTGCTGGGGTGACCCGGCGCGCCCTAATTCGAATACCAGAGCGCCGCAAAGAAGTGGCAGACGCTGCCCGCCAGCACGAACAGGTGCCACACGAAATGCGCGTAGCGCAGCTTCGAATCGAGCAGGAACACAACCGCACCCGCCGTGTAGGCCAGGCCCCCGGCAACCAGCCAGCCGAGCCCGGCCGGCGACATGCGCTCGTACAGCGGCACGGCTGCAATCAGCGCCATCCAACCCATCGCCACGTAGAGGCCAGTCGACCATAGCGGATGCCGCAGCCGATCGAACAGCTTGGCGCCCACGCCCAGTACCGCTGCCGCCGTCACGACCGCGAACAGGACCCAACCCACCGGCCCACGCAGCACGCCCAGCAGGAACGGCATGTAGCTGCCCGCGATGAACAGGTAGATGGCCGCATGGTCTAGCCGGTTCAGCAGGACCTTGGCGCGGCCCGCAGGCAGTGCGTGATACAGCGTCGAGATCAGATACAGCACGATGGCCGTGCCCGCGAACAACGACGCACCGACAATATTCGCCGCCTGGCCATGCTGCGCCGCGTCGTAGACCAGGATCGGCAACGAAGCCAGTGCCAGCAGCAGCCCAAGTCCGTGGCTTATCGCGTTGGCGATTTCTTCGCCGAGGGTCTGGATCCGGGGGGGTACGACTTCATGCATCGGCCTATTCTGCACAAACCGCTGTCGCGCGCGCTACGCCGGCCGATGTATGCCCGGGCTAGCATCCGGATCCGACACGCATCTCTCCAGGAGACACACATGACCGCCGCCTCACTCACCAATCGCCAGGTCCGCCTCGCCAAGCGCCCCGAAACCACCGCCCTGCGAGAGCACTGGAACTTCACCACCGAGCCCGTCGGCGAACCGGCCGATGGCGGGGTCCTGGTCAAGACGCTCACGCTGTCGCTCGACCCGGCCATGCGCGGCTGGCTCAACGATGCCAAGAGCTACATCCCGCCGGTCGCGATAGGCGAAGTGATGCGCGCCGGCGGCATCGGCCGTGTCATCGCGTCGAAGAACCCGGCCTTTGCGGTTGGCGACACGGTCTACGGCACGCTCGGCGTGCAGGAGTACATGCTCATTGCGCAGGAAGACATCAAGCGCAACGGCCTGGTGAAGATCGACCTGCGCGCCGGCACCATCGGCCAGTGGCTCAACGTGTTGGGCATGCCCGGCATGACCGGTTACTTCGGCCTCATGGACGTGGGCCAGCCGAAGCCGGGCGAAACCGTCGTCATCTCCGGCGCGGCCGGCGCGGTCGGCCAGACCGTGGGCCAGCTTGCGAAGATCAAGGGCTGCCGGGTTGTCGGCATCGCCGGCGGCGCGGCCAAATGCGACTGGGTCGTGAAGGAACTGGGCTTCGACGCCTGCATCGACTACAAGGCCGGTCCCGGCGCGGTGCGCGAAGGGCTGAAACAGCATTGCCCGAAGGGCGTCGACATCTACTTCGACAACGTCGGCGGCGAGATCCTCGACCAGGTGCTGGCCAAGCTCGCGCGCAAGGCCCGCGTCATCATCTGCGGCGCCATCAGCCAGTACAACAACGCCAACAGCATGCCGGCGGCCGGCCCGCGAAACTACCTGAGCCTGCTCGTGAACCGCGCCCGCATGGAAGGCATCGTGGTGTTCGACTACGCCGATCGCTATCACATCGCCATCGCCGAACTCGCGGGCTACCTGAAGGACGGCCGCATGAAGAGCAAGGAAGACACGGTGAAGGGAATCGACACCTTTCCCGAAGCGCTCAACAAGCTCTTCGCGGGCGAGAACTTCGGCAAGCTGGTGCTCGAGGTCGCTGCGGACTGATCTTGGCCAACCACCCGCGTGTGCTGCCGATCGAGAAGACCGGTGAATTGCTCGAGGCGTACCCCGATTTCCTGCTCGTCTTCTCGTACAACCCTGGTTTGCCCGGTCAGCGGAGTCGATGCGGGACTGCCCATCGGCTCGCTACCTCCTCGGCGATGGCGCTTGACCGATGACGCGTTGGCGTTGAGGCGCCAGCTCAGCTGCCGGCCTTGTTCGGGTCGCGCCAGGCCCGCTCGAAGGGCAGGCGCCAGGCGTGCGGTGCGATCAACTGGTGCACCGGCTTGGGCCCCCATGAACCCTGTTCATACAGTCGCACCGGCGGCGGCGACTCCAGCAGATGGGTCGAGACTTCCCACAGCCGCTCGATGCCTTCGGCGGTGGTGAACAGCGTGCGGTCGCCGCGCATCGCATCGAGGATCAGCCGCTCGTAGGCCTCGAGCACCTCGCCCGCCAGGCCGGTGTCGCGCATCGCGAATTGCAGGCTCAGCTTGTCCAGGCGCATGCCGGGGCCGGGGCGCTTGCCGTAAAACGAAAGCGACATCTTCGATGCATCCGCCAGGTCGAAAGTCAGGTGGTCGGGCCCCTGGGCGCCAACGCCCGAGCCCGGCGGAAACATGCTCTTCGGCGGCTCGCGAAAGGCGATCGAGATGATGCGCTGCCCCTCGGCCATGCGCTTGCCGGTGCGCAGGTAGAACGGCACGCCTGCCCAGCGCCAATTGTCGATGTGGCACTTGAGCGCGATGAAGGTCTCGGTGTCGGAATCGGGGTCCACGCCTTCCTCGTTGCGGTAGCCGCTGTACTGGCCGCGCACCACGTCGCGGGGCTGGATCGGCTCCATGCTGCGGAACACCTTGTTCTTTTCCTCGCTGATCGGCGCAGGCTCCAGCGCGGTGGGCGGCTCCATCGCCATGAACGCGAGAATCTGGAACAGGTGCGTGACCACCATGTCGCGATATGCGCCGGTCTGCTCGTAGAAGCCGGCGCGCTTGCCGAGGCTCAATGTCTCGGGCACGTCGATCTGGACGTGATCGATGAAGTTGCGGTTCCAGATCGGCTCGAACAGGCCGTTGGCAAATCGGAACGCAAGGATGTTCTGCGCCGGCTCCTTGCCCAGGAAGTGGTCGATGCGGAAGATCTGCTCTTCCTGAAACACCTCGTGCAGCTTGCTGTTGAGCGACACGGCGCTTTTGAGGTCGGTGCCGAACGGTTTTTCCATGACGATGCGCGAGCGCTCCACCAGGCCTGCCTCGCCGAGCAACCGAACCACGGTCAGCGCGGCGTTGGGTGGCACGCTCAGGTAATGCAGGCGCCGGCATTCGGCCCCCAGGGACTGTTCTGCGCGCTCGACGGCTTCGCGTAGCACCGACGCGCCGGCTGACAGCGGCACAAAGTCGAGGGTTGCGGCAAAGGTATCCCATGCCGCGGGCGTCATCTTGCGGCTCCCGAACTCGTCCAGCGCGGAGCGCGCGGCTTTGCGAAAGCCGTCGACGTCGATCTCGTCGAGCGACACGCCGATGATCCGGCAGGCGGGTATGAACCCGGCACTGCACAAATGAAACAAGCCGGGCAGCAGCTTGCGCCGCGCCAGGTCGCCGGTCGCGCCCACCAGCACCACCACTTGCGGAAACCGTGGACCGACGCCGGGAGGTATCTTCGCCATCTTCGTCATCTTGGAGTTGTCGTGCGCAATTGCCAAGCGAATTCGATGCCAGCGCTCCAGTGCAGATGCCGAAGATGACCGGCGAATCGAATGACTGTGCGATGGTCGAGGCGAGACCTCAGCCACGAGCATGCTGTTCGCGCAACTCCCGTTTCAACACCTTGCCGATTGCGCTGCGGGGCAACTCGGCGATCAGGTACAAGCCTGCGAGCCGCTGGGTCTTGCCGAGTTGGGCATTGCTCCATTCCAGCACGACGGCCGGATCGGTCGTATCGCCCGGCTTGCGGACCACAAAACCGATCGGCGTTTCCCCCCAGAGCTCCGAGGGCACGCCCACCACCGTTGCGTCGGCCACGGACGGATGGCCGCGAAGCACGGCTTCCAGGTCGCTCGGGTAGATGTTGAAGCCGCCGCTGATGATCATGTCCTTCTTGCGGTCGAAAAGCGTCAGGAAACCGTCTCCGTCAAAACGGCCTACATCGCCAGTGCGAATGAACCGCTTGCCATCGGGCGCGAACCACTCCGCCTCGCGCGTCTTCTCCGGCTGGCGGTGGTATCCGACCATCATGCCGGCCGAATTGCCCACCACTTCACCGTCGCAGCCGGGCGCCACTTCCTTGCCTTCATCGTCGATCAACCGGATATCGCTGCCTTCGGCCGGTCGGCCCACCGTGTGCAGCTTGTCCGGATGCAGATGCGCTTCAAGGATGCAGGTGCCGCCACCTTCGGTCATTCCGTAGAACTCGATCAACCCGCCGGGCCACCGCTTCAACACATCCGCCTTCAAGATAGCGCCGAAGGGAGCGCTGGTGCTGAACTTGAATTGAAACGATGAGAGATCGTGTGCGTCGAACGCAGGATGTGCCATGAGGCGCTGGTATTGCACGGGCACGAGCATGGTGTGGGTCACCCGGTGCTTTTCAGCGAGTTGCAAGTAACCCGCCACGTCGAACTTCGCCATCAAGATGACCTGTCCCCCGAACGCGATGGTCGGGAAGAACACGACCAGGGTTGTGTTGGAGTAAAGCGGCGTGGAAAGTAGCGTGACCGTGTCGGGCCCATAGCGATAACGCTCGCCGCGCTTCACATGAGACCAGCGCATTCCGTGCCCCTGCACGATGCCCTTTGGCTCGCCCGTCGTGCCGGAGGAATAAATGATGTTGAAGGGAGAAGAGGGTTGGAGCTCGACTTTCGCCGGCAGCGTGCCCGCCGGCGCCAGCCAATCGTCGAAGTCGCGGCCGACATCGGAACTGTCGAGCGCAATGCGCGGGATCCCATTCGCTATCTCAGGCCCGATGACGTCGGCCGTCGTAGCGTCGGCGAACAGCAGCTTTGCCTCGGCATCTCCTTGCATGCGCGCAAGGCTCGCGGGCGTCGAGCTCGGCGCCAGCGGTGCCACAGCCAGTCCGGCCCGCAGGGCACCCAGAAAAACGGCTGCGTAGTGGACGGAGGACGTCGCGCAAACGGCAATAACGTCGCCTTTTTGCAGGCCATCGCGCTGCAGCGCCGATGCGATCCGATCCATCAAGGTGCTCAGTGCACTGTAAGTAAGCGTGCGCTCGCTGTCGCGCAGTGCAATGCTATTTGGCCTCTCAGCGGCGTGAACCCGCACGAGATCGGCTATGAGTCCGAAGTCCTGGGCAATGGTGGCTTCAAGTGGGTCGGTGGTGGTCATAGGCAAGGTAATTGAAACGTCAACGGATCGTCGTGGCGCCGCGTTGAATGATGCCGCGAGCCTTGAGGCCGCGTCTCAAAACCAGGAGGCATGATGACCCGTTCAACCAAACCCGATGTTCGCGCGGATGACAAGCGCTCCGGTCCGCCGACTCGTCGTCGCCCGGCCCGCCAAACCAACCCTTCCTGATTCCTCGGATGGGCAGGCGCCGCATTCAGCGGGCCTGAATTCACCAGCTCACACGCCGGCGGCGTGTGCTTGCTGGTCGGCGTGGTAGCTCGATCGCACCATCGCTCCCACGGCCGCATGACTGAACCCCATCTTGCCGGCTTCTTCCTCGAACATCTTGAAGGTGTCGGGATGCACGTAGCGGCGCACCGGTAAGTGGCTGTTACTGGGTGACAAGTACTGGCCAATGGTCAGCATGTCGATGTCATGTGCGCGCATGTCGCGCATTACCTGCAAGATTTCTTCATCGGTTTCGCCCAAGCCGACCATGATGCCGCTCTTGGTTGGCACGTTCGGGTGCAACGCCTTGAACTTCTTCAGCAGGTTCAGGCTGAATTGGTAGTCGCTGCCGGGGCGTGCTTCCTTGTACAAGCGCGGCGCAGTTTCAAGGTTGTGGTTCATCACATCGGGCGGCGCGGCCTTCAGGATTTCCAGGGCCCGGTCGTCGCGGCCACGGAAATCGGGCACGAGAATCTCGATCTGCGTCGTGGGCGACAGTTCGCGAATGTTGCGGATGCAGTCGACAAAATGCTGGCTGCCGCCATCGCGCAGATCGTCCCGATCGACGCTGGTGATTACCACGTACTTCAGCTTGAGCTTGGCAATCGTCTTCGCGAGGTTGAGCGGTTCATCGGCATCGAGCGGATCTGGCCGGCCGTGGCCGACGTCGCAAAACGGGCAGCGGCGGGTGCACTTGTCGCCCATGATCATGAACGTTGCCGTCCCGTTGCCGAAACATTCGCCGATGTTGGGGCAAGAAGCCTCCTCGCACACGGTGTGCAGGTTGCTTTCGCGCAGGATCTGCTTGATCTCGTAAAAGCGCGTCGTGGGGCTTCCTGCCTTGACGCGGATCCACTCCGGTTTCTTCAGAACTTCGCCCTGCACCACCTTGACGGGAATGCGCGACAGCTTGGCGGCGGCCTTCTGCTTTGCGAGCGGGTTGTAGGATTCCTGGCTCTGGGCCTCGCGGACGACTTCAGGGGTGCTCATGGTTCAGGGGGCCAACCAGGCGGCGAGCTTTCGGCCCAGTACCTGCGCAGCTTCTTCCCAAGTGGTTTGGACCCCGATTGTAGAAAGATCGACGGTTTTCAGCCCGGCATAGCCACAAGGGTTGATGCGATCGAAGGGTTCCAGATCCATCGCGACGTTGAGCGACACACCGTGGTATGTGCAGTGGCGGCTGACCTTGATGCCAAGTGCCGCGATCTTTCCAAGGCCGCGAAAGGGGTCCCCCGGCGCGGCCGGCCCGCTCAGCGCTGCGTGCGAGAACGGATCGTCCAACCGCACATAGATGCCGGGTGCGCCGCCGACGCGGTGGCCAGTCACCGCGAAATGCGCAAGCGTGCGGATCACGGCTTCTTCGATGCGGTAGACATATTCCTTGACGTAGTAGCCGGCCCGTTTGAGATCCAGGAGCGGATAAGCCAAGACCTGGCCGGGTCCATGAAAAGTGACCTGGCCGCCCCGATCGGTCTGAATCACCGGAATGTCGCCCGGATTCAGCACATGGTCGGCCTTGCCGGCGATGCCTTGCGTATAGACCGGCGGGTGCTCGCAAATCCACAGCGCGTCTTGCGCTTGCGCCGAACGCTCCTGCGTGAATTGCCGCATGGCGGCCCAGGTGGCCTCGTAGTCGACGCGGCCGAGCCATTCGACCGCGATGACTGGGGCGGTCTCCGCCGTCAGAGCACCACCTTGACCATGGGATGCGTCGACAGCGCGCGGTAGAGGTTGTCGAGTTGCTCCCGGCTGGTCGCGGTCACGGTCACTGTCACGCCGAGGTACTTGCCGGTCTTGCTGTCGCGCAACTCGACGGTCGTGGCGTCGAATCCAGGGTCGAACTGCTTTGCAATGGCCGTGACCGCGTGCACGAAGCCGTCGACGTTTTCCCCCATCACCTTGATTGGAAATTGCGAGGGGTATTCGATCAGCGAGTCTTGCCGCGTCTCGATCTTGTCGTTGTTGTCGTTGTTGTCGGTGGTCATGGGGAAGTTCCGTTGCGCTGCTTGGCCTGCTGGTAGGCTGCATACAGGGCGTGGTAGGTGGGGCCGGGTGTGCCGGTTCCAATGGCCATGCCGTCCAGCGTGGTCACGGGCAGCACCTCCTTGCTCGCGGAAGACAGCATCAACTCATCGGCGCCGAATACCTCTTCGCGAGTGACGCGGCGCAGCTCGAATGGAATGCCGGTCTCGCGACACAGGCGTTCCAGCAGTCCGTAGCGGATACCTTTCAGCACCATTTCGTCCGGCAGCGGGCCGGCCACGCGGCCATCCTTCACGACCCAGACGTTGCTGGATGACGCTTCGCTCAATGCTTCGCCACGAAACATGATGGTCTCCGTCGCGCCCGCCTCGATGCTGATCTGCCGTGCGAGCACTGCGCCAAGCAGGCTGGTGGTCTTGATGTGCGCCTTCTGCCAACGGAAGTCATCGGACGTCACGCACGGCACGCCTGTCGCACGAACGCTGTCCGCCACTTGCTTCATTGTGTTGACCATTGCAAAGACGGTTGGCTTGATGCCGCGCGTCATCGCATGGTCTCGCGGAGCGACGCCGCGCGTCACCTGGAAGTACACGGCAAGAGAAGGCCCACCGACCTGGTCGACCAGTTGTTGCGCGATAGCTCGCCATTCCTTCTCCGTGTGCGGATTCGCCATCTGCAACGCTGCGAGCGAGCGGCCCAGCCGGGCGATGTGTTCGTCGAAGCAGAACAGGTGGCCGTCATAGGCCGGCACCACGTCATAGACGCCATCCCCGAAGATGAAGCCGCGATCCAGCACGCTGATTTTTGCGTCGCGCAAAGGCGTAAACGCCCCGTCCAGGTAGCACAGCGTCTCGGGTAGCAAGGAGGTGAGCGGGCCCATGGTGGAATTATGGACGGCGCACCTTGCCGCACCGGCCCGTACAGGAATCGCGGCGGTGTCGCAACATCCTCAGCCAACAGCGGGCTGCAAAAAGGGAGGAGGCCATGGGTTTTTACTTATAATCAATGGCTTTGTAAAAATTCTGGTTTGACTTTCGGGCGCATGCACATGAGAAAAACAGCCCGGGATGTCGAGTTTGAAGATGCAGAAGAAGAATTCAAGCCGCTGACCGCCGAGGAGGCGCAGCGGCTGCGGGAAAAGAGTCCGTCGGTCTCCCCTTGGTGGGTGATTGCGGGCCAGTTGATGGCGGGCTTGCTGGTGGCGTTGGCTGCCTGGGGTCTGACCGGGAGGCAAAATCTGGGTTGGTCGGCCGGTTACGGCGCGCTTTCGGTGGTGGTTCCGGCTGCTGTCTTTGCGCGCGGATTAACGGGCCGCCTGTCTTCCCTGAGCCCGAGCACGGCGATGCTCGGGTTCTTTGTGTGGGAGATGGTCAAGATGGCTTTGACGCTGGCAATGTTGCTGGCGGCGCCAAGGCTGATTACGGCGCTGAGCTGGCCTGCGATGCTGGTTGGTTTGGCGGTGGCAATGCAAGCGTATTGGGTGGCGTTGGTGTTCGCCCCCAAGCGCAAGAAACGAGAGAACGAGTAACAGAATGGCTGCTGAAAACGCTGCGGAACACGGTCAGACCGCTGGTGAATACATCATTCACCATCTGACGCAATGGCAAAACGTCAAGCCCAAGGCAGTTGTCGACTTCTCGGTTTTCAACTACGACTCGATGTTTTATTCGATCGCACTTGGCGCGCTTGGGTGTTTCGTCTTGTGGCTTGCCGCGCGCAAGGCCACTTCAGGTGTGCCGGGTCGCTTCCAGGCCGCTGTCGAGTTCCTCGTCGAGATGGTCGACCAGCAAGCCAAGGGCATCGTCCACAACAAGGAAAGCCGCAAGATGGTCGCGCCGCTCGCGCTGACGATCTTTGTCTGGATCTTCATGCTCAATGCGATGGACTTGCTGCCCGTCGATCTGCTGCCTTTCCTCTGGAGCAAGGCCTACGCTGCGATGGGTCACGACCCCGAGCATGCCTACATGCGCGTCGTGGCCACGGCCGACCTGTCGGTGACCATGGGTCTGTCGGTCGGCGTGCTGCTGGTGTGCCTGTTCTATAACGTCAAGATCAAGGGCGTCGGCGGCTGGGTCCATGAACTGTTCACGGCGCCGTTCGGCAACCACTGGGCCCTGTATCCGTTCAATTTCGCGATGCAGATGATCGAGTTCATCGCCAAGACCGTCTCGCACGGCATGCGTTTGTTCGGCAACATGTACGCCGGCGAACTGATCTTCCTGCTGATCGCCCTGATGGGCGGCGCCTTCACCATGTCGGCCACCGGCATCGGACTGGCGTTCGGCCACATCGTCGCGGGCACCGTCTGGTCGATCTTCCACATCCTGATCATCACGCTGCAAGCGTTCGTGTTCATGATGCTGGCGCTCGTTTACATCGGCCAGGCCCACGATCACCACTGATCCGTCTTTTCAGTTTTCAGTTTTCTTTTTTCTCGTCAACCAAGTCCCCTTAGGAGTCATCATGGAAGTTATCAGCTTTGTTGCCCTGGCCGCCGGCCTCATCATCGGTCTCGGCGCGTTCGGCGCTTGCGTCGGCATCGGCATCATGGGCAGCAAGTACCTCGAATCGGCTGCACGCCAGCCCGAGCTGATGGGTGAACTGCAAACCAAGATGTTCCTGCTGGTCGGCCTGATCGACGCATCGTTCATCATCGGTACCGGTGTGGCGCTGTGGTTTGCAACGGCCAACCCGTTCCTGGCGCAAATCGCCACCCTGGCCAAGTAAGTTTTTCTCCTCGGATCAAGTCGTCATTCCTCATGGAATGGCTTCCAGCTCCATTGCATAGAGAGGGTGAAAAGTGAGCATTACCGGTACCTTAATCGTCCAGTTGATCGTGTTCCTGATCCTGGTCGGATTCACGATGAAGTTCGTGTGGCCGCCGATCGCGAAGGCGCTCGACGAGCGCGCCGCCAAGATCGCGAGCGGGTTGGCTGCGGCTGACAAGGCCAAGACGGAACTGGCTGCCGCCGACAAGAAGGTCGAAGCAGCGTTGGGCCAGGCCCGCAACGAATCCGCGCAGCGTCTGGCCGATGCGGAGCGTCGTGCGCAAGCCATCGTGGAAGAGGCCAAGGGCCGCGCCACGGAAGAAGGCAACAAGATCGTCGCCGCTGCACGTGCCGAGGCCGAACAGCAGTCCGCCAAGGCCCGCGAAGCACTGCGCGAGCAGGTCGCTGCGCTGGCTGTCAAGGGCGCCGAGCAGATCTTGCGCAAGGAAGTGAACCCCGCGGTCCACGCCGACTTGCTGGCTCGCCTGCAGACCGAACTCTGAAGCAGAAGGCGCATCGAGGAATACCATGGCAGAAATCGCCACCATCGCACGCCCTTACGCCGAGGCCTTGTTCAAGGCTTCAGCGTCGGATCTTCAGGGCACGGGCGCCTGGCTGGAACAAGTTGCGGCCATCGCCGGCAACTCGCAGCTGCAGCAATTTGCCGACAACCCGAAGGCAACGCCCGAGCAAGTGCTCGGCGTGATCGCCGGCGTGGCTGGCGGCTCGCTGCCGGCGCAGGCCAACAACTTCCTCGGCGCATTGCTCGAGAACGGTCGCTTCGCGGCGCTGCCGGAAATCGCGCGTCAATACCGCGTGCTGGCCAATGCCCTCCGCGGCTCGTCGGACGCCGTGGTGTACAGCGCCTTCCCGATCGATGACGCTGCGCTCGCGCAGTTGACGACGGCGCTTGAAAAGCGTTTCGGTCGCAAGCTGCAGGTCTCCGTGACGCTCGACCCGTCGTTGATCGGTGGCGTTCGCGTGGCAGTGGGTGACGAAGTGCTCGACACCTCGGTCAAGGCCCGTCTTGAACAAATGAAAGTTGCGCTGGCGGCGTAAGCCTTCGGCCCCTCACAAAGAAAGAAGGAACGAGTCATGCAACTCAATCCCGCAGAAATCTCCGAACTCATCAAGAGCCGTATCGAAGGCCTTGGCGTTTCCGCCAACATCCGCAATGAAGGCACCGTGGTGTCGGTGACCGACGGCATCGTGCGCGTGCACGGCCTGTCGGACGCGATGCAGGGCGAAATGCTGGAATTTCCGCCGAGCGCGGACGGCACGCCTTCGTTCGGGCTGGCGCTGAACCTCGAGCGCGACTCGGTCGGCGCCGTGATCCTGGGCGAGTACGAGCACATCTCCGAAGGCGACACGGTCAAGTGCACCGGCCGCATCCTGGAAGTGCCGGTCGGCCCCGAGCTCATCGGCCGCGTGGTGAACGCACTGGGCCAGCCGATCGACGGCAAGGGTCCGGTCAACGCCAAGATGACCGACGTGATCGAAAAGGTCGCACCGGGCGTGATCGCACGGAAGTCGGTGGACCAGCCCCTGCAGACCGGCCTGAAGTCGATCGACTCGATGGTACCGATCGGCCGTGGCCAGCGCGAGCTGATCATTGGCGACCGCCAGACCGGCAAGACGGCCGTGGCCATCGACGCGATCATCAACCAGCGGGGCCAGGGCGTGACGTGCATCTACGTCGCCATCGGCCAGAAGGCTTCGTCGATCAAGAACGTGGTGCGCGCGCTGGAACAGGCCGGTGCCATGGACTACACGATCGTGGTGGCTGCTTCCGCTTCGGAATCGGCGGCCATGCAGTACGTGTCGGCCTACTCGGGCTGCACCATGGGCGAGTACTTCCGCGACCGCGGCGAAGACGCGCTGATCGTGTATGACGACCTGTCGAAGCAAGCCGTTGCGTACCGCCAGGTGTCGCTGCTGCTGCGCCGCCCGCCAGGCCGCGAAGCCTACCCCGGCGACGTGTTCTATCTCCATAGCCGCCTGCTCGAACGCGCAGCCCGCGTGAACGCCGACTACGTCGAAGCGTTCACCAAGGGTGAAGTCAAGGGCAAGACGGGTTCGCTGACCGCGCTGCCGATCATCGAGACGCAAGCCGGCGACGTGTCCGCTTTCGTGCCGACCAACGTGATCTCGATCACCGACGGCCAGATCTTCCTGGAAACCAACCTGTTCAACGCCGGTGTCCGTCCCGCCATCAATGCCGGTATCTCGGTGTCGCGCGTGGGTTCGTCGGCACAGACCAAGGTCATCAAGGGCCAGTCCGGTGGTATCCGTACCGACCTGGCGCAGTACCGTGAACTGGCTGCGTTCGCGCAGTTCGCTTCCGACCTGGACGAAGCCACCCGCAAGCAGCTCGACCGCGGTGCCCGCGTGACCGAATTGTTGAAGCAGACACAGTACAGCCCGCTGCCGATCTCGCTGATGGGCGCGACGCTGTTCGCCGTGAACAAGGGCTTCATGGACGATGTCGAGATCAAGAAGGTGCTGCCGTTCGAACATGGCCTGCACCAGTTCCTGAAGTCCAGCCACGCCGCGCTGCTCGACAAGATCGAGAAGTCGAAGGCGCTCGACAAGGACGCCGAAGCCGAGCTGACGACTGCCATCACGTCGTTCAAGAAGTCGTTCGCCTGATCGACCTGACTGAACTGACAAGGAGCTCTCATGGCAGCTGGTAAGGAAATCCGCGGCAAGATCAAATCGGTGGAGAACACCAAGAAGATCACCAAGGCCATGGAAATGGTCTCGGTTTCCAAGATGCGCAAGGCGCAGGAACGCATGCGCGCCGCTCGCCCCTACAGCGAAAAGATCCGCAAGATCGCGGCCAACCTCGGCAAGGCGAACCCGGAGTACACCCACGCGTTCATGAAGACGAACGAGTCCAAGGCGGTCGGGTTCATCGTCGTGACCAGCGACAAGGGCCTGTGCGGTGGCTTGAACACCAACCTGCTGCGCGCGGTCACGGCCAAGTTGCGCGAGGCGCAGGCCGCCGGCAAATCCATCGATTCCGTGGCGATCGGCAGCAAGGGCCTCGGCTTCCTGAACCGCATCGGTGCGCGCGTGGTGTCGCATGTCACCCACCTGGGCGACACGCCGCACCTCGAAAAGCTCATCGGGCCGGTCAAGACGCTGCTCGACGCCTATGCGGAAGGCAAGCTGTCGGCCGTGCACCTGTGCTACACGAAGTTCATCAACACCATCAAGCAGGAGCCGGTGGTGGAGCAACTGCTGCCGCTGGCGGCCGAGTCGCTTCAGACCGAGCAGGGCCAGCACTCGTGGGACTACATCTACGAGCCGGATGCGCAGAGCGTGATCGATGAACTGCTGGTTCGCTATGTCGAATCGCTGGTGTATCAGGCGGTGGCCGAGAACATGGCGTCCGAGCATTCGGCGCGCATGGTGGCCATGAAGGCTGCGACCGACAACGCCGGCAACGTGATCGACGAACTGAAGCTGGTCTACAACAAGACGCGTCAGGCCGGCATCACGAAGGAACTGTCCGAAATCGTTTCGGGCGCGGCGGCTGCCGCGGGCGTGTAAGCCGGTTCCACCGTCGTCCCCCTACAAACAACTTTTATCGGAGCACACATGGCTCAAGCAAACGCAGCACAAGGCAAGATCGTTCAATGTATCGGCGCCGTGGTCGACGTGGAATTCCCGCGCGACCAGATGCCGAAGGTCTACGATGCCCTGAAGTACGACGAAGGTGGCCTGACGCTCGAGGTGCAGCAGCAACTCGGTGACGGAGTGGTGCGCACCATTGCACTCGGTTCGTCCGACGGCCTGCGCCGCGGCATCATGGTGACCAACACCGGCGCGGCCATCACGGTGCCGGTCGGCAAGGCCACGCTGGGCCGCATCATGGACGTGCTCGGACGTCCGATCGACGAGCGCGGCGACGTGGGCCAGGAGCTCACCGCTTCGATCCACCGCAAGGCCCCCGCCTACGACGAACTCTCGCCCTCGCAAGACCTGCTCGAAACCGGCATCAAGGTGATCGACCTGGTGTGCCCGTTCGCCAAGGGCGGCAAGGTGGGCCTGTTCGGCGGCGCCGGCGTGGGCAAGACCGTGAACATGATGGAACTCATCAACAACATCGCCAAGGCTCACTCGGGTCTGTCGGTGTTCGCCGGCGTGGGTGAGCGTACCCGCGAAGGCAACGACTTCTATCACGAGATGGCCGATTCCGGCGTGGTGAACCTGGAGAACCTGGCCGAATCCAAGGTGGCCATGGTCTACGGCCAGATGAACGAGCCCCCGGGCAACCGTCTGCGCGTGGCGCTGACCGGCCTGACCATCGCCGAGTCGTTCCGCGACGAAGGCCGCGACGTGCTGTTCTTCGTGGACAACATCTATCGCTTCACGCTGGCCGGTACCGAAGTGTCCGCTCTGTTGGGCCGGATGCCTTCCGCCGTGGGTTACCAGCCCACGCTGGCCGAGGAAATGGGCCGCCTGCAAGAGCGCATCACCTCGACCAAGGTCGGCTCGATCACCTCGATCCAGGCCGTGTACGTGCCGGCCGATGACTTGACCGACCCGTCGCCCGCCACCACCTTCGCCCACCTGGACTCCACCGTGGTGCTGTCGCGTGACATCGCTTCACTCGGTATCTACCCCGCCGTGGACCCGCTCGACTCGACCTCGCGGCAGCTCGACCCGCTGGTGGTCGGTGAAGAGCACTACAACGTGGCCCGCGCCGTGCAAGGCACGCTGCAGCGCTACAAGGAACTGCGCGACATCATCGCGATCCTGGGCATGGACGAACTGGCACCGGAAGACAAGCTGGCCGTGGCCCGTGCCCGGAAGATCCAGCGTTTCCTGTCGCAGCCGTTCCACGTGGCCGAAGTGTTCACGGGTTCGCCTGGCAAGTACGTGTCGCTGGCCGAAACCATCCGTGGTTTCAAGATGATCGTGAACGGCGAAGCCGACCACCTGCCGGAACAGGCGTTCTACATGGTCGGCGGTATCGACGAAGCCTTCGAAAAGGCGAAGAAGGTCGCGTAAAGCGGCGCATTCGACCGCCTGGCGTCGTTGCCGTGCTCGCCGTACATTTGTCGGCTCTGCGCGGCGCCTAGTCAGACGGTCGATTGCTTGCTTTCCACACCCTTCTCCAGGATTGCAAAGGACAACAAATGGCAAACACCATTCATGTGGACGTGGTCAGCGCAGAAGAGTCGATCTTCTCGGGCGAGGCCAAATTCGTCGCGCTGCCCGGTGAAGCCGGCGAACTCGGCATCTATCCGCGCCACACCCCGCTGATCACGCGCATCCGTCCCGGTGCCGTGCGCATCGAGACGGCCGACGGCGGCGAAGAGTTCGTCTTCGTGGCCGGCGGCATCCTCGAAGTGCAGCCAACCACCGTCACCGTGCTGTCCGACACCGCGATCCGCGGCAAGGATCTCGACGACGAGAAGGCCAACAAGGCCAAGGCCGCCGCCGAGGAAGCACTCAAGAACGCGCGGAGCGACATCGACATCGCGATGGCGCAATCGGAACTGGCCGTCATGGCCGCGCAGATCGCTGCGCTGCGCAAGTACCGTCAGAAGAAGTGAGCGCGCTCGGCCTCGTGCCGCGTGTCACCGACCCACACAGAGCCGCCTCCGGGCGGCTTTTTGCTGCGCGCGATGTTCGACTTCGAATTGAAATAGGTCGAAGTTAAGCCTTGTGCGGCTGAAGAGCTGTCCCTAGTATTCGCGTTCGCCCGGCCCGCAGGCCGTGCATGACGAGACCGGAGACAAGAAGCTTGGTACGTTGGAGCAGGCTCACTGGCGATGAGATGCAGTTGCTGGAGACGACTTTCTGGTCGGCCGGCGGCTCGCGGCATGGCATGGCCGAGCGGCTGGGCTTTTCCAAGAGCAAGGCGAACACGCTGATTGCCGGGCTGATCGAACAGGGCTTGCTCGCCGAATCGGGTTTGCAGGAGTCCTCCGGTGGCCGGCGCGCAGAGAACTTGCAGTTGCACAGCGGGCTGGGTGTGCTCATCGGTGTCGATGTAGGAGCGACCAGTCTCGACGTGGCAGTGCTGCGGCCGGATCTCACGCCGCTCGCGCAGCATGCCGAGGCGGCCGATGTGCGGCAAGGTCCGGGCGTGGTGCTGGCGCGCGTGCGCACGCTCATGCGGGAACTCCTGGCGCAATGCGGCTTTGGCGCGAAGGACGTGCTGGGGATCGGCGTTGGGGTGCCGGGACCGGTCAACTTTGCGATCGGGCAGCTCGTCAATCCGCCCTTGATGCCCGCCTGGGACAGCTTCTCGATCCGCGACTACCTGCGCGAGGAATACGTTGCGCCTGTGTTCGTCGACAACGATGTGAACCTGATGGCGCTCGGCGAACTGTGGCGACTGCGCCGTTCGCTGAGCAACTTCCTGGTGATCAAGGTTGGCACGGGGATTGGTTGCGGCATCGTCTGCCACGGCGAGGTGTATCGCGGCGCTGCCGGTTCGGCCGGCGACGTGGGCCACATCTGCGTGGACCAGGAAGGGCCCCGCTGCCACTGCGGCAATGTGGGGTGCGTGGAGGCGATGGCGGCCGGGCCGGCCATCACGCGCATGGCGATCGAGGCGGCCAATGCGGGCGAGAGCGTGGCGCTCGCGACCTGCCTGAGGGAGAAGGGCCGCATCGACGCAATCGATGTTGGCGAAGCGAGTCGCGCGGGGGATGCGGCGGCCAACGGGATCATTCAGCGCGCCGGCAATCTCATCGGGCAGATGCTGGCCTCGGTCGTCAACTTCTTCAATCCGTCGCATGTGTTCATCGGCGGCGGCATCACGCGCATCGGGCCGTTGTTCCTGGCAGCTGTGCGTCAAAGCGTGTACCAGCGCTCGCTTGCGCTATCGACGCGGCACCTGGAGATCCAGTACACGCCGTTGGGCACGCAGGGCGGGGTGATCGGCGCGGGGGTGCTTGCGTTGCACGAGACTCTGAAGGTTCGTGGGGTGGCGCCGTGAGCGCCGCTCGGCCGCCCGAAGGCACTCGAACCGCAGTGCCCAGAGCGGAACGTGCCCTATGAGCGCAGTTCAGAGCCCGGAGGCGAGGCAATGAACGCCGTGGCGTCGGTGCCCGCCGTCAAGCGCAGCGTCGCGGTCGAGTTCAATGGCATCGTCAAGGCGTTTGGGCCGGTGCAGGTGCTGCATGGCGTGAGCTTCTCGCTGGCACCGGGGCGCGTGTATGGATTGCTTGGCGAGAACGGTGCGGGCAAGTCCACGATGATGAAGATCCTCGCGGGCTACGAGCAACCGAGCGGCGGCAGCTTCAGCATCAACGGCACGGTCAGGCACTTTGCGAACTCGCGCGACGCCGAGGCGCTGGGCATCGTGCTGATTCACCAGGAGTTCAACCTGGCGGAAGACCTGAGCGTGGCGCAGAACATGTTCCTGGGCCACGAGAAGAAGAAGGGGCTCTGGCTCGACGACGCGGCGATGGAGCGAGAGTCCCTGGCTGCGCTGGCCGAGGTGGGGCTGCAGGTCGACCCGCGACTCAAGGTGCGTCGCCTCATCGTGGCGGAGAAGCAGTTGGTCGAGATCGCCAAGGCGATTGCACGCCACGCGCGGCTGCTGATCATGGACGAGCCGACCGCGACGCTCACGCCGGGCGAGACCGAGCGGCTGTTCAAGCTCATCGCGCAATTGCGTGCGGACGGCGTGACCATCGTCTACATCTCGCACAAGCTCGATGAAGTGGAGCGGGTGACGGATGAGGTGATCGTCATGCGCGACGGCCGCTTCGTGGCGCGCGCTCCGACGGCCGATCTCACGCACCAGCAGATGGCGAACCTCATGGTGGGGCGCGAGTTGGCCGATCTTTTTCCGCCACGGGACCCGGTGGTTGCCGACAAGCCGCCGGCGATGCAGGTGCGCAATTTCAGTGTGCCCGGGTGGGCACGGGAGGCCAGTTTTGAGGTGCGGCCGGGCGAGATCCTGGGCTTTGCCGGGCTGGTGGGCGCCGGGCGTACGGAGCTGTTCGAAGGGCTGATGGGGCTGCGCCCGTCCAGCGGCGAAGTGCAGATTCTTGGCGAGCCGGTGCACCTGCGCAATCCGCGCGACGCCGCGCGGCACGGCTTCACCTACCTGAGCGAGGACCGCAAGGGCAAGGGCCTGCATGTGAACTTCGGGCTGCGGCAGAACCTCACGCTGATGGCGCTCGAGCAATACACCCGGCCATGGCTGCGACCCGACGCCGAGCGCGCGGCGCTGGGCGAGGCGGTGAAGGACTTCGGCATCCGTACCGGATCGCTCGAAGCGAAGGCGTCGTCGCTGTCGGGCGGCAACCAGCAGAAGCTCGCGCTCGCCAAGGTGCTGCAGCCACGGCCGAAGATCGTGGTGCTGGACGAGCCGACGCGCGGCGTCGACGTGGGGGCCAAGCGCGACATCTATTTCCTGATCCAGCGACTGGCCCGCGAAGGGCTTGCCGTGATCGTCGTCTCGTCGGAATTGATGGAACTGATCGGCCTGTGCCACCGCGTCGCGGTGATGCGGGCGGGCCGGATCGTCGCCACGCTCGATGCAGACCATCTGACCGAAGAGGAGCTGATCGCTCATGCCACCGGAACAGCAAGCTAGACCCGCCCCCGTGGCATCGACGCCGGAATCGGACGCGCCTCACCGCGCGGAAGCCAAGCCGCGCTGGACCGAGCGTCTGCGCGGCGTGGGGCCGGTCGCCGGCCTGGTGCTGCTGTGCATCGCCGGCACGCTGCTCAACAGCGACTTCGCGACGGCCGACAACGTCATGAACGTGCTCACGCGCACCGCCTTCATCGGGATCATCGCGGTGGGGATGTGCTTCGTCATCATCTCGGGCGGCATCGACCTGTCGGTCGGTTCGATGGCGGCGCTGATCGCAGGCAGCGTGATCATGTTCATCAACTGGGCGGGGCCGGCGACGGGCTCGCCGCTGATGGCGGTGGTGCTGGGTGCCGGGCTGGCGGTGGTGCTGGGCGCGGTGTTCGGTCTGGCGCACGGGTTGCTGATCACCAAGGGACGCATCGAGCCGTTCATCGTGACGCTGGGCACGCTGGGGATCTTTCGCGCGTACCTCACGTACTTTGCGAACGGCGGCGCGCTGACGCTCGACAACGACCTGTCGGACCTCTATGCCCCGGTGTACTACGCGAGCATCGCGGGCATTCCGATTCCGGTGTGGGTGTTCGTGATCGTCGCGGTGGTTGGCGCGCTCATCCTCAACCGCACCGCCTACGGGCGGTATGTACAGGCGATCGGGTCCAACGAACAGGTGGCGCGCTATGCGGCCGTCGACGTCGACCGCGTGAAGATCCTGACCTACGTGCTGCTGGGCGTGTGCGTGGGCATTGCGACGTTGCTGTACGTGCCGCGCCTGGGCTCCGCATCGCCGACCACCGGCCTGCTGTGGGAGCTGGAGGCCATCGCCGCCGTGATCGTCGGCGGCACCGCGCTGAAGGGCGGCGCGGGCAGCATCACCGGCACGGTGATCGGCGCGATCCTGCTGTCGGTCATCAGCAACATCCTGAACCTCACCAGCATCATCAGCGTGTACCTCAACGCCGCGGTGCAAGGCTTCGTGATCATCATCGTCGCGTTCCTGCAGCGCGGGCGGCGCTAGGCGGCCGCTTCCCTTTTCGTTCCGTTCCCGTTCCATCCACCACAAGGAGACATCCCGCATGACATCCATCACCCGTCGCATCGCTCTCACGGCCGTCGCGGCCGCCGCGTTCGCCAGTTTGCCGGCGTTCGCGCAGGAGAAGGTCAATCTCGGCGTTTCGATCCCGGCTGCCACGCACAGCTTCATGGGCGGCATCAACTACTGGGCCAACGAAGCGAAGAAGGACCTCGAGAAGGCGCACAAGGACTTGAAGATCACGATCAAGACGGCGGCCAACGCGGGCGAGCAGGCGAACCAGCTGCAGGACTTGTCGACTGTGACCAAGATCAATGCGCTGGTCGTGTTCCCGTTCGAGTCGGCCGCGCTGACCAAGCCGGTGGCGCAGGTGAAGGCCAAGGGCATCTACGTGACCGTGGTCGACCGCGGCCTGACCGACACCAGCGCCCAGGACGCGTATGTGGCCGGCGACAACACGGCCTTCGGCAAGATCCCGGCCGAGTACATCGTGAAGCAGCTCGGCGGCAAGGGCAACATCGTGGCGCTGCGCGGCATCGCGACGACGCTGGACAACGAACGCATGGATGCCTTCAACGCGGTGCTGAAGGGCAGCCCCGACGTGAAGCTGCTCGATGCCAAGTACGCCAACTGGAACCGCGACGATGCGTTCAAGGTGACGCAGGACTACCTGACGCGCTTCAAGAACATCGACGCGATCTGGGCGGCCGACGACGACATGGCGGTGGGCGTGCTGAAGGCGATCGAGCAGGCCAAGCGCGACGACATCAAGATCATCTTCGGCGGGGCCGGCGCCAAGGGCATGGTCAAGACGATCATGGACGGCAAGGACAAGCGCATCACGGCCGACGTGAGCTACTCGCCGAAGTTCATCTACGACGCGATCAAGCTCACGGCCGAAGCGCGGCTGAAGGGCGAGAAGCTGCCGGCGACCACGATCATTCCGTCGGTGCTGATCACGAAGGACAACGCCAAGGAGTTCTATCACCCGGACAGCCCGTTCTAAGGCGCTCCCCTGGTTGCTTGCACTTCGTGCGAGCGCCCATCCCCTCACCGGGGGCGACTCCAGCGGCCCGCATGACCGGTTTCGCGGTGTCTCCCCCGGGGCCTCTCACTTCGCCGGCCGGCTGGGTCGATTGAATGAACACTTCTACTTCTCCGCGCAAGCTGCGCTACGCGATGGTCGGGGGCGGGCGCGATGCGTTCATTGGTGCCGTGCACCGGCATGCGATTGCGCTGGATGGGCAGGCCGGCTTCGTGGCCGGCGCGCTGTCTTCGACGCCCGGGAAGGCCCTTGCCTCAGGTCGCGACCTGGGGCTGGCGGATGGCCGCAACCACGGGGATTGGCAGGCGCTGCTCGCGGACGAACTGACGCGGCCCGCGGATGAGCGGATTGACTTCGTCTCGATCGTCACGCCGAACCATGTGCACTTTCCGGTGGCGCTGGCGTTTGCCGAGGCGGGCTTTCATGTGGTGTGCGACAAGCCGCTGGTGCATACGTGCGAGCAGGCCGATGCGCTGGTGAGGGCGGTGCGCAGGGAGGGCACCGTGTTCGGCGTGACCTACAACTACACGGGCTATCCGATGGTGAGGCAGGCGCGGGCGATGGTGCGCTCGGGCGAGCTTGGCGAGATTCGCAAGGTGGTCGTCGAGTACAACCAGGGCTGGCTGGCGACGCATCTCGAGGGCACCGGCAACAAGCAGGCCGACTGGCGCACCGACCCGGCTCGCAGCGGCGCGGCAGGCGCCATCGGCGACATCGGCTCGCATGCGGAAAACCTCGTCGCGACGGTCACCGGGCTGGAAATCGAAAGCATTTGCGCCGACCTCGGCTGCCTGGTCGCGGGCCGCGCGCTGGACGATGACGGCAGCCTGTTGCTGCGCTTCAGGGGCGGCGCGCGCGGCGTGCTGATTGCCTCGCAGATCAACACCGGGCTGGAGAACGACTTGCGGCTGCGCGTGTCCGGCACGCTGGGCACGCTGGTCTGGCGGCAGGAGCAGCCGAGCCAGCTGGTGCATCTGCCGCACGACGGGCCGAAGCGCGTCCTCACGCGCGGCTCGCCTTGGCTGCACCCGTCGGCGCAGCGCGCGAGCCGCATTCCGGCGGGGCATCCGGAAGGCTTCATCGAGGCCTTTGCCAATGTGTATGGCGGCGTCATGGCCGATATCCGCGCGCATCTGGACGGCAGCGCGGCCGACCCGCTTGCGGCCGACTATCCACGTGTGGAGGACGGTGCGCGCGGCGTGCGTTTCATCGAGCGCACGGTGGCGTCGGCGGCGAGCGAGGCCAAGTGGACGTCGTGGGCAAGCTGAACATCTGTCCCGTGGCGGCACTCAAGTGCGCGATGCACGAGGGGCTGTAGGGGTGTCGTTCCTGCCCGGCGTATGTCGATTGCCCTATTTCGGTGCGCAGTACGGCACGGTAAAAGCCAAGAGGTGTCCTTGCCGACCAAGTTGCCGATCATGAAAAAACTGCTGCCTTCCACCGTGCTGTTTCTGCTTTGCGGCCCCGCGCTGGCCGCGTCGGCAGCCGACTATCCGCCGCGCAAGCCAGGGTTGTGGGAGATGACGCTGCAGACCGAGTCGTCCGGCAGCGCGAAGGCGCCCGTCGCACACACGACCCAGCAATGCATCGACGCCGCGAGCGACAAGGCCATGCGCGAGATGGGAATGGGCATGGGCAAGGAGATGTGCAGCAAGCAGGAGATGCGCGCCGAGGGCAGCACCTTCGTGGTCGACTCGGTTTGCACCATCAGCTTCGGCAGCGGCGCCAGCACCGCGACCACCCACGGCGTGATCAGCGGCGACTTCAGCTCGGCCTACAAGATGGTCATGAGCTCCAGCTACAACCCGCCGATGATGGGCCGCACCAAGGGCGAGACCGTCATGGAAGCCAAGTGGCTCGGCCCCTGCAAGGCCGGCCAGAAACCGGGCGACATGGTCATGCCGGGCGGCCAGACGATGAACATGCTCGAGATGATGAAAAACCAGCCGAAGAAGTAGGGCAGGTGCGCTCAGTTCATCAGGCTCACGTGGGCGGACACAACCCGCCACCCTTCAGGCATCCGCACCCAGGTCTGGCTTTGCCTGCCGACGCGGTCGCTGCCGGCACGCTTGAACTCGACGTTGGTCACCGCGAAGTCCTGACCGAAGCTGGTGATCGAGGTGGCGGTGATCTCGCGTTCGAGGTTCACCGCCGGCCGGCCCTTGCGGAATTCGCGGATCGCTTCGTAGCCGTAGAGGTTTTCGCCGGCGCCGTAGCGCAGTGTGTGTGGCGAGTTCCAGAACAGCATGTCGAGCACGGCAATGTCGTTGCGGACCAGCGCCTGCTGGTATTGGGCGAACACGGCTTCGACTTCGGCGAGGACAGCGGGCAGGTTGATGTCGATCATGGATGGAGCGAAGAGCAAGTTGCATGCCGAACCGGCGCGGTGGGCGGCCCCATGACCAAGGGTAGCGCTAACGGTTGACTAAAATTCTGAACATGAGCGCATCCGGCAGCCCTACACGACGTCCGCGGCGCGGCAGCGGCGCCGTCACGTTGCACGACGTGGCCAAGCTGGCCGGGGTGGCGCCGATCACTGCATCGCGTGCGTTGAGCAAGCCCTCGCAAGTGTCCGCGGACGTGCTGCGCAAGGTCACCGAGGCAGTGAACCGTACCGGCTACGTGCGCAACGTGCTGGCAGGGGGCCTGGCGTCGGCGCGCAGCCGGCTGGTGGCGGCGGTGGTGCCGACCATCTCGGGGCCGGTGTTCCTGCAGACGGTGCAGGCGCTCACCGATGCGCTGGCGGAGCATGGCTACCAACTCATGCTGGGCCAGAGCGGCTACGTCGATTCGCGCGAGGATGCACTGCTCGACGCCATCATCGGGCGCCGGCCCGACGGCATCGTCCTGACCGGCATCATGCATTCGGCCGAGGGGCGCAAGCGGCTGATGGCCGCCGGCATTCCGGTGGTGGAAACCTGGGACCTCACGCCCACGCCGCTCGACATGCTGGTGGGCTTCTCGCATGGCGACGTGGGGCGGGCGGTGGTCGAATTCCTGCGCCGCAAGGGGCGCAAGTCGCTGTCCATCGTGGCGGGCGACGACGAGCGCTCGGTGCGGCGGCTCAAGGCTTTCCAGGAGGCCGCCGCGGCCGCGGGGCTGCCCGTGACGGTGGTCTACGTGCCGGCGCCGACCACGCTGAAGAGCGGACGCTCCGCCCTGCGTCAATTGCTGGAACAGCGCCCGGACATCGACGCGGTCTTCTGCAGTTCCGACCTGCTGGCATTGGGCGTGATGACCGAAGCGCAGGTCGGCGGCGTCCGGGTGCCGGAGCAACTGGCCGTGGTCGGCTTCGGCGACCTCGAGTTTTCTGCCGACCTGCATCCCGCACTCACCACGGTTCGCATCGACGGCACGGCCATCGGGCGGCAGGCGGCGCAGTTCATCGTCGACCGCGCGGAGGGACGCGAAATTGTCGAATCGGTGGTCGACGTGGGGTTTTCCATCGTGGAGCGCGAGAGCGCCTGACGACTGAAAACGGCACCGCGAATCAGGGGTTTTGCTTTTTGCTTGATAGCGCTATCATCGACTTGGCCGGGCTGATGCGGCCCCCAACCTACAGGAACCCGTGACAACCTCCTCGACCCCCCTGGTCACCGCCATGCGCGTGATCCCCGTCGCAGGCCGCGACAGCATGCTGCTCAACCTGAGCGGCGCTCACGGCCCGTTCTTCACCCGCAACATCCTCCTGCTCACCGACAGCGCCGGCCGAACCGGCGTCGGCGAAGTGCCCGGCGGCGAGAAGATCCGCCAGACGCTCGAAGACGCGGGTCCGCTCATCGTGGGCCAGCCGCTCGGCTCGCACCAGCGCCTGCTGCAGGAAGTGCAGGCGAAATTCGCCGACCGCGACAGCGGCGGCCGCGGCCTGCAGACCTTCGACTTGCGCACCACGATCCATGCGGTGACGGCGATCGAATCGGCGCTGCTCGACTTGCTGGGCCAGCACCTCGACGTGCCGGTGGCCGCGCTGCTTGGCGAAGGGCAGCAGCGCGAATCGGTCGAGATGCTCGGCTACCTGTTCTACGTCGGCGACAAGGCGAAGACCGACCTGCCGTATGCCAGCGCTCCCGGGGCGGACAACGACTGGTTCCGCCTGCGCCACGAGAAGGCATTGACGGCTGCGGCCATCGTGCGCCTGGCCGAGGCCGCGCGTGAGAAGTACGGCTTCAACGACTTCAAGCTCAAGGGCGGCGTATTGCGCGGCGACGAGGAGGTAGAGGCCATCGTCGCGCTGCATGAGCGCTTTCCGCAGGCCCGCGTCACGCTAGACCCCAACGGCGGCTGGCTCCTGAAGGACGCCATCCGCCTGATGCGCGACATGTGCGGCGTGGTCGCCTATGCCGAGGACCCGTGCGGTGCAGAGGAGGGCTTCTCCGGCCGCGAGGTGATGGCCGAGTTCCGCCGCGCCACCGGCCTGCCGACGGCCACCAACATGATCGCCACCGATTGGCGCCAGTTGAGCCATGCGCTCGCGCTGCAATCCGTCGACATCCCGCTGGCCGACCCGCACTTCTGGACCATGGCCGGCTCGGTGCGCGTGGCACAGACCTGCCGCGATTGGGGCTTGACCTGGGGCTCGCATTCGAACAACCATTTCGATGTGTCGCTGGCCATGTTCACCCACGTCGGCGCCGCCGCGCCCGGGCGCGTGACCGCGATCGACACGCACTGGATCTGGCAGGACGGCCAGCGCCTGACGAAGGAGCCGCTGCAGATCGTCGACGGCCATGTGCAGGTACCGAAGAAGCCGGGGCTGGGCATCGAACTCGACATGGCCGAAGTCGAGAAGGCGCACCAGCTCTACAGGCAGCACGGCCTGGGCGCGCGCGATGACGCGACGGCCATGCAGTATCTGGTCCCGGGGTGGAAGTTCGACCCGAAACGCCCTGCGCTCGACCGCTGAATCGATCAACCAACCGACAAGGCTCGCCATGAGAGAAAACCGCTTGCGCACCCTCTGGAAATCCGGAGGTGCGGCCATCAATGGCTGGCTCGCCATTCCCAACAGCTTTTCGGCCGAGACAATGGCGCACCAGGGCTGGGACTCGCTGACCATCGACCTGCAGCATGGCGTGGTCGACTACCAGGCCATGGTCCCGATGCTGCAGGCCATCTCGACCACCGACACCGTGCCGGTGGTGCGCGTTCCGTGGCTCGAGCCGAGCGCGCTGATGAAGACGCTCGACGCCGGCGCCTATGCCGTCATCTGCCCGATGATCAGCACGCGCGAAGAAGCACAGAAGCTGGTCGCCTACACCCACTACGCTCCGCGCGGCACGCGCAGCTTCGGGCCGATCCGGGCCTTGCTGTATGGCGGCGCCGACTACGCCTCGCATGCCAACGACGCCATCGTGACCTTCGCGATGATCGAGACGGCGCAGGCGCTCGACAACCTGGACGCGATCATGTCGGTGGAAGGGCTGGACGCGGTCTACATCGGGCCGTCGGACCTGTCGCTGGCATTGGGCTGCCGGCCGGTGTTCGACGACGTCGACCCCAAGGCGCAGGAGGCCATCGACCACATCCTCGAACGAGCCAAGGCGCATGGCCTGGTCGCGGGCATCCACAACGGCACGGCCGAAGGTGCGATGGCGCGCATCGCCAAGGGCTTCCAGTTCGTCACCGTCAGCTCGGACGCGCGGCTGATGGCCGCGGGCTCGCAAGCCGTGCTGTCGAAGATGCGCGCCGCGCCGGCCAAGGCCGGCTCCTCCAGCTATTGAAAACATGGCGCGGCCATGCAATTGAACTCGACAAGGAAGCTCAAATCATGAAGATCGGATTCATCGGCCTCGGCATCATGGGCGCACCCATGGCCTTGCACCTCGTCAACGCCGGCCATCAGCTCTACTACGTCAAGCGCGGCAAGGTCAACGCCGAGATCGCGGCGACCAATGCCGTCGCCTGCGCCACGGGCAAGGAGGTTGCACAGCAGGCCGAGGTCGTCATCCTGATGGTGCCCGATACGCCCGACGTGGCCGCGGTGCTGTTCGGCGAGGACGGCGTTGCGCAAGGCCTGTCGAAGGGCAAGACCGTGATCGACATGAGCAGCATCTCGCCGATCGAGACCAAGGCCTTCGCGCAGAAGATCAACGACCTGGGCTGCGACTATCTCGACGCACCGGTCTCGGGCGGCGAAGTGGGTGCCAAGGCCGCGAGCCTGACCATCATGGTCGGGGGTACCGAAGCGGCCTTTGCCAGTGCCAGGCCGCTGTTCGAGCGGATGGGCAAGAACATCACGCACGTCGGTGGCGTCGGCGACGGGCAGACCACCAAGGTCGCCAACCAGATCATCGTGGCGCTGAACATCGCCGCCGTCGGCGAGGCGCTGCTGTTCGCCAGCAAGGCCGGCGCCGATCCGGCCAAGGTGCGGCAGGCGCTGATGGGCGGCTTTGCGTCGTCGCGCATCCTCGAAGTGCATGGCGAACGCATGATCAAGCGCACCTTCAACCCGGGCTTTCGCATCGGCTTGCACCAGAAAGACCTGAGCCTGGCGCTGGCCGGCGCCAAGGCGATCGGCGTGGCGCTGCCGCAGACCGCATCGGCCGCGCAACTGATGCAAGCCTGTGCGGCCAACGGATGGGACCAGCTGGACCACTCGGCGCTGGTCAAGGCGCTGGAATTGATGGCTTCGCACGAGATCGCGAAAGCCTGATACTTTGCCTCGTCGGCAGGCAGGCAGCCTGCATGGAAGGGGTCGAAGTGAAGAGGTGGCTCGTGTGGATTCTGTGGAGCGGCATGGCGTTGCATGCGCGCGCCGGGACCGATTGGTTCACCGTGGTCGGCGATCCGAAAGACCCGAACGCCAACACCGTCCAGATCGACCCGGAGGCGGCTGTGATGCAGGGCGCGCGCAAGAACATGTACATGCGCGTGAGCCGCTCGACGCGCCGGCTCAACTGGGAGAGCCTGGCCTACCGCTCCTACGAGGCGCGGGTTGCCTTCGACTGCCGCGAGAAGAAGGCCGAATACATGATCGCCACCTTCTATCCCGACCCGTTGTGGAGGGGGCTCCCGGCCATCACGACCGACTACGCGGATCAACCCAAGCCGATGGAGCTGCGCGACTTCGACCCGAACCCGACCGAGCGCATCATCCGCGCGGCGTGCCGTGGCGTCGGGGGTGACGTGAGGCCGTGAAGCATCTTTCGTAGGCCGCAGCCCACGCTGAAATGGCGGCGCGGCGTCGGAGCGCGCACCGATCCGCCGGCCTACGATGGCGGACCATGACAGAGCCGACACCGCCCCCGTCATTGCCCCCGTCATCACCCCACAGCCCGCCCGCGCGCCCGGGCGACCTCGTGGTGGCGCGGCCGGAAGGCCTGTATTGCCCGCCGGGCAATTTCTACATCGACCCGTGGCGTCCGGTGGAGCGTGCCGTCATCACGCATGCGCATTCCGACCATGCGCGTATCGGCCACGGGCATTACCTGGCGCAGGCCGACAGCGAAGGCATCCTGCGCACGCGGCTTGGTTCCGACATCCGCTTGCAGACGCTGGCCTACGGCGAGGCGGTCGAGCATCACGGCGTGCGCTTGTCGCTGCATCCGGCGGGCCATGTGCTCGGTTCGGCGCAGGTGCGGCTCGAACAGGGCGGGCGCGTGTGGGTCGCCTCGGGCGACTACAAGACCGAGCCCGACGGCACCTGTGCGCCGTTCGAGCCGGTGCCTTGCGATACCTTCATCACCGAGTCGACCTTCGGCCTGCCGATCTACCGCTGGCCGACACAGGCGGCCCTGCTCGCGGAGATTAACGAATGGTGGCGGCGCAACGCGGAAGAAGGGCGCGCATCGGTGCTGTTCTGCTACGCCTTCGGCAAGGCGCAGCGCGTGTTGCATGGCGTGGACGCGTCGATCGGGCCGATCGTCGTGCACGGCGCGGTCGAGCCGCTGAATGCGGTATATCGCGCGGCCGGCGTGGTGCTGCCGCCGACGGTGCGCGTGACCGACGCGGGCGTCGATGCGCGCATGCTGAAGCGGGCGCTGGTGCTCGCGCCGCCGTCATCCCAGGGCACGCCATGGATGCGGCGCTTCGGCCAGTACACCGATGCGTTTGCAAGCGGCTGGATGCAACTGCGCGGCACACGGCGGCGTCGCGGAGTGGACCGCGGCTTCGTCATGAGCGACCACGCCGACTGGCCCGGGCTGCAGCAGGCCATCGCGGGCACCGGTGCCGAGCGAGTTCTGGTGACGCATGGCAGCGTCGCGGTGATGGTGCGCTGGCTTGCCGAGAACGGGATGGATGCGCAAGGCTTCAGGACCGAGTACGGCGATGACGACGTCGCCGACAAGGCCGAGGCCGGCGCGACCACGCCATGAAGGCATTCGCCGCCCTCTACAGGGAACTCGACGCCACCACGTCGAGCCTCGGCAAGCAGGCCGCGCTGCAACGCTACCTGCGCGAGGTGCCGGCAGGGGATGCGGCATGGGCGGTCTATTTCCTGGCCGGCGGCAAGCCTCGGCAACTCGTGCCGGTGAAGCTGCTGCGCCTGCTCGCGCAAGAAGCGGCCGGCCTGCCCGAGTGGCTCTTCGATGAAAGCTACGAGGCGGTGGGCGACCTCGCCGAAACCATCTCGCTGCTGCTCCCGCCGCCTACCGAGCAGCATGACCTGGGCCTCGCGGTGTGGGTCGAGCAGCACCTGCTGCCGTTGCGCAAGACCGCGCCGGAACAACTCGCCGACGCGCTGCGCGCGCAGTGGCGTCAACTTGCACCCGACGAGCGGCTCGTCTATTTCAAGCTCATCACCGGCGCCTTTCGCGTCGGCGTGTCGAAGCTGCAGGTCACGCAGGCGCTGGCGGCCGTCGGCGGCATCGACGCAAAGCGCGTGGCGCAGCGGCTCATGGGCTACACCCATATCGGTGGCCAACCGGGCGCGAAAGACTATGCCGCGCTGATCTCGCCGGAGAGCAGCGGCGAGCAGAACCAGAAGACCAGCGGCCAGCCGTATCCGTTCTTCCTCGCGCATCCGTTCAACGCCGCGGTGGACGAATTCGATGCCTTGCTGGGGCCGCCTGCCGACTGGATCGTCGAATGGAAGTGGGACGGCATCCGCGCGCAACTCGTCAAGCGCGCGGGTGCCGTGTGGCTGTGGTCGCGCGGCGAGGAACTCGTGACCGAGCGCTTCCCCGAACTCGCAACGATGGGCGAGGCGCTGCCCGACGGCACCGTGCTCGACGGCGAGATCGTGGTCTGGCGCGACGACAGGGTGCAGCCCTTCGCCGAACTGCAACGCCGCATCGGCCGCAAGACGTTGGGTGCGAAGCTGCTGCGCGAGATTCCGGTGGTGCTGCTCGTGTACGACCTGCTCGAATGGCAAGGACGCGACCTGCGCGCGATGCCGCAAGACGAGCGCCGCGCGCTGCTCGATGACCTCGTGGCGCAGGTGCAGCATCCGCATCTCATCGCGAGCCCGATGCTCACCGGCGGGCGTTGGGCAGATCTTGCACGGCAACGCGAAGCCGCGCGCTCGATGGGGGTGGAGGGAATGATGCTGAAGCAGCGCCGCGCGCAGTACGGCGTCGGCCGAACCCGGGATGTCGGCACCTGGTGGAAATGGAAGATCGACCCACTCAGTGTCGATGCGGTGCTGATCTACGCGCAGCGCGGCCATGGTCGGCGTGCCAGCCTCTACAGCGACTACACCTTCGCCGTGTGGGATGGGCCGCCGGAGCGGGAAGACCGCAAGCTGGTGCCGTTTGCGAAGGCGTACTCGGGCCTGACCGACGAAGAGATGGCGCGCGTCGATGCGGTGATCCGCAAGACCACGGTGGAGAGCTTCGGGCCGGTGCGCAGCGTGCGGCCGACGCTGGTGTTCGAACTCGGCTTCGAAGGCATTGCCCGCAGCATGCGCCACAAGAGCGGCATCGCGGTGCGCTTCCCGCGCATGTTGCGCTGGCGCGAAGACAAGCCGGTGGAAGAGGCCGACACGCTCGATACGCTGGCGGCATTGCTCCCCGCGCAGGCGGGACAGGAAGCGCCGCTCCCAACCGCCGCGGGTGCAGGCGCCGACCCGTGAAGACCGCCGACCTGATCGCATGGTTTGCGTCGCGCGGCTGGAAGCCGTTCCAGTTCCAGCGCGAAGTCTGGAAGGCCATCGGCGAAGGCCGCTCGGGCTTGCTGCATGCGACCACCGGCGCCGGCAAGACCTATGCCGTGTGGCTCGGCGCGCTGAAGGCCTTCGGTGCGAATCCGACGGCGGCTTCGCGGCACCCGGTCGGACGAAAGGTCGCGCCGCCGCTCACCGTGCTGTGGATCACCCCGATGCGTGCACTCGCCGCGGACACCTTGCGCGCGCTGCAGCAACCGCTCGAGGCGCTGTTGCCCGATTGGACCGCCGGCGCGCGCAGTGGCGACACGCCCACCGGCGAACGCCTCGCGCAGAACCTCCGGCTGCCGACCGTGCTGGTCACCACGCCGGAGAGCGTCAGCGTGATGCTCTCGCGTGCGGACGCGAAGGATGTGCTCGACACCTTGAAGATGATCGTCGTCGACGAGTGGCACGAACTGCTCGGCAACAAGCGCGGCGTGCAGGTGCAACTCGCGCTCGCGCGCCTGCGTCGCTGGAATCCATCGCTGTGCGTGTGGGGTATGTCCGCCACGCTCGGCAACCTGCCCGAAGCCATGCGCACGCTGCTGGGTCACCATGAAGGCAGGATCGTGCAAGGGCAGGTGCCCAAGCAACTCGTCATCGACTCGCTGCTGCCAAGCCGTGCCGAGCGCTTTCCGTGGGGCGGCCACCTGGGCCTCACGATGCTGCCGCAGGTCATCGAGGAGGTGGCGAACAGCAGCACCACGCTGGTCTTCACCAACACGCGCTCGCAGGCGGAGATCTGGTACCAGGCGATGCTCGAGGCCAAGCCCGAGTGGGCCGGCGTGATCGCGCTGCATCACGGCTCGCTCGACCGCGCGGTGCGCGAGTGGGTCGAGGCGGGGTTGAAGAATGGCGAATTGCGCGCCGTGGTCTGCACGTCGAGCCTCGACCTCGGCGTCGACTTCCTGCCGGTCGAGCGTGTGCTGCAGATCGGCTCGCCCAAGGGCGTCGCGCGCCTGCTGCAGCGGGCAGGGCGATCGGGCCACGCACCGGGCCGGCCGTCGCGCATCACGGTCGTGCCGACGCACAGCATCGAGATCGTCGAAGGGGTTGCCGCAAGATCGGCGGTCGCGGCCGGCCACATCGAAGCACGCAACACACCGGTACAGCCGCTCGACGTGCTGGTGCAGCACCTGGTCACCGTAGCGCTCGGCGGCGGCTTCAGGCCCGACGACCTGTACGACGAAGTGCGCGAAACCGTGGCGTATCAAGGCCTTGGCCGCGAGAGCTGGGACTGGTGCCTGTCGTTCGTCGCGCAGGGCGGCCCGTCGCTCGCGGCCTATCCCGACTACCACCGCGTGGTGCCCGACGCGGAAGGCATCTGGCGCGTGCCGGATGCGCGGCTGGCGCGGCGCCATCGCGTGAACATCGGCACCATCGTCAGCGATGCGAGCATGTCGGTGCAATACGTGGGCGGCGCGAGGCTCGGCAGCGTCGAGGAGAGCTTTGTCGCACGCATGAAGCCGGGCGATTGCTTCCTCTTCGCGGGCCGCATGCTCGAACTGGTTCGCATCCGCGAGATGACCGCCTGGGTGCGTCGCGCCAGCGGCAAGCGCCCGGTGGTGCCGCGCTGGGGCGGCGGCCGCTTTCCGTTGACGACGACGCTGGCCGATGCGGTGGTGCGGCAACTCGCGCAGGCCGGCGAAGGCCGCTATGAATCGCCCGAACTGCAATGCGTGCGCCCCCTGCTCGAACTCCAGCAGCAATGGTCGGCATTGCCGACACCGCAGACGCTGCTCGCCGAAACGCTGCGCACGCGCGAGGGCTCGCACCTGTTCCTCTATCCATTTGCCGGGCGGCAAGTGCACCTCGGCCTGGCCAACCTGATCGCCTGGCGCGTCGCGCAACATGCGCCGCGCACCTTCTCGATCGCGGTCAACGACTACGGCTTCGAGCTGCTGAGCGCGACCGAGGTCGAATGGCCCACGCTGCTCCCGCAGGTGCTCGCGCCGACCGATGAAGCGACCTTGCTGCACGAGGTGCTGGCGAGCCTCAACGCCAGCGAACTCGCGCAACGCCGCTTCCGCGAAATCGCGCGCGTGTCTGGACTGATCTTCCAGGGCTACCCGGGCGAGAAGCGCAGCAACAAGCAACTGCAGGCCTCGTCGTCGCTGTTCTGGGAGGTGTTTCGCAAGTACGACCCGCACAACAGATTGCTGATGCAGGCCGAGCAGGAACTGCTGGCGCAGGAGCTGGAAATCACCCGCCTGCAGGCCAGCCTCGCGCGCATCGCCACGCAGCAACTCGTGAGGAAAGCGCTGGCGCGGCCGACGCCCTTCTCGTTCCCGTTGATGGTCGAGCTGTTCCGCGAAAAGCTCACCAACGAGAGCGTCGCCGACCGCATTGCACGCATGGTCGAGCAACTGGAGAAGGCAGCGGGCGGGGCCGTGCCGATGGGCAATGTGGAGCGTGTGAAGAAGACGCTTGCGTTCGGGCAGGAAAGCGCACTGGGGCGCGACGGCGATCGCGTCGCGAAAGCACGACGCGAACGCAGGCCTTCCCGGCCCTTGCCGCCATTGTGAAACCGTGAAATACGGCGTTCGCAGTTCGTGTGAAACCGCACATGGACCTCCGGCGGGGAGTCGAAATCGCAATAACCTCGAGGCTGCGACGTGGCAGTCCTGAACCGGGCGATGCCTGGTGACGGCCACAGGGAGGCGCAATGGATACCCCGCTTTTTCTTTCACACGCGGCCCGCGGGTCAGCAAGTCACGCACGACCCTTCGACTACCGTCGGCCGGATGGCGCCGGTCGACCCCATTCTGCGACGCATTGCGATGCAGCACGGACGTACAAGCAGGCCATGAACGACTCGCTTGCCCTGCAACAGGAAGTCACCGGCTTCTTCGACGCATTCGTGGTTGCGTTCAGCACCTTCGACGGCCGCCAGGTTGCGCGACTCTATCGCGCGCCGTTTGTTGCCGTGCAGAGCGACGGCACTGCGGTCTGCTTCAACACCCATGCGGAAGTCGAGGCGTACTTCCAGGTCGTGGTCGATGGCTATGCCGGCAAGGGTGGCCGTTCCGGTCGGTACACGGGGCTGGCCGTGACGCCTCTGGGCAGCAGGGCGGCGTTGGCCAGCGTGACATGGCACATCGGTGGCGGGGACGGCAAGGACATCGCGACCTGGCGCGAGTCGTACAACCTGGTTCGCATGGACGGCCTGCTGTACGTGGTCGCATCCGTCGACCACGCCGAATGAACCGTGATGAAGCCCGAACGCAGCCGAACGCGCTCAGCGCCCCTGGTTCGCCTTGACCCAGCGCACGATGTCTGACGTGCCCATGGCGCCGGCCTGGCGCGCGATCTCGCGTCCGCCCCGGAACAGGGCCAGCGTCGGAATGCTGCGGATATTGAATCGGGCACCGAGATTCGGCACCGCTTCGGTGTCGACCTTGGCCACCCGCACGTGCGGCTCCAACTGCGCCGCGGCCTGCTCATAGCCCGGCGCCATCTGCCGGCACGGCCCGCACCAGGGCGCCCAGAAGTCGATCAGTACCGGGATCTCGTTGCGGGCGATGTGGCGGTCGAAGGCGGCTTCATCGAGCGCCGTCGACCGCGCCGTGAACAGCGGCTTGTGGCAGTTGCCGCAATCGGGCGCGCTGCCGAGCTGGGCCTCGCGCACGCGGTTGGTGGTGTGGCAGTGCGGGCAGACGATGTGCAGCGAAGGCGAATCGGTCATAGGGCAGGGCTGTCTCCGGTGTTCTTCTCTGGCGCCCCCATCGCCGCTGCCGCAATGACAATGCCCTCTTCCTCGGCCCATGCGCGTAGCGCACTCTCGGTCTCGCGCGTGTCATATTCGTACCAGGCTTGCAGCATGCCCTTGCGTTCCAGCAGGTCCTTGAATCTGCCATACGCCCCGCGCTTGTGAAAAATCTCCCGCACGGCATTGATCGATCCCGGCAGGCGCTCTTCGGCGAAGGCGATGGCGAGCTTCTTTCCGAGGTTGAGGTCGCGCTTGTGAGGCACGGAGACGTAGATGCTCCCGTCCTCGATGTCGTCCGGTAGTTCTTCCTCGAGATCCGAAAAAGTCGATGACCAGTGCACCTGGCCGGTGACGCGAGAAACAAAGGCCTGGTTCACCATGTCCGGCGATGCGCTCACCCAATCGAACGCCATCAAGAGATCGTCGAACTTCACAGGGACGCTGGAGGTCATGATGAGCAGGCTATGTGTTTGCTATGTGTTTGATTACCTTGGCCGCTTGCAGCGACAGCGCCGGCACGGGGATTCGGTCCGAACGACGCGCCGAGCAGCAGTTTGCGACGAGTGACCACGACGCTTTCTTGCACGATTGAGCGGCAATATTATTACGTGAACGGGCGCTCTCGCGGTCTGTCGACGAGTAGCTGATGAAGACATCTGCCATGGCGCTCCTTTGATGCCGGGGCGTGTCGATCTCCGACGACACAGGGTGGTCGTCACCCCGGGTGGTACCACGCCATGAATTGCTGGGCAAGCGCGTCGCCGCGGGCTCTGAATGGCACTCGCGCGCTTGGCAGTCCAGGTTGAAATCGCGTTGCGCGGCGACACCGCCCGGTTCCCCGTACATTGATGCCTGCGAAAAGCGGTGACCGCTTCATCGCCTTCGCCCCATCGGAAGAATTGAATGACCGCCGACCAGCTCCAGTTCCTGAACCCATTCCGCCACGGCTTTGCGCGCGTCGCCGTCGCCGTGCCGCGCAACCGCGTGGCCGACCCGATGTTCAATGCCGCCGAGGCCATCGCGCTCTACCGCGAGGCCGCGTCCAACGGCGCCGTCGTCGTGGCGTTTCCCGAACTGGGGCTGTCGGCCTACACCTGCGACGACCTGTTCCACCAGGCGGCGCTGCTCGACGCGTGCGAGGTCGCGCTGCAGCAGGTGATCGAGGCGTCGGGCTCCATCGGCGCAGCTGCCATCGTCGGCCTGCCGTTGCGGGTCGACCACCGGCTGTTCAACTGCGCGGCCGTCGTCGCGGGCGGCAAGCTGCTTGGCGTGCTGCCCAAGACCTACCTGCCCAACTACGGCGAGTTCTACGAGGGCCGCCAGTTCAGCGCGGCCGATACCGCGCTCGCGACGGAAATCGACTGGCGCGGCGAGCGCGTGCCCTTCGGCGCGAACCTGCTGTTCCAGTGCAACCAGCTTCCATTGCTCAAGCTGCACGTCGAGATTTGCGAAGACGTCTGGGTGCCGATTCCGCCGTCGAGCTACGCCGCGCTGGCCGGTGCCACGGTGCTGGTGAACCTGTCGGCGTCGAACATCACGATCGGCAAGTCGGCCTACCGGCACCAGCTGGTCAGCCTGCATTCGGCGCGCTGCCTGGCGGCGTACCTGTATTCATCGGCCGGCATCGGCGAGTCGACCACCGACCTGGCCTGGGACGGCCAGGGCCTGATCTACGAAAGCGGCGAGATGCTGGCCGAGAGCGAGCGCTTCAGCAACAGCTCGCACATCGTCGCGGCCGACGTGGACCTGGAGCGCGTTTCGCGCGAGCGCATGCGGCAGAACTCGTTCGGCGTCTCGGTGCAGAAGCACAAGGCCGAGCTGACGAGCTGGCGCACGGTGCCCTTCGACGTGACCGTGCCGGCCCGTGTGGCACAGGGCCTGCTGCGCAGGGTGGAGCGCTTTCCGTACGTGCCGGCCGATGCCAGGACACGCGACGAGCGCTGCCACGAGGTCTTCAACATCCAGGTGCAGTCACTGGTGCAGCGGCTGGAGGCGACCGGCATCAAGACGGTCGTGATCGGCGTCTCCGGCGGGCTCGATTCCACGCATGCGCTGATGGTCTGCGCGCAGGCGATGGACCGGCTCGGCCTGCCGCGCGCCAACATCCTCGGCTACACCATGCCCGGCTTTGCCACCAGCGCGCGCACGCTCCAGCAGGCGCACCAGCTGATGGCGGCCACGGGCTGCACGGCGCAGGAAATCGACATCCGGCCGAGCTGCCTGCAGATGCTGAAAGACCTGGAGCACCCCCATTCCGACGACACGCCGAAGTACGACATCACCTTCGAGAACGTGCAGGCCGGCGAGCGAACCAGCCACCTGTTCCGGCTGGCCAACCTGCACAACGGCATCGTGGTGGGCACCGGCGACCTCAGCGAGCTGGCGCTCGGCTGGTGCACCTACGGCGTGGGCGACCACATGTCGCACTACAACGTGAACGCGAGCGTGCCCAAGACGCTGATCAAGCACCTGGTGCGCTGGGTGGCGGACAAGGGCCGGATCGGCACCGACGGCAGCGCGGTGCTGCTCGCCATCCTCGACACCGAGGTCAGCCCGGAACTGATCCCCTCGAGTCCCGGCGCCGAGCAGCCGGGCCAGAAGACCGAAGACACGATCGGCCCCTACGAACTGCAGGACTTCCACCTGTACTACACGCTGCGCTACGGCTTCAGGCCGACCAAGGTGGCGTTCCTCGCGTACACGGCCTGGCATGACCGCACCCGCGGCGCCTGGCCCGACGAGTCGCACGAATTGGTGCGCAACGAATACGGGCTGGCCGAGATCCGGAAGCACCTCGGCACCTTCATTTGGCGCTTCTTCAAGACCAGCCAGTTCAAGCGGTCCTGCGTACCCAACGGGCCGAAAGTCGGCTCGGGCGGCTCGCTGTCACCACGTGGCGACTGGCGCGCGCCGAGCGATTCGGAAGCCGAGGTCTGGCTGGCCGAACTGCGCGGCGTGCCGGACGGGCCGGACGCGGGAGACAAGGCGGCCGCCCGGGCCTGAACGGAGCCCGCGCCGCAGCGACCGCAGACATCCGCCCCGTCGACCGCAGACATCCGCCATGGCCGCCAGCGACAGGCTTCCCGGCACCATGGGATTGGCCATTTGCGACACTCCACGCACCGTGCGCTCCACCGCCGCATCCGCTTTCGATTCGTTGTCCTGCCCTGTTCAATGGGCGGGCGAATCCATGCTGCTCTTGCCCGACCGCGCGCTCTGGTGGCCATCGGCGCACACACTGTTCGTTGCCGACCTGCACCTCGGCAAGGCGGCGACCTACCGCGCGCTCGGCCAGCCGGTGCCGGGCGGCACCACGCATCGGAACCTCGCGCGGCTCGACCGTCTGATCGCCCTGCACGCGCCGCGGCGCATCGTGTTCCTCGGCGATTTCCTGCATGCGGCGCAGGCGCGGCCCGTACTCGGTGCGGTGGAAGCCTGGCGTGCCCGCCATGCCGCCGTCGCGATGACGCTGGTGCGCGGCAACCACGACCGCCGCGCCGGCGACCCGCCCGAGGGGCTGTTCATCGAACTGGTCGACGAGCCCTGGCTGCTCGGCCCCTTCGCCTGCTGCCACCACCCGCAATCGCATCGCACGCATTTCGTCCTGGCCGGGCACCTGCACCCGGTGTGCAGGCTGAACGGGCGTGGACGCGACAGTTTGCGTTTGCCCTGTTTCGTCAGCGAACCAGACCGCGCTATCCTGCCAGCCTTCGGGGAGTTCACCGGCGGCTGGCTCATGGAAGCGATGCCGCACCGGCGCTTTCATGGCGTGGGTGGCAACGGCGTATGGGCGTTGCCGGCACAGTAATTGCTGAGTCTCGATGTTGTTCGACCATCCTTCCTTTGCCGCACCGGACCTCCGTGAGCGCGCGGCCCGCATGCTGATAGCGTCCGCCCCCATGACGCAGCTCAGCCTGGCCGACGCGATGATCATCGTGGACTCGATGGAGCCCGCCTTCGTCACCATGGGCACGGTGGTGATGGAGGAGGGCGAGACCGAAGACACCGGCTACATGGCGCTGGTGCTCGAAGGCGAACTGCGCGCCGAGAGCGGCAATGGCATCGCCGGCGAGCGACTCGTGATCTCGATGATCGGCCCCGGCAGCCTGCTCGGCGACATGGGTGCCATCGACGGCTCGCCGCGCTCGGCCACCTGTACCGCACTGACCGACGTCAAGATGGCGATCCTGTCGAGCACCATGCTGCTGGCGCTGATCGACTCGCATCCGGCCATTGCGGCACGCCTGTTGCTGGCCATCTGCACCGGCATGTCGGCACGGCTGCGCGAGAACAACCGAAGGCTGCGCGCGCTGTCGAGCGTCAGCCGGGCGGTGCAAATGGAATTGGATGCGACACACGCGGTGAACCGTCGCTTGCTCGGCGCCTGAACCGGGGCATCGACGCGGCATCGGCGCACTGCCATGCCTTGCCCAGCGGCGGCCGCGAAAAGAGCCCCGACGCACTGCTCAGCGATGCCAGTTCGTGTGTCGCTTCGAGCAGCACCGGATTCGAGTCAAGTAGCTTTGGCAAGCCGCAGTCCAGGCCATCGCGCGGCATAGTCGGCGGCTTTGCGCAGGTACAGCATGCGGTGGTTGCACAACGGATTGGGTGCCAGCAGGCCGTTGTAGATCGCGTCGAGCCCATGCGGTGCATAGAGCGTCGGCCCGTGCGGGCCAGGTTGCAGCGCAACGCAGGTGCCGGCGACCAGGAAGCGGTCGATGCCGTCGCGCGCGCAGGTCAGCGCCGGGTAGTCATGGCCGAACCAGTCGGCGTACCAGGTGTGAACGCGCGCCTGGTTCTTCGCCTCGACCACGATGCCGCGGTCTTCGAAAAGGGCTTGAACGCGCGCGCCCACCGCCCGCTCCGCTGCTTCCGACAGGTCGCTTGGATCGAAGTAAAACAGGTCGTAGTCGCGGATGCCATCGGTCGGCGCCCGGCCTGCGCGCAGATTCCACACGGTCTGGAACAGGCAGCCCGCCACCAGCCATGCGTCGAGCAGGGCGAGGAGCGGCATGCGTTCGAGGATGACGCGGTTGTGGTCGTTGCGCAGCGCGTCCTGGATGAAACGCGCCGCCGCTTCGGGCGGCAGGCTCACAGCACCGCGGGCTCGTCAGGTAATTGGTTGCCGGACTGCGCGCCCGGCGCCTCTGGAAAGTGTTCGACCAGCAAGGCCGAAACCTCCTCGAGCGCCTCCGTCAGACCGTCCTCGAAGCGGCCTTCGCGAAACGCTTCGCCCATGCGCTTTGTCATGGCCGCCCACTCGGCGGCATCGACGTGCGCATCGATGCCGCGGTCGGCCACGATCTCGATCGCATGCTCGGCCAGCAGCAGGTACACGAGCACGCCGTTGTTGTGCTCGGTGTCCCACACGCGCAACTTGCCGAACAGCATGATGGCGCGCTGCCGTGCGGGGGCATCGCGCCAAAGGTACGACATCGGCAACCCGGCCTCGACGCAGATGCGGATTTCGCCCGTATGCCGGTGTTCGCTGGCCGCGACGCGGCGCGTCAGCCGCTCCAGCATCTCGGGCGGGAGCACGCGACGCACCTGCGCTTCGTCGACCCAGCGATGGCGCCAGATGCGGCCCAGTTTGGAGAAGAACGTTGCGGCCATGCCTACCAATCCCCCGAGGCTCCGCCGCCACCGAAGTCACCGCCACCGCCGGAGCTGAACCCACCCCCGCCCGAAGATCCACCGCGGAAACCACCGCCTCCGCCAAGACCTCCGCCGAATCCGCCGCCGCCGAACCCGCCGCCACGCCCTCCGCCCATCATCGGCAGGCCGATGGCGCCCGAGATCAGTGTGAACACCAGCGCCGCGATCCCCGCCAGCACCGCCAGCACGATGCTGGACGTGATCACCATTGCGACCGCCCCGGCCCCCAGCCCCATCACCAGCGGCCCCACCTTGTTGCCGAGGATCGAACGCACGACGCGGCCGATCACCAGCACGCCGAAGAACAGGAAGATGCCGAGCTGGCCCCAATCCATGTCACCGACGTTGAACCCGCCCGCGCCCTGGTCCTTTTCGTTCGCACTGGGCTCCGGCAAGGCCTCGCCGCTGATGCGCGCAATGAGTTGGTCGGTCGCGGCGCTGAGCCCGCCCGCAAAGTCGTTGTTGCGAAAGCGCGGCTTCATCTCGTTGTCGATGATGCGCGCCGCCGCCAGGTCGGGCACCGCGCCTTCGAGCGCCTTGGCCACTTCGATGCGCATCTTGCGGTCGGCCTTGGCCACGATCACCAGCACGCCGTCGCCGACTTCCTTGCGCCCGATCTTCCAGGTGCTCGCCACGCGATAGGCGTAGCTCGCGATGTCCTCCGGCGCCGTGGTGGGCACCATCAGCACGACGATCTGCGAGCCCTTCTTCTTTTCGAAGTCCGCCAGCTTGGCTTCGAGCACCTGGCGCTGCGTGGCGTCGAGCGTGTTGGTCTGGTCGATCACCCGCGCCGTGAGCGCGGGCACCGGCAGGACGCTTTGTGCCACCGCGGTGCCCAGCATCAGGGTCAACAGGAGGAAAGTGGCCAGTACGCGCCCCAGCTGTGCGGCCGCCGCACGCGCGGCACCTTCGGCGAACACCGCGGAGCCGGCTATGCCGCGCGGCGGGTGTTGCCCCGGGCGAGGGGGTTGGCGCAGCGACACGAAGCGCGCTTGACTTGGTGGGGGGGCCTATTTGTTGAAATCGACCTTGGGCGGCTTGGAGATCTCAGCCTCGTTCTGCACGCTGAACGTCGCCTTCGGCTCGTAGCTGAAGATCTTCGCCGTGATGTTGGTCGGAAAGCTGCGCGCGAGCACGTTGAATTCCTGCACCGTCTTGATGTAGTTGTTGCGTGCCACGGTGATGCGGTTCTCGGTGCCTTCGAGCGTCACGCGCAGGTCACGAAAGGCCTGGTTGGCCTGAAGCGTCGGATAGCGCTCGGCCACCACCATGAGCCGCGACAGCGCGCCCGACAGTTCGCCCTGCGCCTGCTGGAACTTGTTGAAGGCCTCGGGGTTGTTGAGCGTCTCGGGCGTCACCTGGATCGACGTGGCCTTGGCGCGCGCCTCGACCACCTTGGTCAGCGTGTCCTGCTCGAAGTTGGCCTCGCCCTTCACGCTGGCCACGATGTTCGGCACCAGGTCCGCGCGACGCTGGTACTGGTTCAGCACTTCGCTCCAGGCCGATTTGCTGCTCTCGTCGAGCTTCTGGAAATCGTTGTAGCCACAGCCCGTCAAGGACAGGGCCACCATGATCATGAACAACCAGCGTTTCATTATTCGTTCCTCCTGAAAGACAAGGCGGCGACGGTAGCATAGATGCATGTCGGTCGATACTTTTCAAGCGCTGCAAGCGGCCGGGCGCCCGGTATCACCGCCCGCACGCGCTGCTGCGTCGACCTTGCTGCTCGCCGGTGCCAGCGGTGCACTGGGCAACGAACTGCTGAACCGCATGGCCGGCGCGCAACGCCATGCCTGCCTGCTGGTGCTCGCGAAGGAGCCGATCATCGACGGGTTGCGCGGCGTCGAATCGTTGCAGGTGCCCGCCTTGCCGATCGCACAGTGGCCCTTGTGCGCGGCCGATGTGGCGCTGGTTTCATTCGACCCGCCCCGGCTTTATCACGATCGCGAACGCGCGCTGTGGACGCCCGCGCCCGCCGATTTGCCCGAGCTGGCGCGCTGGCTCAAGGCCTGCGGGGTGAAGACCATCGCCGTCGTGCAGCCGCACGCGCAGGGCCGGATGCCCGACGCCCTCAAGCGCGGCTTGGCCAGCCTCGACGAGCATGCCGTCGTCGCGCTGGGATTCGAGCGCGTGCTGCTCGTGCGCTCGGCGCAGAAGCCGGCGGCGCAGCGCCTTGCCAATCCTGCCGAGCGGCTGGCTGCGTGGATGCTCTCGATTTTTCGCTACATGGTGCCCAGCAGCGAGCAGCCGGTGCGCGCAAGCAAGGTCGCGGAGTTTGTCGAGCGCGCATTGCAGTCGGCTCCGCCGGGCGTGCACATTGCCGCACCCGATGTGGTGTGGCTTGCCACACAGGGCAGCCTGGACGAGGTGGTGGACACCTGGCTGCGCGTCGATCCGTCAGCCTGACTCACTCGGCCCGGAGAAATCGGAACCGGCCCGGGCATCCCCGGCGGCCGGTGGCTGCGCTCTTATTTTTGAGCTGAATGTGAAACACTTCCTGCGTTGCCCACACGGTAGCCGGACCGATTCGGCGCGAGCAGGGCAAAATTGGCCCCATGCCCAAGCCCCCTCACCGCGCCGCCGCCTTGAGCGGAACTGCCGACGATGTCGAGGCGGCTTTCTACGAGTCGCTGCAGCGCGGCGACGTCGAGGCGCTGATGACCTGCTGGTCCGACGACGACGAAGTTTTTTGCGTGCATCCCGGCGGTCCGCGCCTGGTCGGGCCGATCGCTATCCGGGCGGCGTTCGAGCAGATGTTCGGCAACGGCGTCATTCACGCCACACCGGCGCACGTGCGCAAGGTCGAGTCGCTCGCCAGCGCGGTGCACAACGTGCTGGAGCGCATCGAAGTGCTCACGCCGGACGGCCCGCGCCATGCCTACGTGCTGGCCACCAACGTTTATCACAAGACCGCCGAAGGCTGGCGCATGGTCGCGCACCATGCCAGCCCCGGCTCCGCCCGCGAACCCGACGACGCGAGCGAGGCACCGCAAACACTCCATTGATGCAAACGTACGCAGCACCTCACTGGTTGCCCGGCGGCAACCTGCAAACCATCTGGCCCGCGTTGTACGGCAGGCGAACGGAAGGCCCCGCGCCGGTCTACAGGCGCGAGCGCTGGACGACGCCGGATGGAGACTTCATCGATATCGACTTCCTGGACCAGGGCGCGCCCAGGAAAGGGCAGCCGCTGCTGGTGCTGTTTCACGGGCTCGAAGGCTCGTCGCGCAGTCACTACGCCGAGGCCTTCGCGGCATTCGCGGCGGCGCGTGGCATGGCTTTCGCGGTGCCGCACTTTCGCGGCTGCAGCGGCGAACTGAACCTCGGGCCGCGCGCCTATCATTCGGGCGATTTCGAAGAGATCGGATGGATCCTTGCACGGCTTCGCCTGATGCACGATGCCGTTGGTGGCGGCGTCTTGTATTCGGCGGGTGTGTCGCTCGGGGGCAATGCGCTGCTGCGCTGGGCGGAAGAAGCGGGCAACAGCGCCGGCCGCATCGTGCGGGCCGTCGCAGCGGTGTCGGCGCCCGTCGACCTGGCCGCAGGCGGCCGCGCCATCGGCCGGGGCTTCAACAAGCTGGTCTACACGCGCATGTTCCTGTCGACCATGAAGCCCAAGGCGCTGGCCAAGCTGGCGCAGCATCCCGGCCTCTTCAAACGCGAGGCGCTCCTCGCGGTGCGCGACCTCTACACCTTCGACAACGTCTTCACCGCGCCGCTGCACGGTTTTCGCGACACCGACGACTACTGGCGACGAGGCTCGGCCAAGCCGCACCTGTCGGAGATCCGAATTCCGGCGCTGGTGGTCAACGCCGCCAACGACCCGTTCGTGCCTGCCCACAGCCTGCCGCGGCCCGGCGAGGTCGGTGCCAACGTCACGCTCTGGCAGCCGGCACAGGGCGGCCATGTGGGTTTTCCGCGCGGCCTGCCGCCCGGACATGTGCAGGCGATGCCGCAGGCCGTCGGCGAGTGGCTCCGCGCACATTAGTGCCGTGCCGGTTGCTTTAGCAAGGTCGGTAGATCTTCGTGCGGGGGTGGCGCGGAGCCTGGGGGAGAGCAAAATGCCTCCATGGATGACATCGTCAAGCAGGCCCTCGTCAAATGGCCCAATGTGCCCCATTGCTACGGCTGGCTCGGACTCGATGCCCGTGGCAACTGGTATTTGCGCGACGACCGCACGCAGGCGGCGGGACCGTTCGTCGAGGCCAGGGGCTCGCTGCTGCAGCACGTCAAGCTGATCGACTTCATCCAGCGCAATTACGAGTGCGACGCGGCCGGGCAATGGTTCTTCCAGAACGGGCCGCAGCGCGTGTATGTGGAGTTGGAGGCGGCGCCGATGGTGTGGCGAATTGCCGAAGGCGATTTCGCGGTCACGTCGCACACCGGCGTCCCGGCTGAACCCACCGCCTGCCTGATGGACGAATCAGGAAAACTCTACCTGGTTGCAGCCGCCGGGCTGGGCCTGGTGCACACGCAGGATGTCGGCGTGGCGGCCGAAGCCATCGAGCAAGGCCACTGGCAGCCCGAAGACGTCCTGGCCGCCGATCTGCCCGGACGTTTCGGCCATGTGCTGAGCCCCGCGGCGACGCGTTCCACGCAGAAGCTATAACCCCATGACCCGCCCGTAACCCGGGCATGACCCGCGACGCCAATGAAAAAGCCGACCCAATGGGTCGGCTTCATGGGGGGCAGAGTCTTCCTATTTGGCGGGAGCCGGTGCGGCAGGCGCCGTTTCAGGAGCAGCAGCGGCCGGCGCGGCGGCCGCTGTGGGGGCCGAGGCAGCCGCTGCTGGGGCCGGAGCAGCCGCAGCTGGGGCCGGAGCAGCCGCAGCTGGGGCCGGAGCAGCCGCAGCTGGAGCCGGGGCAGCCGCAGCTGGAGCCGGGGCGGCACCGTTGGCCGGCGCGGCACCTTCGGCGGGCCGTTCCGGCACCGGGAACTTGGCACCGCCTGCATTGGCCAAGTAGACAACGGCGCGGCCGATTTCGAGGTCTTCGAAGTCGCCGCCGCCCTGGGCCGGCATGGCGCCCTTGCCCTTGAGTGCGTGCTCCAGCAGGGTCGCGAAGCCCTGGCCGATGCGCGGACCCCACGCGGCCGCGTCGCCGTAGTGCGGTGCGGTCGGGATGCCCGGCGTGCCATGGCAAGCCACGCATTGGCCCTTGAACACCACTTCGCCCTGCGCGAGCGGTCGATTGGCGTCACGGATCTCGATGGAGCCGACGCGCTTCAGGCGCTCGGCCACTTCCTTGTCGCGCGCATCCTTGGTGACGCCGTACAGGTCGAGTTCAGTCTTGGCCGCGCCGGCGGGCTGCGTACCCGACACGACATAGGCAACCAGCGCAAAGATGATCCCGATCGGGACGACGAACGAGAAGAAAACCGCCAGCAAGAGTTGCCTGGGGTTCTTGATCGGGCCGGTGTGGGCTTCTTCTGTGGCCTGGGAATGCGGGTCTGCGCTCATGGCGTCCTCAAAATCGGGGGCTTCTCGGGGGTCTGCAAATCAACGGGCGATTATAGGGAGGGCCACTGCATGCCCCGGCTCATGCCTTCCATCCGCCCCCCAGCGCCTTGTACAGCGTGACCTGGTTCTGCAATTGCTGCAGCCGCGCCTGCACCGTGGCCAATTGCGCGGTGAACAGCGAGCGCTGCGCGTCGAGCAGGTCGAGCGAGCTGGCAATGCCGTTGCGCCAGCGCAAGGTGTTGAGCCTCAGCCGCACGGTCTCCGCCTCGGTCGTTGCGCGCAATGCCCGTACCTCATCGCCGAGCGTCTGCCGGCCGGCGAGCGCGTCGCCCACGTCGCGGAAGGCACTCTGGATCGACTTCTCGTACTGCGCCACGGCGATTTCGCGACCGGCACGTGCCGAGTCGAGGTTGGCCTGGTTGCGGCCGGCATCGAAGATCGGCAAGGTGATCTGCGGCGCGAACACCCATGCCTTGGTGCCGCTGTCGAACAGGTTGGAGAACTGCGTACTCTGCGTGCCGACCGAAGTGGTCAGCGCCACGCGCGGGAAGAAGGCCGCGCGCGCCGCGCCGATGTTGGCATTGGCCGCAATCAACTGCTGCTCGGCGGCGCGGATGTCGGGCCGGTCGGCCAGCAGGTCGGACGGCAGACCGGCCGGCACGTCGGCCATGGGCTGCGCATCTTCGAGGCTGCGGATGCCAGCCATCGATTCGGCCGGCACCGGCGCGCCGAGCAGCAAGGCCAGCGCGTTCTCGTCCTGGAGGCGTGCCCGTTGCAATGCCGCAAGTGCCGCGCGTGCGTTCTCGGCGAGCGAGTTGGCCAGTTGCATGTCGATCTCGGACGACACGCCGTTGTCAAAGCGCATCTTCGTCAGGCGTTGCGAATCTTCGCGCGTGGTCAGCGTCTGCCGCGTGATCTCCAGTTGCTCTTCGTCGGCCAGCAATTGCAGCCAGCCGTTGGCCACCGATGCGATCAGGCTGATCTGCACCGCATTGCGTGCCTCTTCCGTCGCGAGGTATTGGGCCAGCGCCGCGTCCTTCAGGCTCGTGATGCGGCCGAAGAAATCGATCTCCCAGGCGGTGATTCCAAGGTTGACCGAATACTGCGACGTCACACTGCCGCCCAGGCCGAACGTCTGGAACGGATTGGGGCTCGAGCGCGAACCGCTGGCTGCCACGCCCACGGTGGGGAACAGCGCCGATCGCTGCACCTGGAACTGCGCGCGCGCCTGCTCGATGTTCTGCACCGCGATGCGCAGGTCGCGGTTGTTGGCCAGCGCCGTGTCGATGAGCTTGGCCAGTCGCGGGTCGGTGAAGAAGTCCTGCCATGCCACGGTCGATGCGGCCGCGCCACCGGGCTGCGGAGGATCGCCGGGGAACACGTTCGGCACCGGTGCGGCCGGGCGCTCGTACGTCGGCGCAAGCGAACAGCCGGTCGCGACCAGCGCCGCCGCCAGCACGAGGGGCACGAGGGGCACGAGGGGCACGAGGGGCACGAGGGGGATCAGTTTCATGCTGCGTGATGACATGGTGGTGTGCTCGCGTTCAGTCATGGGCCTCTTGAATGCCCGCCGCCTGCGCGTGGCGCAAGTCCGCTTCATGCTGGCGCTGGCTGCCCTTGAACAGCGTGCGCACGACCACGAAGAACACCGGGACGAAGATCACCGCGAGCGTGGTGCCGGTGAGCATGCCGCCGAGCACGCCCGTGCCGATGGCGCGCTGGCTGGCCGAGCCCGCGCCCGATGCCAGCGCCAGCGGCAACACGCCAAGGCCGAAGGCCAGCGAGGTCATGATGATCGGCCGGAACCGCAAGTGCGCCGCAGCCAGCGCCGATTCGATGATGCCCCGTCCGGATGCCTGCAAGTCCTTCGCGAACTCGATGATCAGAATCGCATTCTTCGCCGACAGGCCGATGATCGTGATCAGCCCGACCTGGAAGTAAACGTCGTTCGAATACGAGCGCAGCAGCGTCGCCAGCAGCACCCCGAGCACGCCGAGCGGCACCACCAGGATCACTGCCAGCGGAATGGTCCAGCTCTCGTACAGCGCGGCCAGGCTCAGGAACACCGCCAGGATCGAGAAGCCGTAGAGGATCACCGCCTGCGAGCCCGCCAGCTTTTCTTCGCGCGACTGACCGGTCCATTCGAAGCCGAAGCCGGCCGGCAACTGCGAGGCCAGTTTTTCCATTTCGTTCACCGCCGCGCCCGAGCTGTAGCCCTGTGCGGCCGAGCCCGAGATGCGAATGGCCGGATAGCCGTTGTAGCGCACCGTCTGCTGCGCGCCATTGGCCCAGCGCGTGCTCGCGAAGGCGCTCAGCGGCACCGGCTGCCCCTGCGTATTGCTCGCGTTGAGCTTGAGCAGGTCGGCAGGCTGCATCCGTGCCGGCGCGTCAGCCTGCACCACCACCCGCTGCAGGCGGCCGCGGTTCGGAAAGTCGTTGATGTAGGCCGAGCCGAGCGCGGTCGACAACGTGGTGTTGATCGCATCGAAGGTCACGCCCAGCGCGTTCGCCTTGTCGCGATCGATGTCGATCTGCAGTTGCGGTGCGTCTTCCAGGCCGTCGGGGCGTACCTGCGTCAGGATCGGGCTCTTGCTGGCCATGCCGAGCAGCTGGTTGCGTGCGTTGATGAGCGCTTCATGGCCCATGCCGCCGCGGTCCTGCAGGCGGAAGGTGAAGCCGCTTGCGGTGCCCAGCTCTGGAATCGGCGGCGGCGAAAGCGGATAGATGAACGCATCGCGCACGCTCATCAGCGCGCCGAATGCGCGGCCGGCAAGGGCCTCGGCCGAGTGGGCCGGATCGCGGCGCTCGTCCCAGTCCTTCAGCGTCACGAAAGCCAGGCCGGCGTTCTGCCCCTGCCCCGAGAAGCTGAAGCCCAGCACGCCCACCATGCTCTGCACTTCGGGCTGCTTGAGGATGAAGTCTTCCACCTGCTTCACCACCGACAGCGTGCGTTCCTGCGTGGCGCCCGGCGGCAGTTGCACGTTGACGATGATGTTGCCCTGGTCTTCCTGCGGCAGGAACGAGGTGGGCAGGCTGCGGAACACGAACACCACCGCGCCGATGATCGCCAGGTAGATGACGAGGTAGCGCGCCGCGCGCTTCAGGATGCGCGCCACCAGGCTTTCATAGCCTTTGGCCGTGCTGCTGAAGCCGCGGTTGAACCAGCCGAAGAAGCCGGTCTTCGCGTGATGATGCCCGGCCTCGACCGGCTTCAAGAGCGTCGCGCACAGGGCCGGGGTGAGCGACAGCGCCATCATGGCCGAGAAGGCGATCGACGCCACCATCACCGCCGAGAACTGGCGGTAGATGTTGCCGGTGGAGCCCGAGAAGAAAGCCAGCGGCACGAACACCGAGATCAGCACCACGGTCACGCCGATGATCGCGCCCGAGATCTGCTTCATCGCCTTGCGCGTGGCTTCGAGCGGCGGCAGGCCTTCCTCGCTCATGATGCGCTCGACGTTCTCGACCACCACGATCGCGTCGTCCACCACGATGCCGATCACCAGCACCATGCCGAACATGGTCAGCACGTTGATCGAGAAGCCCAGCGCGAGCAGCACGGCGAAGGTGCCGAGCAGGGCGATCGGCACCACGATGGTCGGGATGATCGTGTAGCGCCAGTTCTGCAGGAACAGGAACATCACCAGGAACACCAGCGCCACCGCCTCCAGCAGCGTCTTCACCACTTCGGTGATGGAGATGTTGACGAAGCGCGAGCTGTCGTACGGAATGATCCACTTCACGCCCTGCGGGAAGTACTTCGACAGCTCCGTCATCTTGTTACGGATTGCCTTGGCGGCGGCCAGCGCGTTGCCGCTCGGCGCCAGCTGCACGCCGATGCCCACCGCCGGCTGCCCATTCAGGCGCGCCGCGGTCGCATAGGCCTGGCCGCCGAGTTCGATGCGCGCCACGTCGCGAAGGCGCACGGCGGAGCCGTCGGTGTTGGCGCGCAGCACGATGTTGCCGAATTGCTCGACGGACGAGAGCTGCCCGTTGACCACCACTGTCGCCGCAATGCTCTGGCCCGTGATGTTAGGCAGGTCGCCGATCGAGCCCGACGACACCTGCGCGTTCTGCGCGCGAATGGCCGCGTTGACATCGCCCGTCGACAGGTTGAGGCCCTGCAGCTTGGTCGGATCGATCCAGATGCGCATGGCGCGCTCGGTGCCGAACAACTGGGCTTGGCCGATGCCGGGCAGGCGCTGCAGTTCGGGCACCACGTTGCGCGCCGCATAGTCGCCCAACGCCGTCGTGTCGATGGCCGGATTGTCCGAAGCCAGGATCGTGAACAGCAGGAAGTTGCTGCGCGACTTGTCGACCCGCACGCCCTGTTGCGTCACGGCCGCCGGCAGCCTCGGCGTGGCGCGCGACAGCCGGTTCTGCACGTCCACCTGCGCGAGGTCGGGGTTGGTGCCGGTCTCGAAGCTGATCGTGATGGTGCCAGTGCCATCGGCCTGTGCCACCGACTCCATGTAGATCAGGCCCGGCGAGCCGTTCATCTCGCGCTCGATCACCGCCAGCACGCTGTCTTCGAGCGTCTGCGCCGATGCGCCGGGGTAGGCGGCGGTGACGACGATGGCGGGCGGCGCCACCGGGGGATATTGCGAGATCGGCAATTGCGTGATGGCCACGCTGCCCATCACGATGATGAACAGCGCGATCACCCACGCGAAGATCGGGCGCTCGATGAAGAACTTGGCCATGCGGGCGCGCTCCTTACTGCTTGGCGTCGGCTGCCGCGTTGGCTGGCGCCGAACCGGTGGACGCGGCGGATTCAGTGGCGGGGGCAGCCGGGGCGGCAGGCGACGCGGCACTCGGGGCCGCGGCCGCGGGCTTCCACGGCACGGCCTTCACCGCTGTGCCCGGCGGCATCATCTGCAGCTTCTGGAAGCCGTCGACCATCACCTGTTCGCCGGCCTTCAGCCCGTCGAGCACCACCCACTGGTTGTTCTGCGCGGTGTCGATCTTTACCGTGCGCTTCGTGATCTTGCCCTCGGCATCGACCACCGACACCGTGTCGCCCTGCTGCGTGCGCGTCACGGCCTGCTGCGGAATCGTGATCGCGTTGTTGACCTTCGCCTGCTCGATGCGCACGCGCACATACAAGCCCGGCAGCAAGTCGCCCCTGGGGTTGGGCACCTCGGCGCGCAGCGTGACCTGGCCGCTGGTGGCGTCGACCGTGAGGTCGGTGAACAGCAGCTTGCCGGTCTGCGCGTATTCGGTGCCGTCCTCGAGCACCACGCGCACGCTGGCGGCGGCCGCGCCCTCGGCCATCTTGAACTGGCCGGCCTGCATGGCACGGCGCAGCTTCAACACGTCGGTGGCGGATTGCGTGAAGTTCACGTAGAGCGGATTGATCTGCTGGATCACCGCGAGCTGCGTCACGTCGTTGCCCTGGCCGACCAGCGCGCCTTCAGTGACCAGCGCGCGGCCGATGCGCCCGGAGATCGGCGCCGTCACCGTGGCATAGCCGAGGTTGATGTTGGCGGTCGTCACCGCCGCGCGACCGACGGCCACGTCGGCTTCGGAGGCCTTGGCTGCTGCCACGGCCGTGGCGTATTCCTGCTTGCTCACCGCGTTGGCCTCGACCAGCGGCTTGTAGCGCTCGGCCAGCGCCTTGGCCTGCGCCGCATTGGCCTCGGCGCGGGCCAGCGCGGCGGCGGCGCTCTGCGCGGCGGCGGCGTACGGGGACGGGTCGATCTTGAACAGCGGCTGGCCGGCCTTTACGTCGCTGCCTTCGCGGAACAGCCGCTCCTGCAGGATGCCGGCGGCGCGGGCCCGCACCTGCGCCACACGAGAAGCCTCGAGCCGGCCCGGCAGTTCGGTCACCAGGCCGACTTCGCCCGGCGTTGCGATCACCACGCCCACCTCGGGTGCCGGCGGCTTGCCGCCACCGCCCGCGCCACCGCCTGCCGCCGCGCCGCCCGCGGCCGGCGCCTCGCTCTTGCCGCAGGCGGCCAAGGTCATCAGCGCCACGACGGCAGCAGCGGCAACGACGGAACGCACCGAAAACGACACACGTTGAGTGACATGCGATGCAGGCATGCGATTCCTTCCAGTGGGAGCGAAGAGAGACGGGAGTGGGGCGCAACCTGCGAAGCAAGAACCATGGCAATGCGGCGTCCCGAGGGCAAGTCCGCTAGTTTACATACGTCGGTGAATGTATAGTCTGCGCGCCCGGCCACTCCGGAATCTACACAACCCAGGAGCAGACCGCATTGGCGCGCCGTACCAAGGAAGAAGCACTCGCCACCCGCCATCGCCTGCTCGATGCGGCCGAGTTGCTGTTCCAGTCGCAAGGGGTGTCGAACACCTCGCTGCAGCAGATCGCCGAGCAGGCAGGTGCTACGCGCGGCGCTGTCTATTGGCATTTCAAGGACAAGGCGGATTTGTTCCACGCGATGATGGAGCGCGTCACCTTGCCGCTCGAAGCCGCACGACATGCGAGCGACCATCCCGCGCACGACCCTCTCGATGTGATCGAAAAGGCGATGGTCAGCGCGTTGCGCCAGGTCACGACCGACCCGCAGGTGCGCCGCGTGTTCGAGGTGGCCACGCACAAGGTCGAGTACGCGGGCGAGACCGCGTCTCTGCAGCGCCGTCACCTGGAAAGCCGCGACGCCTGCGTGATCGATTTCGAGAAGGCACTGCGCCAGGCCGCGCGCCGTGCCAAGGTCAAGCTCGCCATGCCCGCGCCGATGGCCGCGCAGGGGCTGCATGCGCTGGTCAGCGGGTTGATTCAGAACTGGCTGCTGGATCCGGAAGCGTTCGCGCTGGCGCCGACGGGGCGACGTGCGTTCAACGTGTACCTGGCCGGCCTTGGATTCGATCGGACGGGTTCGCGACCGGAGATGGAGGCAAAAGCCCCTGATGTCGCCAGCAATGCCGCGCAATAGGCGATAATGCGAGGCTCCGGTTCGATGCCGGCGCAAACCCTCTCTCGCTGTATTTCAACGGATAGAATTCGGCCCTCCGAAGGCTGAGATCCAGGTTCGATTCCTGGCGGCGGGACCAAATTCAAAGGCTGGAAGCGTGCGTATGCTTCCGGCCTTTTTCGTTTTCCCTCTGAAATGCCTTGTCGGCCATGCGAGTGCGTGCGCAGAAGTGTGCATCAATCCGGGGGCATTAGGGGGCATTGCTGGGGGCAACTTCTACGGAATTGGGGGGCACTTTCGGCGCAGACCGCCGCCCGCTAGCAGCACTCGACAATCTCGAAGGCTTAAGAAGCCTTGACTCCAGTCGGACTCCCTGTAGACGCTAGCAAGAGAGCCCAATGCGATCGCCACTTGACGATGTGGACCGCCGGACTTTTCGCGATTGATTCGAACGGCGTTATCTAGTCGGGGCGGAGGCGCGGTCCAATCTGGCCGTGCTGCAACCTTCGAGCGACGTTGTATTCTTCGCGCGCGAGGGTTGGCCTCTCAAGCATCCGTGCATGCTGGATGCGCGGTCTCAGGCTCTAAGCGCTTAAGGCTCTTGGCATGATGTCTGCCATCACGCGACGTTCAAGAATTTCACATATTCACTGGAGCAATATTTTGGAACGAGACTACTTTGGAACCGCCTATCGGCAGGCACAAGATCCTGGCGCCCCGTGGTTGATCAGCTTCGTTGCGACCGCTGAGGAGGTCTCCACTTGGGCGGGGATTCCCCGCAGATCGGAGAAAGGGCTGGTCGGCTTTCAAAGGCCGGATGACGCCGCTCGTGTCGACCGTGCCCAGGAGTACTTCAAAGATCCGGTCAATCAGTCACCCACTGCGCTGATTGTTGGCATCCATCGAGTGAGCAGCGAGACTGACCGGCGCGTGCGCTTGCAGTTCCTAGATGGCCACAATGATTTGCCAACGCGTCCTTGCAAATTAACGATTTCCTTCGATCCAGAGCCGAATTCACTTGCGGATGCGGTTCAGAGTATCAAGGCACAGATCAGCCTCCGGCTCAGTGAGACCAGTGGGGCAGACGACGATTCTGACGATGAGGAAGACGATTCGGACTCCGATGGGGAGGACGACGATCCAGTCGGCGACGATGGTGAGATCGAACTCGGCCGCTCCCTGCTCATGGAACTCGCCAACAAACTCGAAGATAGCACCTGGTGCGAGGCAAATAAAACTGACCTATTTGATCTCGCTAAGCCCTGCACAGTAATTGACGGGCAGCATCGACTGAAGGGTGCAACTAGATGCGAGCGAAACATTCCTTTTGCCGTAATCGCAATCTATGACTGCAGTTGGCCCGAACAAGTTTTTCAGTTCACGGTCGTCAACTACACAGCCCAAGGAATCCCTGATCAATTCATCACGCAAAATGCTGCTCTGTCGCTCACTGGCGATGAACTGGAAGACTTAAAAGCACGACTTACTCAGGCAAAAGTCAAGGTCGTTGAGTATGAGCTGATGCGAGTCGTGAACTTCGACGGGACCAGTCCGTTCTATCAACTGGTCTCAATGGCTAGTCAAGGAAACGAAGAAACCAAGATTGGCTATAAGACCATGGTCAAGATTGCAAAGGCTTGGCACAACGGCAAACACAGTGCAATTAAGCAGATCGTCGCGAATTTGTATCCTGACATCACCGGGAAAGCGAGCATCGTGAAACGGGAGCGACAACACCGGTGGGTAGACGGTGATTGGGGCATATTTTTCATCGATTTTTGGGATGCCATTCGCGGCTACTACGAGAAAGAGGCGCCGCCAGAATTCAAGCCGTGGAAGGTGGGCGCTTCGAACCTTATGTTGGCGGCAACTCTGTTGGAATTGCAAAATGTCTTCCTCTTCAATCTGACGCAACAGGATGAGGAGTTTTTTATTCCAGATTCACAGAGCAAAGAAACTCCACTTGAGCAACTTCGCGCAAAAATTCGTAAGAGGGCTGAGAAGGTTGCTTCGCTAATTCCAGTCGAATTCTTCCAGCGTACCTGGAAGATGAAAAGTCTTAATACTGGAGCCGGTCGTGCTGCTATCCAGACTGCGCTTAAGACTTTCCTCGAAAAAAAGGGAAATTATCAGTATGACAAATCCAGTCTCATCACCGGCAAGACTAACTGATATCGAGAGGATTGAGCTCTTTAAGCGCATCTTCATCTATCACGGAGCCATTCCGGGGGAGACGGTTACTGATTTTTTCTCCGAGGCAGATCGCATTCGGATCGTTCCGCTTATATTTGGCTTGATGCCAAGCCGGGCAGTGCATAGATTAAGTCGAGATACCTTGGTGAAGCCATTGATCGTTGAGCATCTGCGGGAACTGGGAATTAAGTCCGATGATCATTTGCTCGTGACGGTGCTAAAAGAAATAGCGGATCAACTGTATTTCACAAGCGGGCAAAGACCCGTTAGACGCAAGATGGGAATTGCGGATTTGCGTATGACTCGCATGAGCATGTACAAAGCCTTGCGACAAAGGCAAGCAGAAAGATGTTCCCTATGCGGCGTCCCATTGAAGGACGCAGAAGAGCATCTCGATCACCGAATTCCATTTAGACTTCTTGGAGACATCGCGAAAGGAACTAATTGGCAATTGCTGTGCAACGATTGCAATGTTGGAAAATCGTCCTGGCTCAGCGCTCTCCAACCGTCGGTGGCTCAAAACTGGTTGTACGGGGATCTCGATATGGAAGATCTCAATCACTTCGACAACGAGAATTCCTATTTGGGTTTAACCGCAAGATATTGCGTTCTGGCTCAGAGAAAATCCTGTACATATCCCGGCTGCGGGAATGGGGTGAAGGACTCACAGTTGCGCCTCAAATTAAGATTACCGTCAGCGCTTCCGGTGGTGGATCACTTCGAGGTGCGCTGTCAGGAGCACTTCTATGCGACCGCTTCCTCTGTATAGTTAAGAATCGATATCCGCATGGGCCGCGCCCGCACGGGCTCAGAGTTAGCAGGGCCCGTGCGGCGCCACTTGTGGACGAGGTTGGGGTTGAGGCCAATGAGCAAACGCATGAACCACCGAAGCGCAAAGGGCCCCGCGCACGCTGCCAGACTTGCCGCATCAAATTGGCCGCGAGGCGGCGCGGAGTAAGCGGCTCGCCGTCCCACCTTGAAGGCGGACGTGAGGCGTGTGTGGACGCCTGGATCAGGCCGGTCGCCAGTTGTGAGGCAGAAGCTCGTCGATGCGGCTGTTGAGA
>NZ_JBBKZV010000031.1:0-79104 GCF_037889915.1 Variovorax humicola | reverse complement strand
TGCGGTGAGCGGCGCCGTGACGGCGGGCCTCACTGCGCTGGCAAGCCAGGCGGCCGTGGCCCTCATCAACAACCAGGGCGACGTGGGCAAGACCCTGCACGACCTGGGTTCGAGCGACAGCGTCAAGAGCCTGCTCACCGCGATCGTCACCGGTGGTGTGCTCGGCGGGCTGAACATGAACCCGACCGGCCTGCCGACTGCGGGCGCGGGCGCGCAGGAATTCCTCACGCAGTTGGGGCAGAACCTCCAGGCGGGTGCGGCCAGGGCGCTGATCGACACGGCGATCAATGGAGGCAGCCTGGAGGACAGCCTGAAGAGCGGGCTGAAGGGGGCGATCCTGGACACCGTTGCGGCTCAGAGCGCCAATGCGATTGGCAACCTCACGGCCACCGGCACGCTGGACGACCTCACGAGCAAACTCGCCCACGCGATAGCAGGCTGCGCTGTAGGCGCGGGCAGGGCTGACAGTTCGTCCGGATGCGGCGCCGGTGCGATTGGCGCCGTGGTGGGGGAAATCAGCGGCAACGCCTATGGCCGCGACGAGTTCGGCAACATCAAGCCCGGTGCAGTCGAAATGGCTCAGATGTTCGCAGGCCTTGCAGGTGCGCTTGCTGGATTGGATGCTGCGGACATCAACATTGCCGCTGCCGCCGGTGCCAATGCGGCGGCGAACAACGCCCTCAGCCTGCGTGGCTCGGCCAAACTGATGAGCGACTTGCGAGGTTGTTCAGGAGGCGCAAGCGGCAGTTGCGATATCGCCCAATTGCGAGACGAGATGGTCCGCGACGCCGACAAGCAAGCCCAGCGTATCGAGAGTGCATGCAGTAGCGGGGGCGACCTCAGTCAATGCATGGCGCTGGCCAACAGCGCGAACATGAGCCTGACAAACGTCATAACGGCCTCTGCATACGCAGACACGGCCGAGAAGAATGCGCTTGTCAGCGATCTGCTGAGCCGGCAACTCGATGACATGACGCGGCTGTACAACGTGCTGGGCGCGCAGCAGGAGACGGCGAGCATCCGTGATCTTGTGGGGGCTGCCATCACGGGGTCATTGCAGATGGCCGGTGTTGCGGGTATCAGCCTTGGAACAAAGGGGGAAGCTCCCAAAGGGAGCGTCAACGGAGGGATGGCTGCCGACGAGTATGTGAACATACTTTCTCCCGCAGACCGTCAACATATTCTTTTCGGTGATGGCCCAGGAAACGGAGGGCATATGTATCCAGGCCAGCCCGGGAAGACCACCTATCCGCAGAGTTGGACAGAGGGCCAGATATTGCACAACGTGGGGGACGTGGTTACCTCACCCACCACACAGTGGTATGCGCAAACCGGGACTGGCGGTTTGACGACAAATGCTGGCAAACCCGCAAGATGGGTTGCATGGGAAACGCGTGATGGGGTGTCAATGCGTGTGGTTTTTGAGCCAGCCACAGGCCGAACGGTCACAGCATTCCCGGACTCAGTGCCTGCCGTTATCAACTTAAATCCAATAAAGAAGTAATCAACATGTCACTCGAAATAGAACTCCGTAATCTGGCTTCACTTTTTAAGGGAAAGCTCAACACTTATCTTGTAGATTTTGCAACGGAGTATATTGACCATGGGGAAAACTGTTTGGCACTCGAGACGCTATGTGATTATCTCTGCGAAGAGAATGTGGCATTGAGTGAACATGAATATCAAGAGTTGTTGAGATTAGGGCAGCTAGTTGGCGCTGATTTAGACACTGGGCGGTCCAAATATCTCCAAACACTTGTGTCAAATCGGTGACCTCGCAGAACCGTGGAAGGCCGCAGCTCCAGCGGCATGCGCATCGACGTCGACAAGACCAAGAAAGGCATCAACGCTGGCGCCGCCCTGGGCGGCATGCTCACCACCGGCCTCCCCATCCTCTTCGGCGAGGGCAACAGCAGCGGCACCGGCATCGGAATCCAGTCCGACATCGCATCGCCCAGCACCATCACCAGCAGCAACGGCGGCATCCTCCTGCAAGGCGGCAACAGCGTCTTGCTGCAGGGCGTGCAGGTCGATGCGGGCAAGGACGTCTCCATCAAGGGCGGCAGTGTCGTCATCCAGCCGACCTGACGGTGAAGGGTGTTGGACAAGTGGATGTCTACACGCCCACTAGCACAAATCCCACTTCCATAACACGGGCCATTGAGGGGAAAAATACTCAAGCAATTGCCGTCCTTGTGCAAACCAGCATCGCAGACGCGGACATGGCCACAGTAGCGGCAAGGACTTGGGGCAAGCCTACCGCCCAGAATATTCAAACCCTCTTTTTCTAAAAACCGGATGGATCAATTGTGTGTTTCAATCGCCCAACGGGAGGCTAAGCAATGTCTAAATTCGCTTGTCGCTGCGGCTACGTGATGAATCTTTCTAACGGTGCCCCTAGCTTTGAATTTGCACTTGTTCCAGAGTCACGCATTGAACAAATTGCTGACAAACTAGATGAGCCCGAGCATTTAGACAGTGATGCTTTTTATGGGCTTGTTGATGAAGTAAGAACTACGGTATATCGTTGTCCTTCATGCGGAAGAATTCACGTTGATGGGGGTAATGGTTTGCTCAACTCTTTTGTTCCTGAGAGCCTGGTCTGAAGATGGCAGTCGATTGCCAGGCGCGTCCCGCGCAGAGCTGAGAAGACAGTCCGAGTCGGGCATCGAGCCCGCCCCGGCCTGGCAATGGCTGCGGGGTAGATCGCCCGATGGGCGCTTTAACATAACTGGCTGTTTGGCTAAGTGCGGCCAGTCGCTGCGCTAAAGCTACGCTTGAAGCGTTCGTCTAGAAATCGACAAAAAGAAATACTCGAAAAATTGCGCGTCAATGATCATGGGAAAAGTAGCGTTGCATTTGAAAAAATTGAAAGCAATCAACTTGACATCAACGGAACTGAAATTATTTGTGGACTCATCAATTCCGAATTTATGATGGAGGGGGTTTTGCCAAATTTTGAGTCAAACGAATATGGCATAGAGTTGGAGAATTTATTGAATGTCATTAATCGGCCGCGAATTAAGCCGAATTAAAAATGAAAGTGCCTTTTTGATTCCAATGGAAATAAGGTTGATCGCCTTGGCTAGCGCTTAATTGCATCTATCGTCAACCTATTTCGATGAAAATGGAAAAATGTAGCTACGGAGTCGTTACCAGTCATCAATACCGTCGGCTGTGGAACCTTGAGCAACATGACGCCAGACTCACCATGCGCACGACTTGGTCCTCATCACGCAAGGTAACAAACTTGAATGCGGGGTGGTAAAGATGGCGCTTGACATGTACCTCGAAATCAATGGGAAGCAGGCAGACTGGGAAACGGCAAAGAAAATCCTCTATGAATCTGGCATGCCTCACCTTGAGGCGCATCGCCATAACTCCTTATGGGGAACGTTGGGCGACGGCGAAGTATTTGCGGAAGCCGAGTGGGGCTTGCCGCGCAGAACGAGAGAGATCATTGCAGAGGGAGCGCACGGCTGTAGCTTTCTCGTCGAAGGCGAGATGTCCTTCCGCATCAATAACTCCATGTACGACGAGGCCGTAGCCACCATCAAAGCATTTCTGACGGCGTTGACTGAGCGCACGAATATGCTGTTCGTCTTGTCCTTTCAATACGAAGGGGTATATGCAATCCGGGACAAGGAGCGCGGCTTCGAGTGGTTCTGGCAAGAGCCCCGATAGCCGAGACTTCATAAGGCGCGGGCCGATGGATTTTGGAACGTGGAGCAGCTTCCGAACAATCAGGGGTCTACAAAAATAAAGCAACCTGACTTGACGATCAACGGGGAATTGGCCGATGTGTATTCTCCGAAATCGGGAGATGTGCAGAGCATTTGGGATGCTGACACTCTTAAGGCAGATCCGTCTTTGAAGACTTTCCGAGCCAAAAACATTGGCGTCAATCTTGCCGACTCCCCGTTGAACGCATCAGAAGTAGCCCAATACGTGCAACGCAATCCGGTGCCGGGCTTGCGCAATTTTGTCCTCATCAAGGGCGGCAAATTAAACTTGAATGCGGGGTTGTAAGCATGGCATGGAAATGCATCTGGAAATGAACGGCAGTGTTGAGGGTTGGCGCGTGCTAAAGCTGATCCTTAGCGAAATCGGTCTGAGCGACGTAGAAGAGCGTGGTGAATTTTGGTTGCGTGCCGTCTTGGGCCATGGCGAATTGACCGTCGGTACTTCGTGGGGTGCTTCGTGGGGTGCTGCTCCAAAAGACGGCATGATTCGCGCGGAGGGCAATCACGGGTGCGACTTCATAGTCACCGGCCATCTCGTCTTTCGCATCTACGTGTACGACGAGGCCGTGGCCACCATCAAAGCATTTCTGACGGCGTTGTCCGAGCGCACGAACATGCTGTTCGTCTTGTCCTTTCAATACGAAGAAGTGCGCGCCATTCGGGACGAGGAACGTGGCTTCTTATGGCTCTGGTAACCGCCGGCGCACCAGCGAGAACCAGGAGGCGCGAGACGAAAGGCGCCATCGGCTGCGGCATCCGAAACACCGTCCACACGACGACCGACGACGGCGGCCCAGCTCACCAGCGACATCGTCTGGCTGGTCGAGCAGACCGTCACCCTGCCCGACGGCACACACGCGGAGGCTCGCTCAGATTTCAACTGCAGACCCCTTGTGGTTCGAGTGGCAGCTTCAGAGCCGTTGTATCGCTGTCGTTGGCTGATGGCACGCCAGGGCTGGGTGTGCGTGCCTGTCCGAAGGAGTGGCCCGTCTGCGAAGACGCTTATGTCGTGGACGGTAGTACAGATGATCTGACCCAGCAGATGCCGCGCTGGGTGCGCGATTGATAGGAGTTCATCGGAATCACATTATCTCAACCCAAAACCCGTCGCCAATTGGTCGCCCCCGCCGGCGGGTGAATAAGCACGCGACCACGGACTTTTCTTTCAATTCAAAAAAACATGAAGCTGTCACACCTCCCCTCCTTTCGTCGCGCCGCGGTTGCCTCCGCATTGCTTGTTGCATTCCCATTCCTCCTGTCCGCTTGCGCCATGCGCCTGGAGCAGCCTGTCAGCGGCTACACCTGTTGCAACTTGCGCTACGACTACGGCTGGGTCTCCAGCAGCAATGTGCTGGGCGGGCCCATCTTGCCCGCCGGCGAGTCCGCCACGCTCGACACCATCAAGCGTGACAAGTACTTCTACGGAACGATCGGCGCAACCTACGTCTCGATGTACGACGACACGGCGCGCAGCAAGGAAGACGGATTGCGCTGGGCGCGCCAGATCGTCGTACCCGCGGACCCCAGGCTGCAACTCGCGACATGGAGCCCCGAGGTGCAGAGTGCCGTGTATGCAGCGAAGGTCGTGGTCGGCATGAGCCGCCCCCAGGTGCTGATGTCGCTGAGCTATCCGTCGCGCAATGACACCAAGGACTTGAACGCCAACTCCTGGCGGTACTGGACGGCACAGGATGACGAGCCGGTCGACGTGAATTTCGGCGCCGATGGCAAGGTGAGCGGTTTTTCGGGGCCGCCCTCCGCAGTGCGCGCGGTCGAATTGAAGCGCTGATTTCAAGTCGACACGGACCCATGCCAAGAATGAAATCCGCAGGGATTCTCCTCGCCGCTGTTGCCGGCGCCATGCTCTGCGCATGTACCTACAGCGAAATCAACCCCGACGCCGCACGCGAGGACATCCGCACCAACAACGGCTACTACGACCTGCGCGAAATCGAGCCCGGTACCGCCAGGATCGTCGTGCGCGCCGCGGGCACGGGATACCCGGCGCACTTCTCCGTCAGCACCTCTGCGCAGAACTGCCAGGCGTTTACGTCATTGGGCGACGTCGCCTACGCCGGACGCGGCCTCGTGTACCCGTGGATCGCCAACGCGACGCAACGTGGCCGCCGCAGCAACCCCTATCTCGTCCATGAAGCCAAGCCGAGCGAGCCGATCCAGGTGCGCGGCTATGGCTCATGGGCGGATGGCAAGGACTCGGGCTATCGCTCCGGCAACTGCGGCCCGGTAACAGCCCGGTTCACGCCGGAGGCGGGACATGGCTACACGGTCGATTTCGCGTGGGGCGACAAGCCCGCCTGCCGCCTGGTGGTGATGGATGCCACCAATCCGGATGCCCCGGTTCCCGTTTCGGCACAAGTCATTGCAGGTTGCCCGGCACCGTCGCGTCGATGAGCGCAAATGGCCGGGACGATTGAAGTCCGGCCAAAAAAAAAGAAAAGAGAGAGGGAGTCCCAATTGAAACCCAACCTGCTCGCTGCGGCGCTACTGGCCAGCCCGCTGTTCGCATTCGCGCAGCAATCGCCCACCACCCCCCAGCCCTTCGTCGAGCAACAGCGCCAGCAAGAACGCGAACGTGCCCTGCGCGAGCAGAACGAACGGGCTGTCGACGAACGCCTGCAGGCCGCACCTGAGGCACCGGCTGCGCGCATCCCCGATTCGGAGTCCCCGTGCTTTCGCATCGACCGCGTGAAGCTGGTCGGTGATCAGTCCGAGGCCTTCCAATGGGCGGTCGCCGATCCTTCGGTCCTCGCGGGCCCTGAGGGCACCGACGCACCCATCGGCCGCTGCCTGGGTACGGCCGGCGTCAACGTCGTCCTTGCGCGTGCACAAGCGGCCCTGATCGCCCGAGGCTGGGTCACCACCCGCGCCCTCGCCGCGCCGCAGGACCTCTCGAGCGGCACGCTGACCTTGACCCTGGTGCCTGGTCGCATCGCCGCGATCCGCATGACGCCGGATTCGACAGTCCCACTGCTCGGCAGCTCGGCCCTCTTGCGCGGCGCCATTCCCTCCGCGCCCGGCGCCCTGCTGAACCTGCGCGACATCGAGCAGGGCCTGGAGAACCTCAAGCGCGTGCCCACCGCCGAAGCCGACATCCAAATCGAGCCTTCCACCGCACCCGATGCCCGCCCCGGCGACAGCGACCTCGTGGTCCAGTACGTCCAGAACCGCAAGCTGCGCGCAACCCTCTCACTGGACGACAGCGGCACCGAGGCCACCGGCCGCTACCAGGCAGGTGCCACGCTCTCCGTGGACAACCCGCTGGGCCTCAACGACCTGTTCTACGTCAACGCCAGCCACAGCATCGGCAACCACCTCTTCTCCGACCCCGGCAAGGGCACGGAGGCACAGACCCTCCATTACTCATTGCCCCATGGCGACTGGCTGCTCGGCTTCACCGGCTCAAATAGTCAATACCACCAGAGCGTGGCCGGCCTGAACCAGGACTACATCTACGCGGGCAAGACCAACAACGCCGAAGTCAGGCTGTCGCGACTGCTCTACCGCGACCAGAACCGCAAGACCACCGCGACGCTCAAGGCATTGCGGCGCGAATCGCGCAACTTCATCGATGACACCGAGGTCGGTGTGCAGCACCGGGTCGTGGGCGGCTGGGAGGCCAGCCTGAGCGACAAGGAGTTCTTCGGCCTGTGGGGCGAGGCGGCCACGCTGGAGGGCACGCTGGCGTACCGGCACGGGACCGGTGCCTTCGGCGCCATTGCAGCCCCCGAAGAGTCGTTCGGCGAAGGCACCTCGCGCATGAAACTCGCGACGCTGGAGGTGAGCCTGAATGCGCCGTTCAAGCTCGACTTCGGCGGCGGCGCGCAGCGCTTGAGGTACTCGGGACTGTTCCGCGGCCAGTGGAACTACACGCCGCTCACGCCGCAGGATCGATTTGCCATCGGCGGGCGCTACACCGTGAGGGGCTTCGACGGCGAGACCAGCCTGCTGGGAGACAGCGGCATGCTGATCCGCAACGACCTGGGCTGGGCCATGGGGACAAGCGGCGCGGAACTGTATGTCGGCGCGGACTACGGCCAGATCGGCGGGCGTGCGGCAGCGGACTTGCTCGGCCGCCACCTGGCAGGTGCCGTCGTCGGCGTGCGGGGCCAGTGGACCAGGCTGAGTTACGACTTCTTCGTCGGTGCACCGATCTCCAAACCCGAGGGCTATCGCACGGCCAGGGTCACGGCTGGATTCAATCTCAATGCAAGCTTTTGATTGCGGCGAGCCAAGTTGTTCTGACCGTTCAACAAAACATCCATTGAATGGGAACCTCATGAGATGCATCATTTCGGTCTGTGACCGACCGTACTGGTGGAATTTGCATCGAGGCGCGCGAAGGGCTACGCGAAATGATGAAACAGCGCACGCTGTCGCGCCATCGGTGACATGCATCACCCGCGGATCGAGGCCCGGATCACTTGGGCTCAACCTTAGAATTCGCCAGCCAGCCAAACCACCTTCGCCCGGAAGGCGTGTCGCCAGCCAGTCCCCCATCAACCCAAAGGATTGGCGATGCCATGCCACGGTCCTGGCTTCTTCAGCCAAAGCCGTGGCGCCAGTTCCTTCGGTACATCAAGGAGTTTCCATGGTTCATCGGTTCAGCATCCTGGCTATCGCCAGCCTGTTGGCGGCTTGCAGCAGCACGCCGACCGTCAAGACGGATTTCGATCCGGCTGCGCGATTCGCAAGCTATCGCACCTATACCTGGATCGGCAAGCCGACGGGCGGCGATCCACTCAACCAGCAACGCATCGTCGACGGCATCGACGCCAAGTTGCAATCAAAGGGCTGGAAGCTTGCGACCGACGGCGACGTTCAGGTCGGAGCGCAAGTGGCGACGCAGGAGAAACGCGACTACACCACCTACTACAGCGCAGCGGGCTATGGCTACGGCTGGGGCGGATTCGGGCCCGGCGTGGCGACGACGACCTCGTATACCTATGAAGTCGGGACGCTGGTCGTCGACATGTTCGATGCGAAGAGCAAGCGGGCCGTCTGGCATGGAAGTGCAAGTGGCACGTTGCCCAGCAACAGCGACAAGGTGCCTGCGCTCCTGCAAGCCTCGCTCGACAAGATGTTTGCCAACTTTCCGCCTGGTTCGGCCCCGCCCAAGTAAGGCGGTTCAGTGGGCTGCAAACGCAGCCCGCCCACCCGGCTTCACGTAAGTCGAATCCCCCTGCGGCCGAAAGATCGAGGCCAGCGCGCGCTCGACCACGACGTTGCGGCGCGCAATGCTCTGCCGCTGCGTCGCCAACCGCTGCGCGACCGCATCGATCCGGCGCCGAAACGCCTGGTCGAACACCTCGGCAGACAGCGCCGCTTCCAGCACCCGAGCAAACGTGACGGCCACATCGCGAAGATCGGTGCACGACCCAGGCAGTCCGGCGGGGTCGCTGGCCAGCAGCCCGGCATCCACCGCATCAAGCTGCCGTTCGACTTCAACCAACAACGACTCGGTGGAGTTTCGGGTATCGGGCATGTGTGTCAGCTCCTCACTCGGCTCAGGACTTCCTGAGCGTTCGACAACATCTTGTCGGCAATGGCGCCGGCGTTCACCTTGAAGGTGCCGTTCGCGATCGCGGCCTTGACGGCAGCGACCTTGGCCTCGTCGATGCCGCTGCCGGCCGACGCCAGGTCGAGCGCACGTGCCGCCGCGGAGACAGTCACCGGCGTGCCGCCAGCGCCCGCCGCGTCGGCTGCACCCGTGCCGGCGGCCGGCGCCGTGCCGCGCTCGGACCTGCCGGAGGCGAGCGCGGCGGCTGCCAGGGCGGCATCGTTCAACGCATTGATCTTCATGGTTCACTCCAGCGCCCCTGCAACGGAGGCATCGTCCCTGTGATTTCGGCATGTCCGCCAGGAACTTGAGCCCTTTTCTTTTCGGTCGACGGATTACATCGAAAGCTTGACGGTTCGCATGTCCTGCACCACGCCCGTGGTGATGCGGCCATTTTCCATGCGCAGGCGCACCGGCTGGCCGACCACGCCGGGCGTCATGGCCTGAGCGTCCGACGCGACCTCGAAGCCGGGCCCTTGCGCCACCACACGCACCTGCGCGCCGGCCGCGAACACCTGCGCCGGCTTCACCATCGATTGCCTCAGCGCCTGACCGGCCACGAGCGAGCGCGATGCCGTCTGGCCTAACCACTGCGCCGCGTCGGCCACCACGGGCGACGGCTCCGCGGCCCAGTCGGCTTCGGCCTCGACCGCATCGGCAGCCGTGAGCACCGTGCCCGCGATCACGTTGTCGCGCAGCACCCAGGCCGGGCCGAAAGCCTTGATCGTCACCGGCAAGAACACGTTCCAGCGTCCACCGCCGTCGGTGCAGCGCAGGCCGAGTCGGGTCTTGCCCCACAGGCGCATGCCGACAGGAATGTAGGGCTCCACATGCGAGCACGGCGCAAGCCGCAAGCGGCTGTCGAGCGAGCCAATGCTCACTTCCATGCGCAGCGCGCTGGTCGATACGGACTGCGCCCGGGCCACCGCGTCGTCGAGCCATTGCTGCGTGGCCGCGATGAATTCGGGGGCGACCTCCGCGCCTTGCGACGGCGCCTGCTGCAGTACCTGCGCTTGCGCGGGCGCGCACAACGCAGCGACAGCGGCCACCACGAAAACGGCAGCGGCCGAACGGCGAATCTGAAAGTACGACATCGTGCAGCGCCTTCGCGAAGAAAGAGAAAGCCGCGGCCCCATTGCCGCGACTGGAACTTTATGCAACACGCCTCATGGCAATCCGCCGAACAGGGCGCGAATCCCCCCTTTACTCGGCGCTTCCGGCGAGGCCCCGGCTTTCACAATTTCCACACGGCCCGAAACGGCCAACCACTCCCGTTGCCACACTGCAAGGCGCCTACCGATGCTGGACAAACTGACAAGCGCTCTGGACTTCCAATCGAAGGCCCTGCTGCTGCGCGCCGACCGCCAGCGCCTGATCGCGGGCAACATCGCCAACGCCGACACGCCCGGCTATGCCGCGCGCGATTTCAACTTTGCCGATGCCTTGCGCGATGCGACCAGCGGCACGAACGCCAGGGGCAGCGCGGGCATCAAGGACGGCGACAACGGCTACGTCGTGCAATCGCAGCCTTCGCTCGACGGCAACAGCGTGGACCTCGATCGCGAGCGCGCCGCCTTCGCCGACAACGCGGTGCGCTACGAGGCCACGCTGCGCTTCATCAATGCCGAGAGCAAGACCATGCTGTCGGCCATCCAGGGGCAGTAAGCCATGTCGATGTTCTCGATCTTCGGCATCTCCGGCAGCGCGGTCAGCGCGCAGTCGCAGCGGCTCAACGTGGTGGCCAGCAACCTGGCCAACGTCGACGCGGTGGCCGGCCCCGACGGCCAGGCCTACAAGGCGCGGCAGGTGGTGTTCCAGACTGTCCCGTATGGCAGCGCCGGCGATGCCGGCGTGCGCGTGGATGCCGTCACCGAGAACCCGACGGCGGGCCGCCGCGTGCACGAGCCCGCCAACCCGGCCGCCGATGCCGAAGGCTACGTCACGCACTCCAACGTGAACCCGGTGGAAGAGATGGTCAACATGATCTCGGCCTCGCGTTCGTACCAGAACAACATCGAAGTGATGAACACGGCCAAGAACCTGCTGCTGAAGACGCTGCAGATCGGCCAATGAACGCGAGCCGCACGCCATGACCGCCACCAGCGCCACCGCCGGCCTCGCCGGCCTCGCCGGCACCACCAAGTCCTACAACATCACGTCGAGCGCCGATCCCGCTGCGGGCACGGTCGCGACGACCGGCGCGGCCGACGCGCAAGACCGGTTCCTGAAGCTGCTCGTCGCGCAGCTCAACAACCAGGACCCGATGAACCCGATGGACAACGCGCAGATGACCACGCAGATCGCGCAGATCAACACGGTCAGCGGCATCCAGCAGCTCAACGACACGATGAAGGCGATGGCCGCGCAGGCATCCGCCACGCAGATGATGCAGGCCAGCGGCATGGTCGGGCGCAACGTGCTGGCCGAGGGCAACCAGCTCGCCATCGACGGGAGCACGGCGGTCGGCGCGGTCGAGCTCGACGGCGCGGCCACCGACGTGAAGGTGCAGGTGCTGACGCCCGCCGGCCAGGTCATCGACACGGTGCAACTCGGCGCGCTCGATGCGGGCCAGCACGGCTTCACGCTCGATGCCTCGGCGTATCCGGCCAACACGACGCTGCAGTTCAAGGTGGTCGCGACCAGCGGCAGCGCCGCGGTCACCTCCACCGCATTGATGCGCGACAAGGTCGTGGCCGTCGGCAGCAACGGCGACGGGCTCACGCTCACCCTGCTGGCCGCGGGCACGACGCCTTACGCCAAGGTCCACACCGTTCTCTGAACCGCACACTCTTCCAAGGAACACCGCCATGAGTTTCCAGCAAGCGCTCTCCGGGCTCAACGCCGCCAGCCGCAGCCTCGACGTGATCGGCAATAACATCGCCAACGCCGGCACCACCGGCATGAAGTCATCGCGTGCCGAGTTCTCCGAGATATATGCCAGTTCGGTCGGCGCCATCGGCGGCACCAACGTCGGGCTTGGCGTGGACGTGGGCGCGGTGTCGCAGCAGTTCTCGCAAGGCACGCTGTCGATCACGAGCAACGACCTCGACGTGGCCGTCAACGGATCGGGCTTCTTCCAGGTCCAAGCCCCCGACGGCACCAAGCAATACACGCGCGCCGGCAACTTCAAGCTCGACAAGAGCGGCAACATCATCACCAATACGGGCGCCGCATTGATGGGCTATCCCACGGACGCCAAGGGCGTTCGCCAGAGCTTCGACATGCAGGGCCTGCGGCTGCCGACCGGTGCACCGATCCCGGCAAGGCAGACGACGAAGATGGCGGCGGAAGTGACGCTGGATTCCAGCGCCGTGGTCGCGTCGAGCGCCACGCCGCCGACGCCGCTGCAGACCTACGGCACCTCGCTCACCGCCTTCGACGCACAGGGCCTGGAGATTCCGGTGGGCCTGTATTTCACGAAGACGGCCAACAACAGCTGGGAGGTCCGCACCAGCGTCAACGGCAGCGATCCGGCCGCGTCGACGCCGATCCCCATCAACTTCATGGCCGACGGCAGCCTGGACCCGGCCACGCCGATGCCCACGCTGACGCTGGCCTCGCCCAACGATCCGGCGCAGACCTTCCCCGTGACGCTCGACCTGAGCAACATGACGCAGGTCAACGCGCGCTTCGCCGTGTCGGACCTCACCCAGGACGGCTATACGGCGGGCCAGCTCACCGGCCTCAAGATCGAGGACAGCGGCATCCTCACCGCGACGTATTCGAACGGACAGACGCAAGCCGCGGGGCAGATCGCGTTGGTCAACTTCCGCAATGCACAGGGGCTTGCGCCGGTGGGCTCGGGCAACTGGGTCGAGACCGCGTCGTCGGGCCAGCCAGTGCGCGGCGCCCCGGGCGAGGGCACCTTCGGCCAGTTGCGCGCGGGTGCGCTGGAAGAATCGAACGTCGACCTGACGGCCGAACTGGTCAACATGATGACCACGCAGCGTGCCTACCAGGCCAACGCGCAGACGATCAAGACACAGGACCAGGTGATGCAGACGCTGGTCAACATGCGCTGAGCCATCGACGCACCGACTGATGCACTGAGGCCGCAGCCCGATGGACCACCTGATCTACACCGCGATGAGCGGCGCCAATGCGGCGGCGCAGCGCCAGGCCGTGCTGGCGAACAACCTCGCGAATGCGTCGACGCAGGGCTTTCGCGCGGAGCTTTCGGCCTTCCGTGCGGTGCCCTTGCGCGGCGACGGAGCGAGCACGCGGGTGTTCGCGCTCGAGTCCTCGTCCGGCCACGACAGCCGTGCCGGCGCATCGCAGCCCACGGGCCGCGCGCTCGACGTGCAAGCGCAGGGCAACGCATGGTTCGCGGTGCAAGGGCTCGACGGCACCGAGGCCTACTCGCGTTCCGGCGCGCTGCAGGTATCGCCGGAAGGCACGTTGGTCAACAGCTCGGGGCTGGTGATGCTGTCGGACGGCGGATCGCCCATCGACGTGCCGCCGGGCTCCGACATTTCCATCGGCACCGACGGCACGGTCACCAGCAAGACCGGCGACCAGCCTTCGTCGACGCTCGGACGCCTGAAGCTCGCCACACCAACGGCTGAAGATCCATTGAAGCGCAGCGACGACGGACTCTTTCGCACCGCGTCACTGGAGCCCGTGCCCAGCGACAGCACTGCACGCCTTCAGACCGGCTCGCTCGAAGGCTCGAACGTGAATCCGGTCGAGACCATGGTCGGCATGATCGCCGCCGCCCGCCAGTTCGACGCTCAGATGCGCCTGCTGTCGTCGACCGAAGCGTCGGACAAGTCGGCCGCGCAACTGCTATCCGTGGGCTGACGCCCTCCATTTCGTACAGGACTCGCCATGATCAACTCGCTCTGGATCTCGAAGACCGGCATGGAGGCGCAGCAGACGCAGCTCGACGTCATCTCGCACAACCTGGCCAACGTGTCGACCAACGGCTTCAAGCGCGCCACCGCCGTGTTCGAGGACCTGATGTACCAGAACCTGCGCCAGGTCGGCGCCAATGCCACCGAGCAGTCGCAGTTGCCGACCGGCCTGCAGATCGGCCTGGGCGTGCGCACCGTCGCCACCAGCCGATCGTTCACGCAGGGCAGCATGCAGCAGACCAACAACCAGCTCGACCTGGCCATAAAGGGCAACGGCTTCTTCCAGGTCACGCAGCCGGACGGCACGATCGGCTACACGCGCGATGGCTCGTTCCAGGTGGATGCGCAAGGGCGGCTCGTGACGTCGTCGGGCTTGCCCGTGGCGAACGGGATCACGGTGCCGACGGGTGCGACCAACGTCACCGTGGCCACCGACGGAACTGTGTCGGCCACTCTCACAGGGCAGACCACGCCGCAGACCATCGGCACGCTGGCGATCGCGAATTTCGTGAACCCGGCCGGGCTGGAACCGCGCGGCGAAAACCTCTATGCCGAGACTGCCGCGTCGGGCCAGCCGAGCGGCGGTACCGCGGGCACCAACGGACTGGGGACGGTGATGCAGGGCTTCCTGGAAACGTCGAACGTCAACGTAGTGCAGGAGCTGGTGTCGATGATCCAGACGCAGCGCGCCTACGAGATGAATTCGAAGGCGATCCAGACAAGCGACCAGATGCTGCAGAAGCTAGGGCAGCTTTGACCATGCGCCTCCTGCTCTGCTTCGCTGTCGCACTATCGGCCACGCTGCTGGTCAGCGGCTGCAGCGTCATCGCCAACACGCCGCAAGTCGACATGCCGGCGACCACGCCGCAGCAGCCGGTCGCGCGCGCTGCCAATGCCGCGCCGCCGCCTGCGACCGGGAGCCTGTTTCACTCGGTGCGCTACCGCCCGCTGTTCGAAGACCGGCGCGCGCGCATGGAAGGCGACACCGTCACCATCACCATCGTCGAGAACGTGACCGCGAGCCAGACATCGACCTCGACCATCGACAAGAAGAGCGGCATCGATTCCAGCATCAGCGCGGTGCCATTCTTCAAGCCCAACTCATTCACCCGCGCGAGCGCGACGGCCGACTCGGCCCAGAACTTCGCCGGCAAGGGCGGCACGCAAAGCGCCAACACCTTCCAGGGCTCGATCACCGCGACGGTGATCGACGTGCTGCCGAACGGCCACCTGGTCGTCACCGGCGAGAAGCAGATCGGCGTGAACCAGAACGTCGACGTGCTGCGCTTCTCCGGCACGATCGACCCGCGCGCGATCCAGGCCGGCAGTATCGTGAGCTCCACGCAGGTGGCGAACGTGCGCATCGAATCGCGCGGCCGCGGCGCGCAGCAGGAGTCGCAGGTCATGCCGTGGCTCAACCGCTTCTTCATGAGTGTCCTTCCCTTCTGATCGCGCAATGAAGATGTCCTTCCTCCGCCTCGCTTCGTTGTTCGTCCTCGGCCTGGCGCTGCTCGCGCCGGCACATGCGGTGCGCATCAAGGAACTCGCCGCGGTGCAGGGCGTTCGCTCCAACCAGCTCACCGGCTACGGCCTGGTCGTCGGCCTCGACGGCAGCGGCGACCAGACCACGCAGATGCCCTACACCACGCAGAGCGTCGCCAACTATCTGCAGCAGCTCGGTATCACGCTGCCGGACATCAAGGCCTCGCAGCTTCAGTTGAAGAACGTGGCGGCAGTCATCGTCACGGCGCAATTGCCGGCGTTCGCGCAGCCGGGGCAGACGGTCGACGTCAACGTTTCGTCGATGGGCAACGCGAAGTCGCTCAGGGGCGGCACGTTGATCGCAACGCCGCTGCGCGGCGCCGACGGCGAGATCTACGCGCTGGCGCAAGGTAACCTGGTGATCGGCGGCGCCGGCGCTGCGGCGGCGGGCAGCAAGGTGCAGATCAACCAGTTGAATGCCGGCCGCGTGCCGAACGGCGCGCAGGTCGAGCGCGCCATCGCGACGCCGCTCAACGAAGGCGACAGCATCAACCTCGGGCTCAACGCGGCGGACTTCGAGACGGCGCGGCGCGTCGCGCAGGCGATCAATACGCGCATGGGCAGTGGCCGGGCACGTGCCCTCGATGGCCGCACGGTGCAGGTGCAGGCGCCGACCGAAGCGAATGCGCGGGTGAGCTTCATTGCGCAACTCGAAGAGCTGACGCTGGATCAGCCGGTGCCGGCTGCGCGCGTGGTGATCAACGCACGCACCGGCTCGGTGGTGCTGAACCAGGCGGTGACCCTTGGGCCGTGCGCGATCGCGCATGGCAACCTGTCGATCACGATCAACTCGACGCCGATCATCAGCCAGCCCGCGCCGTTCTCCCAGGGCAAGACGGTGGTGGCGGAGCAGGCCAGCATCCAGATCAAGCAGGAGCCGGGCATCCTCATACAGGTCCCCAATGCGCCGCTGCTGTCGGATGTGGTGCGTGCGCTGAATGCGCTGGGTGCGTCGCCGCAGGACCTGCTGGCGATCCTGCAGGCGATCAAGGCTTCGGGCGCGCTCAACGCCGAGCTCGAGGTGATCTGACATGGGCGCCTGGTTTTCGGTTCCATGCGTGGCCGGAGTGCGGCTGGGGCGGGATCACGCCGACGGCGTACGCCACTCCGCGAATGTCCCCCGCCGTCAACCTGCGGTTGCCGGCTCCTCCTTTATTTCGCTGCGTGGGGCACACCATCGGCGTGATCCGGACGCGCAGTCGTTGATCGGCCGGCACAACGCCCCGTTCCACGTGCCGAGGGCGCTGGGTATGCCCCGCAGCGAAATAAAGGAGGAGCCGAAGGCGGGGGAAATTCGCGGAGGGGGATACCCAGCGCCCTCGGCACGCACCCCGAACGCAGGCACCTCGCCACATCCCGCACCACGGAACCACTGAGCATGGCCGCGCCCACCTCCATCCCCACGATCAGCAGCGGCGGCCTCGCAGCCGATGCGCGTTCGCTCGACGTGCTGAAGCTGGCCGCGGGCAACAAGAGCGACCCGAAGGCGGTCAAGGAAGCAGCGAAGCAGTTCGAATCGCTGTTCATGCGCGAATTGATCAAGAGCATGCGCGAGGCCACGATGAAGTCGGGCCTGATGGACAGCGACGGCGAGAAGCTCGGCACCGACCTGCTCGACCAGCAATTCGCAGTGCAACTCGCCGGCATGCCCGGCGGCTTGACCGACGCCATCACGCGCCAGCTCACGCAGCAAATGACGGGCAATGCACGCAGCGGCGTGCCGACCGTGTCGCTTGGCGGCTCGACCACCGTCAATCCCAGCGCGACGCAAAGCGGCTTTGTCAGCCAGCACAGCGACGCAGCCGAACGCGTGTCGCAGGCCACCGGCATTCCGGCGGCGTTCATGATCGGGCAGGCCGGCCACGAGACAGGCTGGGGCCGCAGCGAGATCCGCAATGCCGATGGCAGCAATGCCTTCAACCTGTTCGGCATCAAAGCCGGCCCCGGCTGGACCGGCAAGGTGGCCGAGGTCACAACCACCGAATACGTCGACGGCGAGCCGAAGAAGGTCACGGCCAAATTTCGCGCCTACAACTCGTACGAAGACTCCTTCCGCGACTACGCCAGGCTCATCGGCGAAAGCCCGCGCTATGCGCAGGCCCGCGCGCAGACCGGCTCCGTCACCGCCTTCGCCACCGAGCTGCAACGCGCCGGCTATGCAACCGACCCGGCTTACGCCGCCAAGCTGAGCCGCGCGATCAACACCAGCCTGCAACTGCAGAGGAGAGCATGAAGCTCCACGTTAGTCACGCCGTGCATTCACGGGAGGCCGGATGAGTTCGTTGCTCAACGTCGGCGCGCGCGCCTTGCTCGCCAACCAGATCGCGCTGCAAACCACCGGGAACAACATCGCCAACGCGAGCACGGCCGGCTATTCGCGCCAGTCGGTGGTCATGTCGCAGGTGCCGGGCCAGTACACCGGCAGCGGCTACATCGGAAAGGGCGTCGAGGTCTCGACCGTCGTGCGCGCGCACAGCGACTTCCTCACGACACAGGCGGCATCGGCGCAATCGGTATCGGCCATGGACAGCACCCGTGCCGACCAGCTTTCCTCGCTCGAGGACATCTTTACCGGCGGCACCACGGGCCTCGGCGCGTCGATCACCGACATGCTGAACTCGCTCTCCGACGTGGCCGGCACGCCGACCGACCTGACCGCGCGCAACGTTGTGCTCACGCGCGCCGACGAATTGGCCGCGCGTTTCAACGATGCGCAGACCCGGCTCGATGACCTGCAATCCGGCGTGACGTCGCAATTGAAGGATGCCGTCAAGAGCATCAATAGCCTGGCCTCGCGCATTGCCACGCTGAACCAGCAGATCGCGCGCTCCACCGGCAACGGCCAGAGCCCGAACGACTTGCTCGACCAGCGCGACCAGGCGCTGCGCGACCTCAATCAGCAGGTGCAGACCACCATCGTGGCGGCGGACGACGGCTCGCTCAGCGTGTTCATCGGCAGCCAGGCGCTGGTGCTCGGCAGCACGGCTGCGCCCGTCGCGCTGGGGACCGACGATACGGGCGCCACCAACCTCACCGTGACGCGCGGCACGCTGAGCACGCCCGTCGAAGGCGAGACGCTCGGCGGCGGCAAGGTCGCCGGCCTGCTGCGCTTCCAGAACAGCGACCTCGCCGATGCGCGCGACCTGCTCGGCCGCATGGCGGTGACGATCACCAGCACCGTCAACGCGCAGCACAGGCTCGGTGTGGACCTGGACGGCAAGCCGGGCGGCAACTTCTTCCAGCCGATCGCGATTCCCGATGCTCTGGCTGCCAGCGGCAACACGGGCAGCGCGGCCGTCGGCGCATCGGTCACCGATCCTTCCAGGCTGGCCGCATCGTCGTACCAGTTGCTGTTCGGCGCGGGCGGCAGCCTGCAGGTCACGCGCATGTCCGATGGACAGGTGACCAACTTCGCAGGTCCACTGCCGGTGCAGGTCGACGGTCTTGCCATCGCGGTCGGCACCGGCACGGCGATTGCGGGCGACAGCTTCACGCTCAAGCCCTACGCGGCCGCGGCTGGGCAGGTCGCGAGCGCGTTGACCTCGCCCCGCGCACTCGCCGCGGCCAGCCCGGTCGAGGCACGCGCGGGCACCGCCAACGGCGGCAACGTCACCGTGTCGTCGCTTGTGCCCAAGGCCGCAGATCCGAACCAGACCGCCACCGTCACGCTGACCTTCACCGCCGCAGGCACCTTCGACGTTGCGGGCGCCGGCACCGGCAATCCAGCCGGCGTCGCGTTCGCCGCGGGCCAGCCGATCAGCTTCAACGGCTGGAACCTCACGCTTCAGGGCACGCCGAAACCTGGCGACACGATCACGGTGCAGGCTACGACGCCGGCCTACAGCAACCTGAATTCTGGCAACGCCACCGCGCTGCTCAACCTGCGCGATGCGGCGGTGTTCGACGGTGCGCCGCTCTCCGACGGGTACGCCTCGCTGATGGCGCAAGTCGGCGTGCGCGCGCAGAGCGCACAGTACGCGGCCGGCATCTCGGACTCGATCGCGTCGAACCTCGAAACCAGCCGTACCAGCGTGTCGGGCGTGAACCTCGACGAAGAGGCGGCCAAGCTCCTGCAGTACCAGCAGGCGTACCAGGCCTCCGCCAAGATGATCCAGATCGCGCAGAACATCTTCGACTCGATGCTGCAAAGCATGAGCTGAGAAGGAAGGCAACAGCATGTCCATCACCCGGCTCGGCACGGCCAACACTTACGACAACGCGGTGCAGCGGCTCACCACGCGGCAATCGCAACTGGCCCGGCTGCAGGAGCAGCTCACCGCCGGCAAGAAGGTGCTGCGCCCGAGCGACGACCCGACGGGCGCCGCGCAAGCCGAACGCGCACAGACGCGCATGGCGCGCGTGGCAACCGACCAGCGCGCACTCGAAGTGCAGCGCAACGCAGTGGCCACGGCCGAGTCGACACTCGGCGACGCGGTCGGCGCCGTGCAGGATTTTCGTGCGCTCGCCGTGCAGGCCGGCAATACCGCGCTCACCGCCGCCGACCGCGCCAGCATCGCGCAGCAGATGACCACGTTGCGCGACCAGATCCTCGGCTACGCGAACGAGAAGGACAGCAACGGCCAGCCGCTGTTCGGCGGTCTCGGCAGCACGGCCGCACCCTTCGTCGACACCGGCGGTGGCGTCAGCTACAACGGCATCGCGGGCCAGGCATCGACCAGCGCGGTGGCCGTTCCGTCCACGCTCGACGGCCATGCGACATGGATGAACGTGCCCACCGGCAATGGCGTCTTCGGCATCGCGCAAGCGCCCGGCACGAGCACGGTCTATACCGACGCGGGCCAGGTCACCGATCCGGCCGCCATCACAGGCGACAGCTACAGCCTCACCTTCAATGTCAACGCCGGTGTCACGACCTACGACGTGGTCGACACGACGACAGGCCTGGCCGTGCAAAGTGCGCAGCCGTACGTCGACGGCCACGCGATCGCGTTCGACGGCATATCGCTCGTCGCCAAGGGCACGCCGGCCAACGGCGCGGCGCTGCAACTGAGCCCGAGCACCCAGACCAGCCTTTTCGGCGTGCTCGACAGCGCCATCGCCGGCGTGCGAAACGCCACCAGCAGCGGTGTGGTCGCACAGAACATCTCGCAGGCGCTGGTGCAGATCGATGCGGGACTGTCGCGCCTTCAGGCATCGCGCGGCACCGCGGGGGACTTGCTGAACCGCGTCGACGATATCTCGGGCCGGCAGTCGGACCGCAGCATCCAGCTCGAAGCCGATCGCTCGCGTGCGGAAGACCTCGATGTGGTCAAGGGCCTGTCGGACTTCCAGACACAACAGACCGCGTACTCCGCCGCGCTCGGCTCCTATGCGCAGATCCAGAAGCAATCGCTCTTCAACTTCATCTCTTGAAAGAAATGAAACACCCCCGAAGCGCCTTCGGCGCCTCCCCCTCGAGGGGGCGCATCCGGCGGCCCGGCAAAGCCGGTTCCGCGGATGCTCACGAACAGACTTCGCTGTGCTCGTCCTGGAATCTGACGGCGCCGGTTTCATGCGTCGCGGAAGACGCTCCAGCGTCGTAGCGCACTGACATACCCCCACGCTTAACTTTTCGAACATGGCCCAGTCCGTCCTCGGAAGCGTCTCTCTCGGCTATCGCCCCTTGTGGGGCCGTCATCGCGCGCTTGCGGGCGTTCAATTGTTCGTGCACGAAGACGGCGAAGGCGTCGACGGCCATCACCTGTTGCGCATGCTGTCGGAGTTGCGCTCGGCCGAGTCACCCGAGTTGCTGCTCTCGCTGCGCTCTCGCAACCTGCTGTCGGGGCTGCTCGAACATGCGGCATCGGGCGATCCGTTGATCGAAGTGCCGCTCGCCTGGCTGGACGACGCGCGCCTGCGCGCCGGCGTGCAGCATGCGCACAAGCGCGGCGCGCGGTTGGTGGCCCGTGGCGACACGACGCATTCGCCACCTGATGACGTGGCTCGCTGCTTCCATCGGCGCGTGACGACGCTGTCCGCAGCCGACGCAGCCAGCGCCTTGCGCGCCGCACTGCGCGCACGCGAGGCGGCCGCCGTGGGCCGTTTTTCCGCGCGCGTCGAAGGCAGCCCCGTGGCCGCCAACTCGATCGTCGACGGCGTCGCCAGCAAGGCACTGGCCGACCACGCACTCGACCAGCAAGGGGCCTGGGCGATCGCCGGCTGGCCCGCGGACGATGCGCTGCATCGCTACGCCGGCCAACCCGTTCCCCCGAGCCGCCGCGCGATCGTCCAGACCCTGACCGCGCTCGACAGCGAGCCCTCGTTCGAGCGCATCGAGCAACTGCTCGGCGAAGAACCGACGTTGGCCTATCGGCTGCTGGTGTACCTCAACTCCGCCGGCCTCGGCCTGCGCAGCGGCATCGCATCGCTGCGACATGGCTTCATGATGCTCGGCTACCGCTCGCTCGGAGCCTGGCTGGCCGAGCAACTCGGCCATGCCAGCGAGGACGTGGACCTGTATCCCGTCAACGCGACGATGGTGCTGCGCGGCCACCTGATGGAACACCTGATGGATGCCGGCGTCGAAGACGACCTGCGGCGCGAGGTCTACCTGTGCGGCCTCTTCGCGCAGCTCGACCAGATCCTCGACGAGCCGTTGCGTACCAGTCTTTCGCGCATCCCGTTGTCCGACCGGATCGTGTCGGCCGTCGTGAGCCGCAGCGGCCCCTATGCGCCGAGCCTGCAGGCCGCCCTCGCGCTCGAATCGGAAGACCCCGCATCCATTCGCAGCGTGCGCGACCTGTACGGCCTCACCGCCGAGGATGTCAACCGCGCATTGCTGCGCACGCTTTCTGTTGCAGGCGCGCACACAGGCGAGCATGCAATGGCCGGCGTTCGCTGAGAATCGCCCGCGTTGCAATTTCAATCTTCACCCGGAGTTAGTTCTCGATGTTCAATGATCCCGATCTTGCAAGTGATGCCGCAGGCACCGTGCCCCCAGCCGGCGTGAATACCGCTCTCTCGCGACAGGCGATCGTCGACGACCGGCGCGCCGTGTTCGGCTACGCGCTGTTCGAGCAACCGCGCGACCGCGCCAATGACTCGACCGTGGTGCTGGACGCCGTGTCCGACTCCGGCGCGAAGGCCATCGCCGGCGAGAAGATCGTGTTCCTGCATTGCGCCATCGAGAACCTCGACAGCGTGCACCTCGACCTGCTCGACCCGGACAAGGTGGTGCTCGAAGTGATCACGCGCGACGGCAGTACCGCGGAAGACATCGAGCGCGGCCTGGCCGGGCTCACGAAAATCCGCGAAAGCGGCTTCAGGCTCGCCTTCGGTCCGGCCGTGCTGGAGCCGGCCTACGCATCGTGGAAGCCGCTCGCCTCCTACGTCAAACTCGAGATGTCGGGCCTGGAGCGGGACCAGGCCGAGCGCTACGTCAAGGCGGCCCGCAGCACCACCCGCGCCGAGGTGGTGGCCGAGCAGGTCGACACGGTCGAGCAGTACGAAATGATGAGGCGCTTCGGCGTGAAACTGTTCCAGGGCCAGTGGTTCTCCCAGCCGGCTGTCATCAGCGACAAGTCGGTGCAGGCGTCGCAGGCGACCATCATCCAGCTCATCAATCTGGTGCGCCGCGAGGCCGACCTCGACGAAATCGAGGAGCTGATCAAGCGCGATCCGACGCTGTCGTTCAAGCTGCTGCGCATGATCAACTCCTGCGGCTTCGGCCTCAGCGTCGAGATCACGTCATTCCGCCACGCGGTGATGATCCTCGGGCTCAACAAGCTGTTCCGCTGGGCCACGCTGCTGATGACCGTCTCGCGCCCCGGCGGCGCCGCGCCGGCGGCGGGCACCACGGCCGTCGTGCGCGGCCGCTTGATGGAATTGCTCGCGGCCGAGTTGATGCCGCAGGAAGACTGCGACAACGCTTTTGTCGTCGGCGTGTTCTCGCTGCTCGACACGCTGCTCGGCATGCCGCTCGACCAGGCCCTGAGTTCGGTCACGCTGCCGCAACCCGTGCTCGACGCCTTGCTGCGCAACGAAGGCCAGCTTGCGCCGTTCCTCGCGCTGACCAAGGCTTGCGAGAGTGGCGACGACGTCGCCTTTGCAAAGGCCGCGGACGAGCTGCAACTGTCGAACCACCAGGTCAACTGGGCGCACTTGCAGGCGCTGATGTGGGCGGATCAGCTGGATCGGTGAGCGTTCGCGCGATCTGCGCAAAGGCCGGGAACAGCCGGTGCGACTCGTGCTCGGACGCAACGAGCATCAGGCGCGCACCACTTCCGCCTCCGCCCGCAGCCACCGCACGAAATCCTGCGCATCGCGATTGCCCGCCGCGCGCGTCGACGTGTCGATGAAGTAGCCGCGACGCGAGGCGGCCGTCTCGCCGAACGGTGCGACCAGGCGCCCGTCCTGCACCAACTCGCGCAGCAACGGCATGCGGCCGATCACCACGCCCTGCCCGGCGACGGCGGCAGCCACCGCGTCGGTGTAGTGCGAGAAGCGCAGCACGCTCTTCATGCGCAGGCCGGTCAGGCCCATGACCTGCAGCCATGGCTCCCAGTCCAGCGTCGGCGCTTCGTGGTGATTGGGCGCGTCGATGGTCAGCAGCGTTTGCCCGGCCAGGTCGGCCGGCGTTTGCAGCACCGACGCGATGGCAGGTGCGCACACCGGCATCACCGATTCCTCGAACAGCGCCGGCCCGTTGCCGCGCGCGATCGGCACGAAGCGCACCGCCAGGTCGAGGCGGCTGCGCTCCAGGTCTTGCATATCGAGCGTGGCCGACACGCGCACATCCACCTGCGGATGTGCCGCCGTGAAATGCGCCAGCCGCGGGATCAGCCACAGCGACGCAAACCCCGGCGTGCAGGTGATCGCCACCTCGCGGGCCGCCGGCGCAGAGCGAATGCGGGCGGTGGCGTCGCGCAGCCGCTCCAGGCTATCGACCACTGCGCGTTGCAGCACCGTGCCGGCCTCGGTGAGCGCCAGCGCTCGGTGCCGGCGTTCGAACAGCAGCACGCCAAGGCTGCCTTCGAGCTGCTGCACCTGCCGGCTGACGGCCGATTGCGTCAGCGAGACCTCCGCGGCGGCCTCGGTGAAGCTCAGCCTGCGCGCCGCGGCCTCGAAGCTGCGCAGCAGCTCCAGCGGCGGCAGTCCGTCGAGCCTATTGGGAGTTTTCACATTCTCTGCACGCATGCAACGAGTTCCTATTCATCGTGTGCAAATGGAAGGCATGCCCACTATATTCATTCTCACAACGAATGTGAAAGGCTCATCATGAACCACCACTCCTCATTCCTCAGCGCGTCGGTGTCCTCGGCGTTCCAGATGGGACTGCCGGCCCATGCGGTCTACAGCGTGGACGATGCGTCCGACGTGCGCATCACCTGCCGCAGCGGCTCGGTGTGGATCACGCTCGACGACGACCCGGTGGACGTGGTGCTGGCGCCCGGCGAACAATTCACGACGCCGCTGCATCGGCGTGCGCTGGTGTCGGCGCTGGAATCGTCCTGCATTGCGGTCGCGCCGGCGGCGGAGCGCAGCGTTGCGAGGCAGGCCGCGCCTCCGCGCGTCTCCGGCCTGCATCTACGGGATTTCCAGCCTGCGTGATTTCACTGTGTCACCCGTGCGACGCGGGTTGATACCGGGTTGACCCTGCCCTGCCGGCGCCCAAGATCGAGGGTTCCATTCCTGAAGGGCACAACAAATGGCAGAGGCATACATCGTCGCCACGGCCCGCACCGCGGGCGGCAAGCGCGGCGGCAAACTGGCGGGTTGGCACCCGGCCGACCTGGCGGCTCAAGTGATCGACGCGCTCGTTGCGCGCAGTGGCGCCGACCCGGCCGCGATCGAGGACGTCATCATGGGATGTGTCGGCCAGGTCGGCCAGCAGGCGAGCAACATCGCACGCAATGCGGTTCTCGCATCGCGCCTGCCCGAATCGGTGCCGGCCACTTCGGTCGACCGCCAGTGCGGCTCGTCGCAGCAGGCGCTTCACTTCGCGGCGCAGGCCGTGATGTCGGGCACCATGGACATGGCGATCGCAGCCGGCGTCGAAAGCATGACGCGCGTGCCCATGTTCACTCCCAACGTGCTGCCCGCCAAGGCCGGCCTCGGCGGCTACGTGAGCCCTGGGATGCAAGCGCGCTACCCCGGCATCGAGTTCAGCCAGTTCACCGGCGCCGAGATGATCGCGAAGAACTACGGCCTCCAGAAAGACGCCCTCGACCGCTATGCGTTCGAAAGCCACCAGCGCGCCATCGCGGCCAGCCGGGCCGGTGCGTTCAACGACGAGATCGTGCCCGTCGAGATCCGCACGGCCGACGGCGCCGGCACCGGCGAGATGCACACGGTGGATGAAGGCATCCGCTTCGATGCCACCCTCGAAGGCATCGCGAGCGTCAAGCTGATTGCCGAGGGCGGGCGCTGCAGCGCGGCCACGGCCAGCCAGATCTGCGACGGCGCCAGCGGCGTGCTGGTCGTCAACGAGCGCGGGCTGAAGGCGCTCGGCGTGAAGCCGCTCGCGCGTATCCATCACATGAGCGTGATGGGGCACGACCCGGTGATCATGCTGGAAGCGCCCCTGCCCGCCACCGAGCGCGCGCTAAAGAAGGCCGGCATGTCGATCGACGACATCGACCTCTTCGAAGTCAACGAAGCCTTTGCGCCCGTGCCGCTGGCCTGGCTGCAAGCGCTGAAGGCCGACCCGGCGAAGCTCAACGTGAACGGCGGCGCCATCGCCCTCGGCCATCCGCTCGGCGCATCGGGAACCAAGCTCATGACCACGCTGGTCAATGCCTTGGGCCAGCGCGGCAAGCGCTACGGCCTGCAGACCATGTGCGAAGGCGGCGGCATGGCCAACGTCACCATTGTGGAAAGACTCTGAGCAATGCCGTTGGTCCTGTATGAAGTCGAGAACGGCGTTGCAACCATCACGCTGAATCTTCCCTCCAAGCTCAACCCGATCGCCCGAGACCTGCAGGTCGAGTTGCGCGATACGCTGGCCCGTGCAAGCGAAGACAAGAGCGTCCGCGCAGTCGTGCTGACCGGCGCCGGCAAGGCGTTCTGTGTCGGTGCCGATCTGAGCGTGATCGGCACGCCTGAAGACGGCAAGACCATCGGCGACCAGACCGCCGAGTGGATGCAGTCGCTGAGCCACCCGATCATCAGCGGACTGCACAACTTTCCGGTGCCGGTGGTCTGTGCGGTGAACGGCCCTGCCGCCGGCGCCGGCGTGGGCCTGGCGCTGGCAGGCGACGTCGTGCTGGCGGCACGCAGCGCCTACTTCTACCTGTCGTTCCTGCCCAAGCTCGGCCTCGTGCCGGACCTCGGCTGCACCTGGCTCCTGCCGCGCCTCGTGGGCTCGGCGCGCGCAATGGGAATGGCCCTGCTCGACCAGCGCCTGAGCGCCGAGAAGGCCGCGCAATGGGGTCTGATCTGGGACTGCATCGACGACGACCTGCTGCTGCTCGAAGCGCAGAAGACAGCGCAACGCCTGGCAAACCTGCCCGCCCACGCCATCCTGGAAGCGCGCAAGGCCTTCGCCGCCAGCGAGCGGCACACGCTCGATGAGCAACTGCACTACGAAAGCGAACGCCAGCGCGAACTGCTGATGAAACCGACCTTGGCCGAAGGCGTGGAGGCGTTCCTTCAGAAGCGCCCGGCTGTGTTCCCGGGACGCTGAGCGATCCGATTCGAGCAGCCGGACGCAGGGGCTTGCCTGCGACGACTCGCTTCCAGGCCCTCGGGTTCAAGCGTCAAGGAATCCTTGACAGTTGCCGCCAGTTCATTTGGTCGTCGCCAACGCCTGTCGCAGAATGCAGCCATGACCGCCGCCGCAGTCCCGCCAGACCCCAGCCGCTGCCCCCTCTGTGGCGCAGCAAATGTCTGCGCGATGGAGATTGCGCACGAAACCGGCGTCGCCCAGCCGCCGTGCTGGTGCATGTCGGCCACATTCACCAAGGCCTTGCTGGCGCGCGTGCCTGCCGATGCGCGCGGCCTGGCCTGTATTTGTGCGAAATGCGCGGCGGTAGCCGCAGCGCTCGAAGAGACGACAAGGGCCTCATGACAAAAACCACCAACGCCTTCTACGCACAGTCCGGCGGCGTCACCGCCGTCATCAATGCCTCGGCCTGCGGGGTGATCGAGACCGCGCGCAAGCACGCCGACCGCATCGGCACCGTCTACGCCGGCCGCAACGGCATCCTTGGCGCACTGGCCGAAGAACTGATCGACACGGCGCAGGAGTCGGCCGAAACCATCGCCGCGTTGCGCAGCACGCCCTCCGGCGCCTTTGGCTCATGCCGCTACAAGCTCAAGTCGCTCGAGAAAAATCGCCGCGAATACGAGCGCCTCATCGAAGTCTTCAAGGCCCACGGCATTGGCTACTTCTTCTACAACGGCGGCGGCGATTCGGCCGACACCTGCTTCAAGGTGAGCCAGTTGTCACAGTCGCTGGGCTACCCCCTGCAGGCGATCCACGTGCCCAAGACCATCGACAACGACCTGCCGATCACCGACTGCTGTCCCGGCTTCGGCTCGGTCGCGAAGTACGTGGCGCTGTCGACGCTGGAAGCCTCGCTCGACGTGCGCTCGATGGCCGCAACCTCGACCAAGGTGTTCGTGATCGAAGTGATGGGCCGGCATGCGGGCTGGATCGCGGCGGCGGGCGGGCTGGTGGAGGCGCACGGCATTCCGGTCGTGATCCTGTTCCCCGAAATCGACTTCGACGAAGCGAAGTTCCTCGCGCGTGTCGATGCGATGGTCAAGCAGCACGGCTATTGCAGCGTGGTAGTGTCCGAGGGCTGCCATCACCCCGACGGCACTTTCCTTGCCGAGCAGGGCACGCGCGATGCGTTTGGTCATGCACAGTTGGGCGGCGCGGCGCCGGTGGTCGCGCAGATGATCAAGGGCGCGCTGGGCTACAAGTTCCACTGGGCCGTGGCCGACTACCTGCAGCGCGCGGCGCGACACGTGGCATCGGCCACCGACGTGCGCCAGGCCTACGAACTCGGCAGCCGCGCGGTCGAACTCGCGCTCGAGGGCCACAATTCGGTGATGCCGACCATCGATCGCATCAGCGACGTGCCCTACCAGTACCGCATCGGCAGTGCATCCCTGGACACGGTGGCCAACGTCGAGAAGATGATGCCGCGCGACTTCATCTCGGAAGACGGCTTCGGCATCACCGAAAAGTGCCGCCGCTACCTCGCGCCGCTGATCGAAGGCGAGGACTACCCGGCCTACCGCGATGGCCTGCCGGTGTACGTCACCCTGAAAAACCAGACGGTGGCGAAAAAGCTGCCCACCTTCGCCTTGGCCTGAACGCGTTCGCGGCGCCGCGCATGATGCGCTGCGCCTGGAACTGCTGCAGCATCGGCGACCAGCCGTGCTCCTGCTGTTGCGCCTGGCGTTGCTCCGGCGCTGGCGAGGCTTCGCGCGGGACCGGCGGCTCGACACGGCGCTGACGCTCGTGCGTGATGACCTGGTGCACGAACTGCAGCTTGCCAACCGCCGCACGCGGCAGCACGAACGGGTAGTAGTCGGGCTGGCCCATGCTGCGCGAGAGTTCGTTCAGCACATTGGTCAGGCGCACCCAGCCGTTGAGGAAGTCGAGGAACTTCATCGCGTCGGGATGCTCCGGCTGCCACAGGTCGGCAGCCTCGAAAAGGTCGCTCGCCAATTCGACCAGCGTCGCGTCGACACCGAAGCTCATCGCCGTATCGGCCGTGTCGGCCATGTGCAGGTAATGGGCCCAGGTCTCGGCCCAGTCTTCCCACGGATGCGAGCTGGCATAGCTGGTCACGAAGCGCAGGGCCCAGTCGGGCGGCGGGCCTTGCTCGTAGTGCTGGTGCAGCGCGCCGGCGTAGTCCAGTCGCTCGTCGCCGAACAGCGCGCGGAAGTCGTCGATCCACGGCGTGGGGTACACCAGCCGGTCCCAGTAGTAGTGGCCGATCTCGTGCCGAAAATGGCCGACCAGCGTGCGATACGGCTCGCGCATCTCGGCACGGATACGCTCGCGCACGGCGTCTTCCGCTTCCTCCGCGTTGAGCGTGATCACGCCCTCCTCATGCCCCGTCAGAACATGCGGGCCACCGGGCACGTTGCTGAGGAAGTCGAAGGCGAGGCCATGCACCGGATCCGCATGGCGCGTGACCACCGGCAACCCGAGCGCAAGCAGTTGCGACATGAGGCGGCGCTTGGCCTGCTCCAGCCTGCGCCAGAGTTCGCCGTTGGTCGGCACCGAAAGATCGGGAATGGTGCGCGTCGCGCTGCATGAGAGGCAATAGCCGGGCGCCAGGCCGAGGTTGTCTTCCCCGAGGTCGCCGTTGTCACCGTTGTGGCCGTTCCCGCGCACGGGCACCATCCAGTTGCAACCCGCCGCGGTGGTGAAGTTCGCGCAGCGGTGATATTGCTTGCCATTGCCGTCGCCGAACACCGTGTAGGTGTCGAGCGCAGGATCGTTCTCATCGCCGTTGCCGGCGTCTTGCGCGTCCAGCCCATCATTGCCCCCTTGCGGGTCTTGCTGGGCGGCGGGCACGGGCGCTCGCGCAACAGGCGCGAGCGGCACCACGCCCATGCTGTCAATGACAAAGCCCAGCGGCGTATGGCAGGCGAGGCATTCGCTGTTGCCCAGGAAGATCGGGCGGCCGCACTGGCACTGATAGGCGCGCGTGATCGTCGGCGCGCTGAGGTCCGCCGCCAGCGAGTGGAGGGGCGTCTCTTGCGGGTCCGGGGTCGGCTCTTGCTGGTCCGGCTCTGCGGGTGATTCCATGGTGTGCGTGTTGTTCTCTGGAATGGGTTGGTCGGGCAGCAAGTCATTGTGAGGGCGACCCGGCATGTCCCAACGGCTGCAAACACCGATATCCTTGTAGGACGGTTCGCCCGTCCCCTGCAGCCCCTCGCGCTCGATGACTCACCCTTCCTCTCCTGTTGCCGCCGACGGCGCCACCGCCCCGCCCCCGTCGATGAACTTGCTGCGCGAGCGCTATGGCGAGCGCTACCGCTGGCTGCTGTTGCTGTCGGTGATGGTCGGCACGATGGCCTCGATCATGTCCTCGACCATCGTCAACGTGGCGATTCCCGACATGAGCCGCCACTTCGCACTCGGCCAGGAGCGTGCGCAATGGGTGAGCTCGGGCTTCATGGTCGCGACGACGGTGTCGATGCTCACGACGCCCTGGCTGCTTTCGCGCTACGGCTACCGGCGCACCTACGTCGGCACCATGCTGCTGCTGATGGCGGGCGGGGTGCTCGGCGGGCTTTCCAATGTCTTTTCGCTGGTGCTGGTGGCGCGCGTGGCCGAAGGCCTCGCGGCCGGCGTGGTGCAGCCGATCCCGGCCATCATCATCCTGCGGGCGTTCGAGCCGCACGAGCAGGGCCGAGCGAGCGGTATCTTCGGCATGGGCGTGGTGCTGGCCCCGGCCATCGGACCCAGCATCGGCGGCGTGCTGGTCGACCTGTTCGGCTGGCGCTCGATCTTCTTCATGGTGGTGCCGTTCTGCCTGGCCTCGCTGTGGCTGGCCTTCAAGTTCGTGCCGACCACCGCGCCCGGCGGCGTGGCCGCGGCACGGCAAGGTGCGATCGACTGGCGCGGACTGCTGCTCGGCACGATCGGCACCCTGTGCCTGCTCAACGGACTGGTCGAACTGCGCGGCAATGCGCCGGGAGAGGCCGCGTTGCTGTTGGCCGGCGCCGTGGCTTCGCTCGCGGTCTTCGTGTGGTGGCAGAAGCGGATGATCGCCGCGGGCGGCGAGCCGCTGATGAACATGGCGCTGTTCGGCTACCGCCAGTTCGCGATGGGCAGCGTGGTGGCCTTCATCTACGGTACTGCGCTGTTCGGCTCGACCTACCTGCTGCCGGTGTACATGCAGGTCGCGCTGCACCTGTCGGCATCGCACGTGGGCACCATCATGTTGCCGGCGGGCATCGTGCTGGCCATCACGATCGCCGGTGTCGGGCGTCTCGCCGACCGCCAGCCGACCTGGGTGCTGGTCTCCATCGGGTTGGTGTTGCTGGCGATTTCGTTCGCGCTGATGGTGTGGATGCACCTGCGCAGCCCGATCTGGCCGCTGGTGGTCTTCGCGATCATCGGGCGCATCGGACTGGGCTTCATCCTGCCGTCGCTCAATCTCGGCTCGATGCGGCCACTGGCCAAGCCGTTGATTCCGCAAGGCGCCAGCACGATCAGTTTCGTGCGCATGCTGGGCGGTGCCAGCGGGGTCAGCTTGTGCGCAATCGTGCTCGAATGGCGCCTGGCCGCGCATGGCGATTCCCTTGCCAGCTCAATGACCAGCACCGCCCGGCTTGCCGCCTTCAACGAGGTGTTCGTGATGCTCTCCGGCCTTTGCGTCGTCGCGATTTGCGCCGCATGGCAACTGCGCGAGAAGCACGAGAAAAAACCGGTCTAATCAGTCCCATGTGCCAACTGCTAGGGATGAACTGCAACACGCCCACGGACGTGACCTTCAGCTTTGCCGGCTTCGCGCAGCGCGGCGGGCGCACCGACCACCATGCCGACGGCTGGGGCATTGCCTTCTTCGAAGATCGCGGCCTGCGCCATTTCGTCGACCACCAGCCGGCCTGCGAGTCGCCGGTCGCCGAGCTGATCCGCCGCTACCCGATCAAGAGCCAGCATGTCATCTCGCACATCCGCAAGGCGACGCAAGGCAAGGTCAACCTGCAGAACTGCCACCCCTTCGTGCGCGAGCTCTGGGGCCGCTATTGGGTGTTCGCCCACAACGGCGACCTCAAAGACTTCCGGCCACGCCTGCACGGCAACTTCCATCCGGTCGGCGATACCGACAGCGAGCATGCCTTCTGCTGGATCATGCAGGAGCTGGCCAAGTCGCATGCGGGCGTGCCGAGCATCCACGAGCTGACGCTCACGCTGCGCGAACTCGCGCCGCAGATCGCGAAGCACGGCACCTTCAATTTCATGCTGTCCAACGGCCAGGCACTGTGGGCGCACGCCTCGACCAATCTTTGCTACATCGAGCGCCGCCATCCGTTCAACCAGGCGCACCTGGCCGATGACGACATTTCGATCGACTTCGCGCGGCACACTACGCCGACCGACCGCGTCGCCGTGGTCGTGACCACGCCGCTGACCACCAACGAGACCTGGATGCCGTTCGCCACCGGCGAACTCAAGGTGTTCGTGGACGGCCAGTCGCGCGAGTGATACGCCCCCGAAGCGCCTGCGGCGCATCCTGGCGTAAGTGTGGAAAAAGTGCCTGGCCGTAGGCTTTGCATTCGTATTGGAACCGTTTTCATGCACGCCCGGTCGGTCCGTTCGGCGCGGCCTACTCGTCGTGCTGAGCCAGAACGTGCCCTGGAAAGGCACAGCCGCCGATGTGTTCGTGCAACTCCAGTTTCCGCTGCACTCGGGCCGCATCCTCGGCATGCCCGGACGCATCATGAAGTCGCTGATGGGCCTGATGGTGGCGATGCTGTCGGTGACCGGCATTGTGATCTGGGAGCGCAAGCGGCGGTCGCGCCGCTTGCAGGCATCGCGCGAGGCGGCTGCCCAGTGCAGCACCAAACCATGGCGAGTGGCAAGACGCCTGTCAGCGCGAGGTAGAGAAAGCAGAACGCCAGCAGCTTGAGCCGCTGCCGCCGCGGGAGGCTGCCCGCGACAACCGGGCGTGCTGCCGCGAAGGCTCGACTATTTCAGGCTTTGCTCCAGCGCGTCGATGAATCGCTTCGGCACGTCGTAGCCGGTCTGGTCCGAGATTTCTTGAAAGCAGGTCGGGCTGGTGACGTTGATCTCCGTCACGAAATCGCCGATGACGTCGAGGCCGATCAGCAGCAGGCCGCGCGGCGCGAGTTCGCGGCCCACGGCTTCGGCGATCTCGCGGTTCTTCGCGCTCAACGGCTGCGCCACTCCCTTGCCGCCGGCAGCAAGGTTGCCCCGCACCTCCGTGCCTTGCGGAATGCGCGCGAGCACGAAGGGCACCGGTTCACCCGCGATGATGAGGATGCGCTTGTCGCCCGCTGCGATCTCGGGCACGAAGCGCTGGACCATGATGGTCTCGGCGCCATCCTTGTTGAGCGTCTCGGTGATCGAGCCCAGGTTCAAGGCGTCCTCGCGCACGCGAAAGATGCCCATGCCGCCCATGCCATCGAGCGGCTTCAGGATGATGTCCTTGTGCTCGGCATGGAAGGCGCGCACTGCGGCCGGGTCGCGCGTGACGAGCGTGGGGCTGGTGAACTGCTGGAACTCCATTACCGCGAGTTTTTCGGGATGGTCGCGCAATGCGGCCGGCTTGTTGAACACCCTGGCGCCTTCACGTTCGGCCTGGCCGAGCAGGTGCGTGGCATAGATGAATTCGGCGTCGAAGGGCGGGTCCTTGCGCATGATGATCGCGTCGAAGGTGTGCAGCGGCGCGAAGCGCGCGGGCGTTTCGGTGAACCACTGGTCCTTGTGTCCTGTCAGCGTGATGTCGCGCACGGTGGCGGTGACGGGTTGGCCGGTTTGCCAGCCCAGATCGCGCGGCTCGCAGGCCGAGATGCCGTGCCCGCGCCGCTGCGCCTCGCGCATCATCGAGAAGGTGGTGTCCTTGTAGATCTTGAAATGTTCGAGCGGATCGGCAACGAAGAGGATGTTCATCGGGAAGCCTTTTCGGCGGACGAGGTAGTTGGTGAAGGCTCGGGCGCGGCGCGGCGCCGGCGCAGTTGCTGGATGCCGAGTGCGACCGCGCCGGCCACGACGCCCCAGAATGCCGAGCCGATGCCGGCCAGCGTGACCCCCGAGAGCGTGACCAGGAAGGTGATGAGCGCGGCCTCGCGGTGCGAATCGTCGCGCACCGCCGCGGCTAGTCCGCCGCCGATGGTGCCGAGCAACGCCAGGCCCGCGATGGCGGCGACGAGTTCCTTGGGGAACGCGGTGAGCAAGCCGGTGACGGCGGCGCCGAACAGGCCGATGACCACGTAGATCGCGCCACAACACACCGCCGCGCTATAGCGTCTGGCCGGATCGTCGTGCGCCTCGCGGCCCATGCAGATGGCGGCCGTGATCGCGCTGAGGTTCAACGCGAAGCCGCCGAAGGGCGCCAGCACCAGCGTGGCGACGCCGCTGAGGGTGATGAGCTTGCTGATCGGCATGTCGTAGCCGGCCGCGCGAATCGCGGCAACGCCGGGCAGGTTCTGCGAGGCCATCGTCACCACGAACAGCGGCAGCGCCAGGCTCACGGCCGCCTGCCATGTGAACACGGGCATCGTGAACACCGGCATGGCAAGCGAGAAGTGAACGGCCGACCAGGCCAGCTGGCCCCGCGCCTCCACGAACACGATGGCCACCAGCAGCGTGAGCGGTACCGCGTAGCGCGGCAGGAAGCGCTTGGCCAACAGGTAGGTGGCCAGCATCAGCAGCACCAGCGGCAACGCGGTCTGCGCGGCCAGGAAGGCTTGCAGCCCGAAGCGCGCCAGCACGCCCGCGAGCAGCGCCGAAGCAATCTCCATCGGAATCTTGTTCATCACGCGCTGGAACCAGCCGGTCGCGCCCGCAATGGTGATGAGCACCGCGCAGACGATGAACGCGCCGACCGCCTCGTTCATCGAATAGCCAGCACCGGCGACGGCGAGAACGGCCGCTCCCGGCGTGCTCCACGCGATCATCACCGGCATGCGCAACCAAAGCGAAGGCAGTGCCGACGCGAGGCCCATGCCAAGGCCCAGCGCCCACATCCATGAACTGATGATTTCAGGCGTGGCACCGAAGGCCAGCGCGGCCTGGAAGACAATGGCGACCGAACTCGTGAATCCCACGAGCACGGCGACGAAGCCCGCGGTGAAGGCCGACAGGCTGAGGTCCTTGAAAAAGCGCATCGGGCGATTGTGCCGGGAGACCGAATCCCGTCGCCGGCTCGGCACATGTCTTGCTCACTACTGGCGCATGACCGAACGCTGGCCCCGCCTGCTGCCCCATCACGGGCGCTTCGACTACTCGCCCATCACGCGCCGGCCCGATTGGCGCTGGCCCAATGGAGCGCGGCTGGCGGTGTACCTCGGCTTCAACCTCGAGCACTTCGCTTTCGGCGATGGACTGGGCGCGCGCATCGGGCCGACGTCGGCCAGGGAGCCGGATGTGCTGAACCATGGCTGGCGTGAATACGGCAACCGCGTCGGCGCGTGGCGCTGCCTGGAACTGTTCGACCAGCTTGCGCTGCCGACGGGCGCGTTGATCAACACCGCGCTGTACGACCATTGCCCCGAACTCGTCGCGGCCTGCGTCGCACGCGGCGACGAACTCATCGGCCATGGCCACAGCAACGCCGAGCGCCAGGCAGATTTCGATGAAGCCGGCGAGCGGGCCTTGCTGCAGCGCTGCAGCGCGCGTATCGCCAGCGAAAGCGGCGCTGCGCCCATCGGCTGGCTGTCGCCGTGGATATCGGAAAGCAATGTCACGCCCGACTTGCTCGCCGAAACCGGCTACCGCTACACCCTCAACTGGTGCCATGACGACCAGCCGACGCGCATGCGCACGCGCAGCGGCCGGTCGCTATGGGCCGTGCCCTATCCGCAGGAGCTCAACGACATCCCGATGATCGTCGCGCGCCAGATGGACGCGAAGGACTTCTGCGCGATGGTGCGCGACAACTTCGAGGAGATGCGCCAACAAGCCGTGCGCCAGCCGCTGGTGATGGGCCTGGCATTGCATCCCTACATCTTCGGCCAGCCGTACCGGCTGCGGCACCTGCGCCCGCTGCTCGAAGCGTTGGCCGCTGCGCGCGCCCACGGCGAGATCTGGTTCACGACACCGGGCCAGATCTGCCGGCACATGGATGCGCTCGCAGTCGAGCGGCCGGATGACTTCTGACTAGATTTCGATCTTCGACCCCAGCTCGACCACCGCGTTGTTCGGCAGCCCGAGGAAGTCCGCCGCGCCGCTGGCGTTGTGGTGCATTTGCGCAAACAGCTTCTCTCGCCAGGGCAGCATGCCACTGCCCAGGGTCGGGATGACGACGTCGCGCGAGAGGAAGTAGCTCGTCGTCATCGGCTCGAGCTGGCAGCCGCGCATGCGCGCGTTCTCGAGTGCGCGCGGCAGGTCGACGTCGTTCTTGAACCCGTAGTGCACCATGATCTGCCAGCAGTGGTGGCCGAGGGCCTCGATCTCGATGCGCTTGTCCATCGGCACCCATGGCACCTCGTGGTTGCGCACCGTCACGAACATGTTCTGGTCGTGCAGCACCTTGTTGTGCTTCAGGTTGTGCAGCAACGCGTTCGGCACCACGCCGGGTTCGCCCGTAAGGAACACGGCGGTGCCTTCGACGCGCATCGGCGGGTTCACGAACACCGAATCGAGGAAGCTCTGGAGGTCGATGGCGTCGGCGCGCTGCACCTCGCCCATGAGCCGGCGGCCTTCCTTCCAGGTGATCATCAGGGTGAACACGCAGCCGCCGATCAGCAGCGGGAACCAGCCACCTTCGAACAGCTTCAGAAGGTTCGACGCGAAGAACATGAAGTCGACCACGAAGAACGCGGCTGTCGAGGCGATGCACAGCGCCAGCGGCAACTTCCACGCAAAGCGGATCACGAAGAAAGTGAGCACCGTGGTGATGAGCATGTCGGTGGTCACGGCAATGCCATAGGCTGCGGCCAGGCTGCTCGACGAACGGAACATGACGACCGCCAGCACGATCGCCACGAACAGTCCCCAATTGACGAACGGGATGTAGATCTGCCCGGCCGTGCGCACGCTGGTGTGCTCGATGTTCAGACGGGGCAGATAGCCGAGCTGGATGACCTGCCGCGTGACGCTGAAGGCTCCGGTGATCAGGGCCTGCGAGGCAATCACTGTCGCAGCCGTGGCCAGGATCACCAGCGGTATCAAGGCCCAGTCGGGCGCCATCATGAAGAACGGGTTCTTCACCGCCTCGGAGTTCTCCAGCAGCAACGCGCCCTGGCCGAAGTAGTTGAGCGTGAGCGCCGGCATGACGACCGAGAACCACGCGATGCGGATCGGGCCCTTGCCGAAGTGGCCGAGGTCGGCGTAGAGCGCCTCGGCGCCCGTGACGCACAGCACCGTCGCGCCCAGGATGATGAAGCTGGTGACCGGGTTCTCCCACATGAACTTGAGCGCGTAGTACGGGCTCAGTGCCTTCAGGATTTCCGGGTGCGAGAGGATCTGGTGCACGCCCAGCACCGCGATAACGGCAAACCAGGTCATCGTGATCGGACCGAAGAAGCGGCCGATGCCGGCGGTACCGTTCTTCTGCACGAAGAACAGGCAGAACAACACCACCAGGGTGATCGGAATCACGTAGTGCGTGAATTGCGGTGACACCACTTCAAGGCCTTCGACCGCGGAGAGCACCGAGATGGCCGGCGTGATGACGCCATCGCCGTAGAACAGCGAGGTGCCGAAGATGCCGACCATCAGCAGGACCTGGCGCAGCCGGGGCTTGTCGTGCACCGCGCGCGAGGCCAGCGCGAGCATGGCAACCAGGCCGCCTTCGCCCTCGTTGTCGGCGCGCAGCACCAGCACCACGTACTTCAGCGAGACGATGACGGTCAGCGTCCAGAAGAACATCGACAGGATGCCGTAGACGTTCTCGATGGTGAAAGGAACGTGTCCATGTGCGAACACTTCCTTCATTGCATAGAGCACGCTCGTGCCGATGTCGCCGTAGACGACGCCGATGGCCGCGATGATCAGCGCAGCTGAAGAAGTTTTGGGGGCTGACACAAGGGTCGCTGGAGGGCGGGGTCGACGCGAGCACGCCGGGCACCGCGGGCCGCCCGTGCTGCCTCGCTCACCCTCCCCGCCCTCTTTTTGTCCAATTGCTGTGGGGTCGCTATTTTGACGCCGCAGCAAGCCGCCGCAAGAGGTGCTGTGGCCGGTTGGCGTCAGTCACCGGCCTGCCCGCCCGCATCACTCGTAGACTTCGGCGTCCGGATTGGTCGCCTCGAGTTCGTAGCTGGCCGCGACCATGGCCAGCCGGGCAACGACGCCGTACATGTAGAAGCGGTTCGGCGCGCTCGCGCCGGGCTTTGCACCCGGCTGAGGTAAGTGCGCACTCTCCGAAAAAGCCAATGGCACAAAGCTCACACCCGGCGAAGCCAGGCTTTCATCCGGACTGCGGCCAGCGTGCACGCGGTAGAAGCCGCCGACCACGTAGCGGTCCATCATGTAGACCACCGGCTCGGCCACGCCGTCATGCACGCGTTCGTTGGTCAGCACGCCTTCCTGCACGATCAGGGGCTCGAACTCCGCGGTCGGGCTCATCATGCTGCGCGTCTTGGGGTCGAGCGTGTCCAGGTCTTTCACGTCGCGCACCGTCAGCACGCCCACGCCGGCCGCGCCGTTGTCCGGCTTGACGATGACGAACGCCTTCTCGTTGATGCCGTATTCCTTGTACTTTCGGCGTACCTTGGTCAGTACCGTGTCGACATGGCTGGCCAGCACGTCCATGCCCTTCTTCGAGCCGAAATTGACGCCTTCGGCCCGCGCGTACATCGGGTTGACGAGCCATGGGTCGATGCCCAGCAGCTTCCCGAAGCGCTTGGACAGCTCCTCGTAGCTGTGGAAATGGTTGCTCATGCGCCGAGACGGCCAGGCGGCGTGCAGCGGCGGCAGCAGGTATTGCTCGTGCAGGTCTTCCAGGATGCCCGGGACGCCAGCCGACAAATCGTTGTTCAGCAGGATCGTGCACGGGTCGAAATTCTTGAGACCCAGGCGCCGCTTGCCGCGCACCACGGGCTCCAGGCACACCGATTCGCCATTGGGCAGCGCGATTTTCTTGGGCGACTTGATGGCCGGATCGATCGAGCCCACCCGCACGTTGAGGCCGGCCATCTGGAAGATATGCACCAGTTGGGCGACGTTCGACAGGTAGAAGGTGTTGCGCGAATGGTTTTCGGGGATGACCAGCAGGTTGCGCGCCTCGGGGCAGATCTTCTCGATGGCCGCCTGGGCGGCCTGCACCGCCAGCGGCAGCATCTCACGGGTCAGGTTGTTCCAGCCGCGCGGGAACATGTTGGTGTCCACCGGCGCTAGCTTGAAGCCGGCATTGCGCACGTCGACCGAGGTATAGAACGGCGGCGTGTGCTCCATCCATTCGAGCCGGAACCAGCGCTCGATGGCCGGCATGGAGTCGAGCACGCGCTGCTCGAGCTCGTTGATGGGGCCGGTCAGGGCGGTGACGAGGTGGGGGACCATGGAGAAGGTGACCTTCGGAAAACCGGACTGCGATTGTAGGGAATTGGGGCTGGCTGCCGGGTTTGCAATCGCACGTCCGAAGGCCAGTTCGCACTATTTCCGGAAGTCAGGAAAGTGGTGTGACGACCGGCCGTGCACGCCCTTGGTCCCCGCATGTCGGCGTCGCGCACGCCGATGGAGCCTGCTGCGAAGACGATGATTTTCGTGCTCCCGCAGGCGCCTTGCAGCAACGCCCGCCGGTCGCGCTCAGGTACGCACTTCGCCCTGGCCCAGCACCACGTACTTGAGCGAGGTCAGCCCCTCGATGCCGACCGGCCCGCGCGCATGGAACTTGTCGGTGCTGATGCCGATTTCAGCGCCGAGGCCGAACTCGAAGCCATCGGCGAAACGGGTGCTGGTGTTGACCATCACGCTGGCCGAATCCACCTCTCGCAGGAATCGCTGCGCGTTGACGTGGTCGCGCGTGACGATGGCATCGGTATGGTGGCTGGAATAGTGGTTGATGTGGGCGATCGCCTCGTCTACGTTCTTGACCACCTTGATGCTGATGACGGCGGCGAGATATTCCTCCGACCAGTCGGATTCGACCGCATCGACCACCACATGACCCGCATCGCGCACGATGGCGCCGGCGGCAGCGTCGCAACGCATCTCCACGCCCTTGGCGGCGAAAACCTTCGCAATCTCCGGCAGGAACCTCGATGCCACGCCCTCGGCGACCAGCAAGCCTTCGGCGGCGTTGCAGGGGCTGTACTTCTGCGTCTTGGCGTTGTCGACGATCTTCAGCGCCATGTCGATTTCGGCAGTGTCGTCGACGAACACATGGCAATTGCCGTCCAGGTGCTTGATGACCGGCACCTTGGCCTCGCGGCTGATGCGTTCGATGAGGCCCTTGCCGCCGCGCGGAATGATCACATCCACGTATTCGGGCATGGCGATCAGCCGGCCGACGGCTTCGCGGTCGGTCGTCTGCACCAGTTGAACCGCTTCGACGGGCAAGCCGACTTCGGCCAGCGATCCGGACACCAGCAGCGCCAGCGCCTTGTTCGATTCGATCGCCTCCGAGCCGCCGCGCAGAATGGCCGCGTTGCCGCTCTTGATCGCCAGGCTGGCCGCTTCGATGGTCACGTTCGGACGGCTCTCGAAGATCATGCCGAACACGCCGAGCGGGACGCGCATCTGGCCGACGCGGATGCCGCTGGGCATCTGCTTCATGCCGATGATCTCGCCGATCACGTCGGGCATCGCGGCGAGTTGCTCGCAGCCTTCGGCCACGGTGGCCAGCACCTTGGGCGTGAGCTTGAGGCGGTCGACCATCGGCGCCGACAGGCCGGCCGCCACGGCCCGGTCGATGTCGCGTGCATTGGCCTCGGCGAGTTCCGGGCCGGCCTCGCGCAGGCGGCGTGCGAGCGCCCTGAGCGCCTTGTTCCTGATGGCGGCGTCCGCGCGCGCCATCTGGGCGGCGGCGGCCTTGGCCTGCAGGCCCAAAGCCTGCATGTGTTCGTCGACGTTGAACGCGTTCATGGCGACATTTTCCCACTCCCCGCGCCCGCGCAGGCGCGGCAGGTCATTTGCGCCAACCGATGCAGCGCCTGCCAGCCGTTGGCGGGCCAATCGGGCTGCTTGAGGCCCTTGACGATGCCGTCGACCACATGGGCCGAGCGCAACAGGCGGTTCAGCGCACGGTCGTCGATGCGCTGGAGCACGCGCTCGAAGGCGCGCTCCTTGTTGCCCCAGATGCGGTTCTCCCGCAATGCCATCGGCAGCGGCCGGCCGGAGGCCATCGAATCCTTGACGCGCTTGAGGGCGCGGATGTCCTCGGCCAGGGTGTAGTGCACGAGCACTTCGGCCTCGCCCTCGGCCTGCAGGCCGTCGAGCATGCGCGCGACGCGCTGCGAATTGCCCGCCAGTACTGCCTCGCCAAGCTTGAACACGTCATAGCGCGCCACGTTGTGCACTGCGCTTTCGACCTCCTCCCAGCCCAATTCGCCGGGCGGGTGCAGCAGCGCCAGCTTCTGGATTTCCTGGTGCGCCGCCAGCAGGTTGCCTTCGACACGATCGGCAAAGAACTGCAGCGTGCGCTGGCCTTCCTCGCCGGGTTTCACGCGCTGGCCCTGCACGCCCAGGCGCTGGGCGATCCATTGCGGCAATGCGGCGCGGTCGATCGGGTCGATCTGCAGTGCCACGCCATTCGATTCGAGCGCGCCGAACCAGGCGCCGGTGCGGGTCGCCTTGTCGAGCCGGGGCAGCATCACCATCAGGAGCGTGCTGTCGTTGCCAATGGCCGACTGCGCCAGCTGCTGCAGCGCCACGCTGCCATCCTTGCCGGGCTTGCCCGAGGGAATGCGGACCTCGACGATCTGCTTGTCCGCGAAGAGGCTCAGCGAGCCGCCGGCCGCCAGCACGGCGCTCCAGTCGAAATGCGCGCCGGTCACCGTGTACGAACTGCGCTCGGTGTAGCCCTGTGCGCGGGCAGCGGTGCGAATGGCATCGGCAGCTTCCTGCGCCAGCAGGGGCTCGTCGCCGTGCAGGACGTAGAGCGGGCGCAGGCCGTCTTTGAGGTGCGCCGCAAGCCGGCCGAGGGCAAGTTCCATGGGACCGGAGTTTACGCAGCCCCGCTCCCGCCTTCAGGCCGCGATGGCTTGCGCCACTGGCAGGGTGATGGACGACAGCAACGCGAATGCCGATTGGGCGGTGCGGCCGGCGACATCGTGCAACGGGTTGTATTCGGTCAGCTCGATCGCCGCGCATTCCGGGTCGGCAGCGCAGCCGCGCAGGGCCTGCACCGCGTCGACCAGCGCGATGCCGGCCTCGACCGGCGTGCCGGTGCCGGGTGCATCCGCCGGGTCGAGCGCGTCGAGGTCGAAGCTCAGGCCCCAGGCCACGGTGTGGCGGCGCACCAATGCCAGCGCTTCGTCAAAGCAGGCGGCGAAGCCCCGTCGATCGACTTCGGGCATGTACATGACGCGCACGCCAAGGCGGTCGAGCAGCGCCCTTTCGCCAGCCTCGAAGCTTCGTGCGCCGATGATGACCAGGTTGCCCGGCTTGACCTTTCCCGTCCAGCCGTAAAGCGATGTGAGTCCGGGTGCGCCGTGCCCGAGCAGTGCGGCCACGGGCATGCCGTGGGGCGCCAGGCTGTCGGAAGTCGCGGGCGTATGGGCGTCGAGGTGCGCATCGACCCAGATCAGCCCGATGTCGCCCTGGCCTCGCCAAGCATCGGCGACGGCGCTCCACGTGCCGACCGCGCATGAATGGTCGCCGCCAATGACCACCGGCATCGCGCCACTGCGCAGTTGGCGGTGCACGACGTGGGCCAGCCTGCCGCTGAACTCCGCGACCGAGTCCAGCCGCGACTGCACTTCCTGTTCCGGCCGCGCGCCGACCATGTCGACCCAGCGCGCATCGCGCCTCGCTTCGCCGAGGTGTTGCGCCAGGCCACGCTCGCGCAAGGCGCGGGCGCCCCATTTGCAGCCGCTGTCGCTTGCGCCTTCGCCGACTTCGGCCCCGATCAGGGCCAGGGGTTTGTTCTTCATCATCGACGGCTCCTCATGCGGCCTTGCGTGCAGCCAGCGTGTCTTGCTGCGAATACCCGAACAGGTCCTTCGGATCGTCCATCGTCGGCACCAGGTCGATATCGCGCCCCACGCCGTGCGCCAGCGCGAGCCGGTGCAGGTAGCGCAACGCGGACAGGTCTTCGAGCGCGAAGCCGACCGAATCGAACAGCGTGACCTGCTCGGCGTCGTCGCGTCCCGCGGCGCGGCCGGCGAGCACCTCCCACAACGCGGTGACGGGGAAGTCGGCCGGCATCTGCTGCAATTCACCTTCGATGCGCGTCTGGGGTTCGTATTCGACGAACACCTTGGCGCGGTGGAGGACTTCCGCGGCGAGTTCGGTCTTGCCCGGGCAGTCGCCGCCGAGCGCGTTGATGTGCATGCCGGGTTCCAGCAGGTCGGCGGTGAGGATGGTCGCGTTCGCCTTGTCGGCCGTGGCGGTGGTCACGATGTCGGCGCCGCGCACCGCGTCGCGGATGCTGGCGGCGCGCCGCACCTGCAACTGGCCGCTTCGGATCTGCGGCGCGAGGTTGGCGAGCAGCTTGGCGGTGGCGCGCGGGTCGACGTCGAACACGCGCAGCTCGCGAATGCCCAGCCGGTCCGCGAAGGCGAGCGCCTGGAACTCGGACTGCGCGCCGTTGCCGATCAGCGCCATCGAGCGCGCGCCGGGCCGGGCCAGCGCGGCGGCGGCCATCACCGATGTGGCCGCGGTGCGCAGGGCGGTCGTGATCGTCAGCTCGCTCAGCAGCAGCGGATAACCAGTGAGGACGTCGGCCAGCACACCGAACGCCATCACGGTGGACATCCGCACGCGCGGATTGCCGGGGTGCCCGTTGACGTACTTGAAGGCGTAGAGCTTCTGGTCGGACACCGGCATCAGCTCGATGACGCCGCCCTTCGAATGGTTCGCCATGCGGGCGCTTTTCTGGAAGTCCTCCCAGCGCAGGAAGTCCTCGCGGATGCAGGCCTCCATCTCGCGGCTCATGCGTTGCGCGCCAAGCTGCCGGATCAGGTGCCGCATGTCGTGGATGTCGACATACCGTGTCATTTTTCGTTCCTTCGTGGCCACCGCGGCCGTAAAGGAAGTCTAGGTTTGCAAGCCCGTCCACAAGGGACGTTGCACGGTGCGTCAATACCCGTTCGGGCAGTTTCGATCGGGTGATACTTCCGATTCGGAAGTTGACGGCATTCGGACCGGGCTCCGGGCTCCGGGCTCCGGGCTCCGGGCTCTACAACGGCTCGACAGGGAAACCGGTGAATTCCTTCACCGTCTGGAGTTCGGTGCTGGTGACGATGCGGTCGATGCCCAGCCCGACCTGATCGAGCCAGGCATTGGTCAGGTTGCGGTAGTGCGTGAGGTCGCGGCAACCGAAGCGCAGCAGGTAGTCGTAGCGCCCGCTGACCAGCCAGCAGCCCACGACCTCGCGCGTGGCGCCGATATGCCGCTCGAAGCGCTGCACCGTGGCCTGGCGCTGGTCCTTCAGGGTGACTTCGGCGAACACCGCGACGTGCTCTCCAAGCGCGGCCCGATTGACTTGCGCACGGTAGCCCTCGATGACACCCTGCGCCTCCAGCCGGCGCACCCGGTTGAGCGTGGCGCGGGCCGAGAGGTGAACCGCCTCCGACAGCGCCTGCATGCTCTGCCGCCCATCGGCCTGCAGGCGCTCGAGCAAAAGGCGGTCGATGCGATCGAAAGGGCCCATCAGAGCTGTTTGACGGCCCCGAGCTGTCGCACGATCTGCTGCGCGATGTCGGTCTGCATGTCGCGATAGAGCAGGTTCTGCTCGGTCTCTTTCGCCAGCGCGTTGGTTTCGTTGTACGTGATGTCGCGCTGCTGCCGGATCTCGCCGGCGCTGATCAGTTCCTTGCCGGCCGGCGTGCGCAGGCGGAAGCGCACCGTCAGCCGAAGCGTCAGTTCACGCACCTGGCCGGCGGAGTTGGTGGAGATCACCAGCGAGTCACGCGGCTCGGCCAGGATGTCGAAGATCACGTCGGCTGTCTGCGCGTCGGCTTCGGGCACGACCGTGACATTGCCAGCAGCCTGCAAGTAGCGCTTCAGGCGCGCAGACACCAAGGAATTGCCCATGACCGCGATGGACTTGAACGCAAAATTCGGCGCCTTGCGCAATTCGAAACCACAGCCGGCCAGTGCGAGCAAGGCTGCGGCGAGCAATCCACGGCGCGTTGCCGTCGACGAGGGAGTTTTCATGCGTCTCAAACCACCACGTTGACGAGCCGGCCCGGCACCACGATCACGCGCTTGACCGCGGCACCCGCCGCGAACTTGACGAAGTCCTCGCTGGACAGCGCCAGCTTCTCGATGTCCTGCTTCGAAGCCGCCGAGGGCACGCGCACCGCACCGCGCAGCTTGCCGTTGACCTGCAGCACCAGTTCGATCTCGTCCTGTTCCAGCGCAACGGCATCGACCTTCGGCCATGCCGTGTCGAGCAGATTGCCATGGCCGTCGTCGTAGCCCAGTTCCTTCCAGAGCTGCTGCGCGATGTGCGGCGTGGCCGGGTAGAGGCAACGCAGCAGGATGCCGAATCCCTCGCGCACGGCGGCCGTGTCGCCCACCTTGCCGGGTTGCGGCTTGAAGCCTTCCAGCGCGTTGAGCAGCTTCATCGCGCCCGACACCACCGTGTTGTATTGCATGCGCTGGTAGTCGTAGTCGATCTGGCGCAGCACGGTGTGAACCTCGCGGCGCAGTTTCTTCGCCTCGGCGCCGTAGGTCGCTGCGGCCTTCACGCCCTTGACGTCGGCGGCCAGGTCCTTCAGGCCGACCCCGAAGATCCACACGCGGCGCAGGAACCGGTAGCTGCCCTCGACGGCGGCATCGTTCCATTCGAGCGTGGCCTCGGGCGGCGCGGTGAACATGGTGTAGAGGCGCGCTGTGTCTGCACCGTACTTCTCGATGAGGTCCTGCGGGTCGACGCCGTTGCGCTCGGTCTTGCCCATCTTGCCGACGCCGCCGTATTCGACTGTGGTGCCATCGGCCAGCGTGCCGCCGCTGATGCGGCCTTGTTCGTCGAGAACCGGCGTGACTTCGGCCGGCGGGAAGTATTCCTTGCCGCCCTTGTCGCCGCGCCGGTAATAGATGTGGTTGAGCACCATGCCCTGCGTGAGCAGCTTGAGAAAAGGCTCGTCGACATTGATCAGCTTCAGGTCGCGCATCACCTTGGTCCAGAAGCGCGCATAGAGCAAATGCAAGATCGCGTGCTCGATTCCGCCGATGTACTGGTCCATCGCCATCCAGTACTTGGCGCCGCCGTTGACCATCGCGTTGTCGCTGTGCGGGTCGCAATAGCGCATGAAGTACCAGGCCGAGTCGACGAAGGTGTCCATGGTGTCGGTCTCGCGCCGCGCGGACTTGCCGCAGACGGGACAGACCACGCCGGCATGGAAACCTTCGTGCTTGTTCAGCGGGTTGCCGGAGCCGTCGGGCACGCAGTCGGCCGGGAGCACAACCGGCAGGTCCTTCTCGGGCACGGGCACCGCGCCATGCTCCTCGCAATGAATGATCGGGATCGGCGTGCCCCAGTAGCGCTGGCGGCTCACGCCCCAGTCGCGCAGTCGCCAGGTGGTCTGCTTGTCGCCCAGGCCCTTGATCTGCAGCGCGTGCGCGACGGCGTTGACGGCCTCTTCGTGGCGCATGCCGCTGAACACGTCGGAGTTGATGGTCACGCCGTTCGTCTTGTCGGCGTACCAGTCCTGCCACTTCTTGTAGCTGAAGTGCGGAGCGTCGTCGTCGATGATCACCTGCAGGATTTCAAGGCCGTACTTGTTGGCGAATTCGAAATCGCGCTCGTCATGGGCGGGCACGCCCATGACGGCGCCGTCGCCGTAAGCGATCAGCACGTAGTTGCCGACCCACACCGGGATCCGCTCGTCGGTGATCGGGTGCTTCACGAAGAGGCCCGTGGCCACGCCCTTCTTTTCCTGCGTGGCAAGTTCGGCTTCGGTGGTGCCGCCGGCCTTGCATTCGTCGATGAAGGCGGCAACCTTGGGATTGGTCGTTGCGGCATGCACAGCGAGCGGATGCTCGGGCGCGACGGCACAGAAGGTCACGCCCATGATCGTGTCGGCACGCGTGGTGAACACGTACATGCGGCCACCCTGGATCAGCTTGCCGCCGGCGTCCTTGATGTCATGCGGGAACGCGAAGCGCACGCCGCTCGACTTGCCGATCCAGTTTTCCTGCATCAGCTTGACGCGTTCGGGCCAGCCCGGCAGCTTGTGCTGGGTGTGGTCGAGCAGTTCCTCGGCGTAGTCGCTGATCTTCAGGTAGTAGCCCGGGATCTCGCGGCGCTCGACCGTGGCGCCGGTGCGCCAGCCCTTGCCGTCGATGACCTGCTCGTTGGCCAGGACGGTCTGGTCCACCGGGTCCCAGTTGACGACCTGGGTCTTGCGGTAGGCAATGCCCTTCTCGAGCATCTTGAGGAACAGCCACTGGTTCCACTTGTAGTAGGCCGGGTCGCAGGTGGCGATCTCGCGGCTCCAGTCGATGGCAAGGCCCATGGCCTGCAACTGGCCCTTCATCGTGGCGATGTTCTCGTAGGTCCATTGGGCGGGCGGCACGCCGTTCTTCAACGCCGCGTTCTCGGCGGGCAGGCCGAACGCGTCCCAGCCCATCGGCATCAGCACGTTGTAGCCGCTCATGCGCAGGTAGCGCGTGAGCATGTCGTTGATGGTGTAGTTGCGCACATGGCCCATGTGCAGCCGGCCGCTGGGGTACGGCAGCATCGAGCAGGCGTAGTACTTCTTCTTGCGCGTGTCTTCGGTCACGCGGTAGGCGTCGGCGGCGCGCCAGACGGCCTGGGCGGCTGACTCGACGTCACTGGGGGTGTAGCTGGGGTTCATGGCATTCGCTGGGGCCCGGCGCCAGGCGGCCGGGGGAAGGCGATTATCGCGGCTGGACGCGAATCAAGGCGGCGGCTTGATGCGGTGATGGGTCTTTTGGGGTCAAGCGCGCACCCTTGGCGGGGGTTGACACGCCTTTTCAGCCTCAACGGCGGGCAGGAAGGGGGTTTAAGTTCCGCTACCGTTTCGCTTCGAGGCGCGAGATCAGACGGGGACGAATGCAACTTGCCGTGCCATCATGCTGTGCCCTTCCCCGATTGCGGATGTTTTCTGCCGAGCCTGCCCATGCCAACTCTGCCCGACTCCGAGATCCATGCGCTGATGCGCGCCGAACATGGTGATCCATTCGCCGTCCTGGGGCCGCACGAGACGGCCGAGGGCCTCGAAGTGCGTGCGCTGCTGCCCGGCGCGCAAGCGGTGGCCGTGATGCACGCGAGTTCGGGCTGGCCGCTGGCCACGCTGGAGCGGGTGCCCGGCAGCGACCTGTTCGCCGGCCTCGTCCCGGCCGCGCCCGCCCGGATCGGCTACAGCCTGCGGGTGACCTGGGCGCATCACACCTCCGACATCGCAGACCCCTATCGCTTCGGGCAAGTGCTTCGCGACATGGATGTGTGGCTGCTGGCCGAGGGCACGCACCTGCGGCCTTATGAGCAACTCGGCGCGCACTTTCGCGAAATGGACGGCATCAAGGGCGTGGCCTTTGCGGTGTGGGCGCCGAATGCGCGGCGTGTGTCCGTGGTCGGCAACTTCAATAACTGGGACGGCCGGCGCCACATGATGCGGTTTCGCCGCGAGTGCGGGGTGTGGGAGATCTTTGCGCCAGGCCTGGCGACGGGCGATGTCTACGAGTACGAGATCCTGTCGTCGAAGGGCGAAGTGCTGCGCAAGGCCGACCCCTTCGGTTTCTCCGCGCAACTGCGCCCCGACACCGCGAGCGTGGTGCAGCCGCTGCCGGGCGTGGCCGCGGTGCCGCCGGGACGCGCCGCCGCCAACGACCGGCATTCGCCGATCACCATCTACGAAGTGCACCTGGGTTCGTGGCGGCGCAAGAACAACGGACACGACTGGCTCGACTATCGAGAACTCGCCGACTCGCTGGTGCCCTATGCGCGCGACCTGGGCTTCACCCACATCGAACTGCTGCCGGTGAGCGAGCACCCTTTCGACGGCTCTTGGGGCTACCAGCCGATCGGTCTTTACGCGCCGACCTCGCGCTTCGGCACGCCCGGCGACTTCCGCTATTTCGTGGAGACCGCGCATGCGGCGGGACTTGGCGTGATCCTGGACTGGGTGCCTGCCCACTTCCCCACCGACGCGCACGGCCTCGGCCAGTTCGATGGCACCGCCCTGTACGAATACGCCGACCCCCGCGAAGGCTTCCACAACGACTGGCAGACGCTGATCTTCAACTACTCGCGCATCGAGGTGCGCAACTACCTGGTCGGCAACGCGCTGTACTGGCTGGAGCGCTACGGCGTGGACGGGCTGCGCGTGGACGCGGTGGCCTCGATGCTCTACCGCGACTACAGCCGCGAGCACGGCCAGTGGGTGCCGAACGCGTACGGCGGCCGCGAGAACCTCGAAGCCATCGCCTTCCTGCGCCGCATGAACCACGTGGTCGGCGTGGAGCGCCCCGGCACGATGACGGTCGCGGAAGAGTCGACCAGCTTCCCTGGCGTGACGCGCCCGCCCGCGGATGGCGGCCTGGGCTTCCACTACAAGTGGAACATGGGCTGGATGAACGACACGCTGTCGTATGCCGGCATCGACCCGGTGCATCGCAAGCATCATCACCGTAAGGTCACCTTCGGGCTGATGTACGCGCACAGCGAGAACTTCGTGCTGCCGTTCTCCCACGACGAAGTTGTTCACGGCAAAGGCTCGATGATCGGCCGCATGCCCGGCGACGAGTGGCAGAAGTTCGCGAACCTGCGCAACCTCTACGGCTATCTGTGGGCTTATCCGGGCAAGAAACTGCTGTTCATGGGCAGCGAGTTCGCGCAGTACGCCGAATGGAATGCCGACAAGAGCCTCGACTGGCACCTGCTTTCCCATGCCGCGCACCAGGGTGTGCACCGTTTGGTGCGCGACCTGAACAACGTCTACCGCCACTTCCCGGCGATGCATGAGCTGGACTGTGACGGCGGCGGCTTCGAATGGATCGTGCACGACGACACCGCCCAGTCGGTGTTCGCCTTCATCCGCCGGGCGCGCGATGGTGCTTTCGTCGTCGTAGTGTGCAATTTCACGCCGGTGGTCCGGAATGGCTATCGGCTGGGGGTGCCCGAGCCCGGGTCGTATCGCGAGGTCATCAATACCGACAATGGCGTCTACGGCGGCAGCGGCGTCGGCAACGGGACGCTGTCATCCGAAGCGGAGCCGCAACATGGACGGGCGCAGTCGTTGCTGATGAACGTGCCGCCGCTGGGGACGGTGATGTGGGTCCTGGCCACGGAGAACGAATCGCCATGACCCTCCGATTAGGCTGGCCGACGCCTCTGGGCGCGAGACTGGGCGCCGACGGCGTCAACTTCGCGCTCGTGGCGCCCAATGCAACAGCTGTCGAACTCTGCATTTTCGACACCACCGGCCAGCACGAGCAGCAGAGACTGAAGCTCCCCGCCTGCACCGATGGCGTCTGGCACGGCCGGTTGCCCAACGCGCAGGCGGGACTCGTCTACGGCTATCGCGTGTACGGTCCCTGGGCGCCGGCTGAAGGCCATCGCTACAACCCGGCCAAGCTCGTGCTCGACCCCTATGCACGCGAAATCGTCGGCCAGTACGATGGCAGCGACATCCATTGGGGCCACGACCCCGCACAACCCGATCGGCCCGACCCGCGCGACAACGGCTCGGTTGCGCTCAAGGCCCGCGTCGCATTGCCGCTCGCGCCTGTCACCCCGACCCGGCCACGCGTCGACGCCGGCCACCGCGTCATCTACGAACTGCACGTGCGAGGCCAGACCAAGCAGCATCCCGGCGTGCCCGCCGAGCTGCAAGGCACCTACGCCGGCCTCGCCGAGCCGGCTGTGCTCGATCACCTGCAAAGCCTTGGCATCACCACCCTGAGCCTCATGCCCGTCCAGCATCGCGCCGACGAGCAACGGCTGCTGAAGATGGGCCTCCTCAACTACTGGGGCTACTCCACCATCGGCTGGTTCGCGCCCGAAGTCCGCTACTGGAGCGGCCGCCCCGGCACCACGCCCGCCACCGAATTCCGCGCCATGGCCGACGCCATTCACGTGCGCGGCATGGAACTCGTGATCGATGTGGTCTACAACCACAGCGCCGAAACGGACGAACTCGGCCCCACGCTCTCCATGCGCGGCATCGACAACGCCCTCTACTACCACCTGCGCCGCGACGACCGCGCGCTCTACGAGAACTGGACCGGCTGCGGCAACTGCCTCGATTTCAGCCAGCCCCGCGTCGTGCAGCTCTGCATGGACAGCCTGCGCCACTGGGCCACCGAACTCGGCGTCGACGGATTCCGCTTCGACCTGGCGCCCGTGCTGGCGCGCGGGCCCAACGGCGAGTTCGACCCGCGCGCGCCCTTCCTCGCAGCCGCCCGGCAAGACCCGGTTCTGGCCGACGCCCTCTGGATCGCCGAGCCTTGGGATATCGGCCCCGGCGGCTACCGCGTCGGCGAGTTCCCGCCCGGCTGGCTCGAATGGAACGACCGTTTCCGCGACACCCAGCGTGCGTTCTGGCTGCAGGGCGGCGTCTCCCGGGGCGAGTTCGCCCAACGCTTCACCGCGTCGGCCAACCAGTTCGACCACGATGGCCGCGCGCCCACCGCCAGCGTCAACTTCGTCGTCGCCCATGACGGCTTCACGCTGCGTGACCTGGTCAGCTACAACGAGCGCCACAACGAAGCCAACGGCGAGCAAGGGCGCGATGGCAGCAGCCAGAACCACAGCAACAACTGCGGCGTCGAAGGCGAGACCGGTGACGAAGAAGTGCTGGCCGCCCGCGGCCGACTGCAACGCGCACTGCTCGCCTCGCTGCTGCTGTCGCAAGGCACGCCCATGATGCTGGCCGGCAGCGAACTCGGCCACACCCAGCAAGGCAACAACAACGCGTATTGCCAGGACGGCCCGCTGACCTGGCTCGACTGGCAGCGAGCCGACGACGGCCTCACCGATTTCGTCCGGCGCGTGCTGGCGCTTCGGCGCGAGGCCGAGCCGCTGCGCCATGCCGACTGGTGGCCCGGCCTGCCCGCCGACGGCAGCCCGGCCTTGCGCTGGCACACGCCCGAAGGCCGCGACCTGAGCCCCGAAGACTGGCAGCGCGGCGACACGCCCTCGCTGGCGATCCTGTTCGAGGCGCCCGCGCCCGCATCGCAATGGCTGGTGCTGGTCAACGCCGGCGCGTCCCCGGTCGACTTCAACCTGCCGCCGGGCACATGGACGCTGCAGCTTGCCAGCGACAACCCGCAAGACACGCCACGCGCACTGGCCGCAGGCGCCAACTTGCCGCCATCGAGCCTTTGGATCGCAAGAACGTAGCAGCCAACCGGCACGGCCGGTGCTACGCTGGCACAACATCGATCGCCCATCAACAACGCCCCGGGAGACAACCCATGGACCCATCGACTTCGCAGCCAGCCCACCAGCTCGTGCGCCGTACCATCGCGCTGGTGCTGGCCGGCGGACGCGGCTCGCGCCTGAAGCAACTGACCGACCGGCGCGCCAAGCCGGCCGTCTACTTCGGCGGCAAGTTCCGCATCATCGACTTCGCCTTGTCCAACTGTCTCAACTCCGGCATCCGGCGAATGGCCGTGGTCACCCAATACAAATCGCATTCGCTGATGCGCCACCTGCAGCGCGGCTGGAGCTTCCTGCGCGCCGAACTCAACGAGATGGTCGACGTGCTGCCCGCGCAGCAGCGCGTCGGCGACGAGCACTGGTACCGCGGCACGGCCGACGCGGTCTACCAGAACCTCGACATCATCCAGACCCGCTCCACCCCGCACGACTACGTCGTGGTCCTGGCCGGCGATCACATCTACAAGATGGACTATTCGGTCATGCTGGCCGACCATGTCCAGGGTGGGCTGGGCTGCACGGTCGGCTGTATCGAGGTCCCGCGCATGGAGGCCGTCGCGTTCGGCGTGATGGACGTCGACACCGACCGGCGCGTCACCGCCTTCCTCGAAAAGCCGCGCGACCCGCCGTCGATGCCCGGCAAGCCCGAGGTGGCGCTGGCCAGCATGGGCATCTACATCTTCGATTCCGAGTACCTCTACAAGCTGCTCGAGGACGACAGCCGCAACCCCGATTCGGACCACGACTTCGGCAAGGACATCATCCCGCGCGCGGTGCGCGAAGGCCGCGCGCTGGCACATCCCTTCGGCATGTCCTGCGTCACGCGGGCCACGCGCGGCGGCGACAGCCCGGCCTACTGGCGCGACGTGGGCACGATTGATGCGTTCTGGGCTGCCAACCTCGACCTGGCCTCGATCACCCCCGAGCTCGACATCTATGACACCAACTGGCCGATCTGGACCTACCAGCGTCAACTGCCGCCGGCCAAGTTCGTGTTCGGCGTCGACGGCAAGCCCGGCATCACCTACAACACCATCGTCTCGGGCGGGTGCATCGTGTCGGGCTCGTCGGTGAGCGACTCGGTGCTGTTCTCCGGCGTACGCGTGCATTCGTTCTGCGCGATCACGCAGGCGGTACTGCTGCCCGACGTGGAAGTCGGCCGCGGCTGCCGGCTGAGCAAGGTGGTGATCGACCGCGCCTGCGTGCTGCCCGAGAACACCGTCATCGGCGAGGATGCCGCCGCCGACGCCGCCCGCTTCGAGCGGACCGACACCGGCGTGGTGCTCGTCACGCGCGAGATGCTGGCTCGCCTCGCAACGTAAGCCCGTTGCCGATGCGAATACTCCAGGTCAGCGCAGAAATATTTCCCCTCCTCAAGACTGGCGGACTGGCTGACATCGCCGGTGCGCTGCCGCTGGCGCTTGTCGCGGCGGGCGAGGACGTGCGCGTGCTGCTGCCGGGCTTCCCGGCAATCCTTGCGGGCGTCGCGGGCCTCGCGCCCGTCGCCGACTTTCGCGCGCCATGGGGCGGACATGCTCGCCTCCTGAAAGGGCACATCGCCACCGCCGGCGCGGCCGACGTGCCCGCCTACGTCATCGAAGCGCCGGACCTCTACGACCGTCCCGGCAACCCCTACGAAGACGCCAACCGCCGCCCCTACGGCGACAACCATCGGCGCTTTGCGCTGCTGGGCTGGGCGGCAGCCCGTCTCGCGCAAGGGCTCGACCCCGTGTGGGAACCCGAGCTGGTGCATGCACACGATTGGCACGCCGCGCTGGCGCCCGCCTACCTCGCATTTGCCGACTGGCGTGGCCGGCGCCGCGTGCGCAGCCTCTACACCATCCACAACCTGGCCTACCAGGGTGTGTTCGCGCCCTGGACCTTCACCGAACTCGGCCTGCCGCACGACGCCTTCCAGCTCAACGGGCTCGAATACCACGGCCAGGTGTCGTTCATGAAAGCCGGCCTCTATTTCGCCGACCGGCTCAGCACCGTGAGCCCGACCTACGCCCGCGAGATCCAGACGCCCGAGCAGGGCTTCGGCCTGGACGGCCTGCTGCGCGGCCGCAGCCATGTGCTGAACGGCATCCTCAACGCGGTCGACGATGCCATCTGGAACCCGGCCAACGACCCGTTGCTCGCTGTCGGTTACGACGTGCGTCGGCCCGGCGGCAAGACCACCTGCAAGGCCTCGCTGCAACAGGCGCTCGGCTTGGCCGTGGCGCCCAATGCGCCGCTGTTCACCATCGTCAGCCGCCTGACGGAGCAAAAGGGCTTGCCGCTGGTGCTCGAAGGGCTCGATGCATTGCTGGCGCAGGGCGGTCAGCTCGCGCTGCTCGGCAGCGGCGATGGCTGGCTCGAAGACGCCTTGCGCCGCCGCGCCGCCGCCGCTCCTGATTCGGTGAGCGTGACCATCGGCTACAACGAACCGCTGGCACACCAGCTCTTCGGCGGCAGCGACGTGGCGCTGGTGCCCTCGCTGTTCGAGCCCTGCGGACTGACCCAGATGTACGGCCTGCGCTACGGCAGCCTGCCGCTGGTGCACCGTGTTGGTGGCCTGGCCGACACCGTGGTCGACTGCACGCTCGAAGACATGGCCGCCGGTATCGCCACCGGCTTCACTTTCGATGAATTCAGCGGCGAGGGCTACCAACGGGCCCTGCGGCGCGCCTTCGCCCTGTACGCCCGTCCGGCGGACTGGCGCCGCGTGCGAGCCACGGCGATGCGCCGTCCGGCCGACTGGGGCACTGCCGCGGCGCGCTATATCGAGGTCTACAAATGGGTGCTTGGGCAAATAAATTAAATCGCGCCCCGGCCCCGCTCTTGCTTACAAGAAAGATGACTCAAGGGATACCCGCATGACGATCGAAGAATTTGCCTACGACCACCCCGACCGCGACGTGGCCGCCTTCAAGCGCGCCGTTGCCAACAAGCTGATCTACACCGTCGGCAAGGATCCGGTCGCGGCCAGCCAGGACGACTGGCTGCATGCCACCGCCGCGGCCGTGCGCGACCAACTCGTCGAACGCTGGATGGCAACCACCCGCGCCAACTACAAGCAGGACCTGAAGCGCGTCTACTACCTCTCGATGGAGTTCCTGATCGGGCGCACCTTCACCAACGCGCTGCTGGCGCTGGAACTGCTGGGCACGGTGAAGCAGGCGCTCGCTGACTTCGGCGTCGACATCGAGGCCGTGACCGAACGCGAGCCCGACGCTGCGCTCGGCAACGGCGGTCTGGGCCGGTTGGCCGCATGCTTCCTCGACTCGATGGCCACGCTCGGCGTGCCCGGCATGGGCTACGGCATCCGCTACGAGTACGGCATGTTCCGCCAGCGCATCGTCGATGGCCAGCAACTGGAGACGCCCGACTACTGGCTCACGCGCGGCAACCCCTGGGAGTTCCAGCGCCCCGAGGTCAACTACCGCGTGCGCTTCGGCGGCCGCGTGCAGAAGCGCGACGGCCACGGCGAACCCTATGGCGCCGCGCACTGGGTCGACACCCACGACGTGCTGGCCGTGGCCTACGACACCATCATCCCCGGCTACGGCACGCAGGCGACCAACACGCTGCGGCTATGGTCCGCCCGCGCCACCGAGGAAATCGACCTGTCGGCGTTCAACCGCGGCAACTACATGGCCGCCGTCGAGAGCAAGAACCACTCGGAAAACGTCTCGCGCGTGCTCTACCCCGACGACTCCACGCCTTCGGGCCGCGAGCTGCGCCTGCACCAGGAATACTTCTTCTGCAGCGCCAGCGTGCAGGACCTGGTGCGCCGCTACCTGCGCACGCACACCAACTTCGACAAGCTTCCCGACAAGGTCAGCATCCACCTCAACGACACGCACCCGGTGCTGGCCGTGCCGGAACTGATGCGCTTGCTCCTCGACGAGCACAACCTGCCGTGGGACACCGCCTGGGCGCACACGCAGAAGGTGTTCAGCTACACCAACCACACGCTGATGCACGAGGCTCTGGAGACCTGGCCGGTCGAGATGATGGGCCGCATCCTGCCGCGCCATTTGCAGATCATCTACGACCTGAATGCGCGCTTCCTCGCCAGCGTGGCGCAGAAATACGGCGGCGATCACGAACTGATGCGGCGGCTCTCGCTGGTCGACGAGTCGGGCGAACGGCGCGTGCGAATGGCCTACGTGGCGGTGCTGGCCAGCCATTCGATCAACGGCGTCTCGGGCCTGCACTCGGAGTTGATGAAGCAATCGATCTTTGCCGACTTCGCCAAACTGTTCCCCGAGCGCTTCAACAACAAGACCAACGGCGTTACGCCGCGCCGCTGGCTGGCGCAAGCCAACCCGCCGCTGGCCAGCCTGCTCGATGCCCGCATCGGTCGCGGCTGGCGACGCGATCTCAACCAGTTGCAGGCGCTCAAGCCGATGGCCGCGCAACCGCCCTTCGTGCGCGCCTTCCGCCATGCCAAGCGCGAGAACAAGCTGCGGCTGGCCAACTGGGTCGAGCAGCACATGGGCATCGTGCTCGACACCGACGCCATGTTCGACGTGCAGGTCAAGCGCATGCACGAATACAAGCGCCAGTTGCTCAACGTGCTGCACGTCATCACGCGTTACCACCGCATCCTCGACGAGCCCGATGCGCCGCACGTGCCACGCGTGGTCGTGTTCGCCGGCAAGGCGGCTTCGGCCTATGCGATGGCCAAGATGGTGATCCGCCTCATCAACGACGTCGGCGCGGTCATCAACAACGACGAGCGAGTCGGCAAGCTGCTGAAGGTGGTGTTCCTGCCGAACTACAGCGTGAGCCTCGCCGAGGTCATCATGCCCGCGGCCGACTTGAGCGAGCAGATCTCCACCGCCGGCACCGAGGCGTCCGGCACCGGCAACATGAAGTTCGCGCTGAACGGCGCGCTGACCATCGGCACGCTCGACGGCGCCAACGTCGAGATGCAGCAGAACGTCGGCGCCGAGAACATCTTCATCTTCGGCCACACCACGCCCGAAGTCGCCGACATCCGTGCCCAGGGCTACCAGCCGCGCGACTACTACGACAACGACATCGAACTGCGGCGCGTGCTCGACGCCATCCGCGACGGCGAGTTCTCCCACGGCGAGCCGGCACGCTACCAGCAGGTGTTCGACACCCTGGTGAACTGGGGCGACAACTACCTGTTGCTGGCCGACTACGCGAGCTACATCGAGATGCAGGAAAAGGTCGATGCGCTGTACCGCGACAGCGATGCCTGGACGCGCATGGCGATCCTCAACGTGGCCGGCATGGGCGCGTTCTCGTCGGACCGCACGATCGCCGAGTATTCACACGATATCTGGCACACCAAGCCCGTGACCTTGCCCGCGCACGACATCCGCACTTGAGTTGAAACACCCCCGATGCGCCTGCGGCGCCTCCCCCTCTAGGGGGCGCACCCAGCGGCCCGGCAAAGCCGGTTCCGCGGGTGCCCACGAACAGACTTCGCCGCGCTCGTCCTGGGTTTCATGCGTCGCGGGTCGCGCGGTAGCGCGGTGGAAAACTGAAAAGAAACGCCCCCGAAGCGCCTGCGGCGCCTCCCCCTCGAGTCCCCTCGAGGGGGCGCACCCGGCGGCCCGGCAAAGCCGGTTCCGCGGGTGCCCACGAACAGACTTCGCCGTGCTCGTCCTGGGTTTCATGCGTCGCGGGTCGCGCGATAGCGTGGTGGAAGACTGAAATGATTGGTCAACGCGCAGGCGGTTCCGTTACAAACCCGATCCGGCTCAAACCTGCCTTGTTCGCAATCCCCATGAGCTGGACCACCTTGCCGTAAGGCACGGTCTGGTCCGCGCGCAACTGCACTTCGGTGTTGCGATCGTCGGCAGCCGCCTGCGTCAATCGAGCGGCCAATTGCGCATCGTCCATCGGCTCGTCGTTGAGGTACACCGCCCCCTTGGCGTCCACCACGAGGCTCACGAAGCGCGGCTCTTCGTTCGGCTGCCCCGCATCCGTCTGCGGCAAGTCGAGCCGGATCGAGCTGGCCAGCAACGGCGCCGTGATGATGAAGATCACCAGCAACACCAGCATCACGTCCACCAGCGGCGTCACGTTGATGTCCGACAGCGGACGCTGGCCGCCTGCCCCCATTGCCCGACCGCCGCTGCCGCTGCCGCTGCCGAGAGCGCTGCGCCCGAAAGGCATGTTCAGACCAGCATCGCCCCGGCCGGGGGCAACGCCGCGGCGGGCCGCTCGCCGAACACCGCCAGGAGGTCGTGCGCAAAGCCTTCCAGCTCCGCCTCGATGCGCCCGATCACACGACCAAACCAGTTGTAGGCCAGCACGGCAGGAATCGCGACGGCCAGGCCGGCGGCCGTCATGATCAGCGCTTCGCCGACCGGGCCGGCCACCTTGTCGATGGTGAAGGCGCCCGACTGCGTAATGCGAGTCAGCGCGTGGTAGATGCCCCAAACCGTGCCGAGCAAGCCGACAAAGGGCGCGGTCGCCCCGACAGTCGCCAGCAGGATCTGGCCCGCCGACACGCGCCGCATGGTGCCGTGCAGTGCCACGCGCAACACCCGTGTCAAACGCGCGTCTCGGGCGCCCGAGGCGCCGAGGCTGCCCTTCGCGGCCGGCGTACTGGTCATGCCCTGCAATGCGAGCACCGACGGCAACACCAGCGTATTGCGATCGAATGCCTTGACATGGTCCACCGCTTCATCGAGCGCTTGCGCCTGCCAGAAGGCCGCGACGCTGCGCAGCAAGTCACGCGTGCCGCCACGCAGGAACCAGGTCTTCCAGAGGATGACGACCCAACTGCCGATCGACATGGCGAGCAGCAGCGCGGTCACGCCGCGGCTGACACCGTCGCCCTGCATCAGTTGCTCGAGGAGGGTCATTCGGTGGCTGCGCGCCCGAAGGGCATCAATTCAGTTTTCCACCACGCAATCGCTTGGCCCGCGAAACGTGAAACCAGGACGAGCACGGCGAAGTCCGTTCGTGGGCACCTGCGGAACCGGCTTTGCCGAGCCGCCGGGCGCCCCCCTTCGAGGCCCTCGAGGGGGCGGTGCCGAAGGCGCTTCGGGGGTGTTTCATTTCAAGTCGAGAACGTCGAACATGTCGAACAGCCCGGCCTTCTTGTCCGCCAGGAAGCGGACCGCGCGCAGGCTGCCCTGCACGTAGGTCGCCCGGCTGGCCGACTTGTGCGTGATCTCGATGCGCTCGCCGATGCCGGCGAACAAGACGGTGTGGTCGCCCACGATGTCGCCGCCGCGGATCGCGGAAAAGCCGATCGTCGACGGATCGCGCTCGCCGGTGATGCCTTCCCGGGCATACACGGCGCAGTCCTTCAGGTCGCGGCCCAGCGCGCCGGCAATGACCTCGCCCATCTTGAGCGCGGTGCCCGAGGGCGCGTCGACCTTGTGCCGGTGATGCGCCTCGATGACCTCGATGTCGTAGCCCGTCGAGAGCGCCTTCGCCGCCATCTCCAGCAGCTTGAAAGTCACGTTGACGCCCACGCTGAAATTGGGTGACAGCACGATGGCGATGTCCTTCGCGAACTCGGCAATCTCGGCCTTTTGCGCGTCGCTGAAACCCGTGGTGCCGATGACCGCCTGAACGCCGAGTTCCCGGCACACGGCGAGGTGCGCCAGCGTGCCCTCGGGCCGCGTGAAGTCGATCAGCACCTGCGCGTTCTTCAAGCCTTCGCGCAGGTCGGAAACGATCGGCACGCCGGTGCTGAACCCGACAAAGGCGCCGGCATCCGTTCCGATGGCCGGGCTGGCGACGATGTCGAGCGCGCCGGCAAGCTGGCCGTCGTCCGTTCCACGGACGCCCTCGATCAGCATGCGGCCCATGCGGCCGGACGCACCGGCAATGGCAATGCGACGCATCAGCGAGCCGATGATTCGAGTGGCGGGTAGCTGGCCGGTAGCGGCGGGCGCTTGGCGAGCGGCTCGGCGGCCTTGTCCGGATCGGCGGGGGCGGCCTTCTTGAGTTGTTCTTCAGGAACCTCGAGCTCAGGCACCTTGCCGCTTTTGCGGCGAGTGTCGAGCGTGGCGACGAATTCTTCCTCGCTCGGCATCTCGTCACCCTCGAAACGGTCGAGCAGGTCGCCGTTGAAGTACAGCGTCAGGCGACGCTGCTGCGGCTCGACGCCCTGGCGCCGGATCGTGAAGACGTAGTCCCAGCGGTTGGCGTGAAACACGTCCGTCAGCAACGAGGTGCCGAGGATGTCGCGCGCTTGCTGGCGCGACATGCCGGGCTTGAGCGAGGCGACCTGTTCCTTGGACACGAAATTGCCCTGCACCACTTCGACCTTGTACGGCGTGACCGCCGTGAGCGCGCTGCGGGTGCTGTCCGAAACGCTGCTGCAGGCGCTCAGACTCAGGCACGTCAGCAGCGCGACGGCCAACGCGGCGGCCAGCGCGCCGGATCGGCAATGGGGGATCACGGGCATGGAAAAAGAGGGTAGCGATATGATCGAACCATTGTAGCGGCTGGCCCCCGGCGGACCGGGGCCGCACGGCCATCAGAGAAACCAACATGGCCAACATCGAAGAACTCAAGAATACCGGCCTGAAGGCCACGCTCCCGCGCCTGAAGATCCTCGAGATCTTCCAGACCGGCGGACAGCGACACATGACGGCGGAAGACGTTTTCCGCGTGCTCCTGAACGAGCATTCCGACATCGGTTTGGCAACGGTGTATCGAGTCCTGACACAGTTCGAGCAAGCCGGCATCCTGGAGCGCAGCCACTTCGAAAGCGGCAAGGCGGTCTACGAACTCAACGAAGGCAAGCACCACGACCACCTCATCTGCACCGGATGCGGCAAGGTCGAAGAGTTCTACGACTCCGAAATCGAACGCCGCCAGCAAATGGTCGCCAAGGACAAGGGCTGGATCCTGCAAGACCACGCCATGTCGCTTTACGGCCTGTGCGCCGACTGCACCAGCCGCAGGTAAAGCCGGGTAAACCCGGGCAAAGGCAGGTAACGAGGCGCGGGCGGCTTTAGTCCGCCAAGCCGCTTTCCATCGCCCTGTGGTGGCGAGCGACGAAGTCGGCATACGTGTCGATGCCGCGCAGCTGCAGGATCGAGTTTCGTACTGCCGCCTCCACCAGCACGGCGATGTTGCGCCCGGCCACCACCTGGATGATGACCTTGCGCACCGGCACGCCCAGCACGTCCTGCGTCAGCGGTGCCGCGGGCATGCGCTCGTAGTCGCGCTCGAAGCTGTCGCGACGCACCAGGTGCACGATGAGCTTGAGCCGCATCCGGCGGCGCACCGCCGTCTCGCCGAAGATCGCGCGAATGTCGAGCAGGCCGATGCCGCGCACTTCCAGCAGGTTCTGCAGGAGCTCGGGGCAGCGGCCTTCGATGGTGTTCTGGTTGATGCGGAACACATCCACCGCGTCGTCGGCCACGAGGCCGTTGCCGCGTGAAATGAGTTCCAGTCCCAGCTCGCTCTTGCCGAGCCCCGATTCGCCGGTGATCAGCACACCCATGCCCAGGATGTCCATGAACACCCCGTGCATCGAGGTGCGCTCGGCAAAGTGCTTGGAGAGATAGGCACGCAGCAGATCGATCACGAAGGCCGACGACTCCCGCGTGGCGAACAGCGGCAATTGCGCACGCTCGCAGATCGACAGCAATTCGTCAGGCGCGGACTGGGCGTCGGCCAGCACCAGCATCGGCGGCTCCAGCGTGACGATGCGCGCGATGCGGCGGATGCAGTCTTCCCTGGTGCCGCGCGTCAGGTAGGCAACCTCCCGCAGGCCGAGGATCTGCACGCGATACGGGTGGATGTAGTTCAGGTAGCCGACCAGGTCGGCGGCCGACTGCGCGCGGCTGATGACGTCCGGTTCGAACTGCCGCTCCGATGCGCCGAGTCCCGCCAGCCACTCCCAGCGAAGCGACCCGCGAAATTCCTCGAACATCGCGTCCGCGCTGATGACTGTGGGCTTCATGGGGAGTTGGAAAGAGGACGGCAGCTCGGAAGCTTGTTCCAAGAATACCGTGGAACCGGCTTTGACGGGCCACCGGTATTGCCCCCGGTGGGGGGTGGGAGGAGCGCACGCAGGGCGCGGAGCCTGGGGGCGAGCAACAGTCCTTCCGGGCCACCGGTATTGCCCCTGGCAGGGGGTGGGAGGAGCGCGCGCAGAGCGCGGAGCCTGGGGGCGAGCAACAGCTTCAGGCCACTTGCGCGGACTGCCAGCCAGCGATGAGCGCATGCAGGGCGCGCGCATCGGTGCTCGACTTGATCTTTTCGCGGAGGCTGGAATCACTCAGCAATTCGGCAATCTCGGACAGGATCTCGAGATGCTTCTGCGTGGCCGCTTCGGGGACCAGCAAGAAGATCAGCAGCACGACAGGCTGCTCGTCCGGTGCGTCGAAGCCGATCGGATCGGCCAGCTGGAACACGGCCGCCATGGGCGCCTTGAGGCCCTTGATGCGTCCGTGCGGTATCGCCACGCCATGGCCGAGCCCGGTCGAGCCGAGCCGTTCACGTGCGAACAGGCTGTCGGTGATCAGTGCGCGGCCGAGGCCGTGGAGGTTTTCGAACAGCAAGCCGGCCTCTTCAAAGGCACGCTTCTTGCTGGTAGCGTCGACGCTCACGAGTACTTGAGCGGGCGGCAGGATGGACGCGAGGCGATTCATGTTAGGGGCAGGGCGGGGGCGATTATGCACCGACCTTGCGAAAAGCAAAGGGCCGCCAAAAGGCGGCCCGCAAGAGTGTTTGCCCTGAGCCACTTTCAGCGGCTCAAATCAGCCCGCACTACATGACGCGCTTCGGTGCAGCGTGATGGTGATCCTGCAGGCGGTCCTTGTGACGCACCACTTGCCGATCAAGCTTGTCGACCAGTTCGTCGACCGCGGCGTAAAGATCAGCATGGCTCGACTCGGCGAACATGTCATTGCCCTTCACGTGGATGTTGCACTCGGCCCGTTGCCGGCGCTCCTTCTCCTTCTGCTTCTCAACCGTTAGCAACACCTTCACATCGACCACCTGGTCGAAGTGGCGGGTAATCCGATCAAGCTTGCTAGTGACATAGCTGCGCAGCGCTGGAGTGACGTCGAGGTGATGACCGCTGATCGTCAGATTCATGAATGACCTCCTGGGATGGACCGTTGGGGAAATTGACCTCGCCTCGGGATGAAGCGGGACCACGGGGAACATTGGATAGGGAGTGAAACGGGAGCGAAAAAGGCGAAAGATCGAGGATTGGAGGGAGTGGAAAAGTGAGGTGGTTGAAAAACCCGCGAGGGGTCTGAATCACTATGCCCCCCGTGTCACAGAATTGCAATCCCCGATTTGCCCCGAAATTCGTGACACATTGCACGCGCCGCAGGTAGTTACTATCGACCTCAACAACCCTGTAGTTGTTTTTTATCCGGTCCGCGCCTCTGTTGGCGCGCTGCTATTTCCAGGCGTTGCGCAGACGATTTCGAAGGTCGATGGCCGCGGCCGGCGGGGGCACGAAGACCGGACGTTCGGGCGGGGGCGGCCAAGTGACATGATCGAAACGGGCCGCGTCCGCCGCATCGATGAAGCGGGTGCGGCCGGCATACACATGGCGATCGCCCCGCGCGGCCTGCTGTGTCACGTAGAAGCGCTGCGGCACGACGAGGTGCAGGTGGTCGCGCGCGCGGGTCATCGCCACGTAAAGCAGCCGGCGCTCCTCTTCCAGTTCGGCCGCGCCTTGCGCCACATCGGCCGGTATACAGCCATCAACCACATTGAGCACATGCACCGAGCGCCATTCTTGGCCCTTGGCGGAATGGATCGTCGACAGGACCAGGTAGTCCTCGTCGAGCAGGGGCGGGCCGGCGCGGTCGCTGCTCGCGGAGGGCGGATCCAGCGTGAGTTCCGTGAGAAAGCTCTCGCGCGATGCATAGACCGATGCCAGCCGGGCCAACTGCTCAAGATCGCCGCGTCGCAAGCCGGCGTCGTCATGCAATCGCTCGAGGTGGGGCAGGTACCAGCGCAGCGCCAGTTCCACATCGGCCGGCCATGAAAGCCCAGGCGTGCGCAACGCGCAGTAAATGTCGGCAAAACGCTGCCATTCGACGCTCGCCGCGCGCGGTGGCTGGAAATCGCGCAGCGCCGCGCCCGGATCGGCCGCCTCGGCCATGGCGTCGAGCAGCCGCGAGGAAGTCGCCGGGCCGATGCCCGGGATGAACTGGAGGACTCGAAAGCCAGCCATGCGGCCGCGCGGGTTCTGCACGAAGCGCAGCACCGCGAGCAGATCCTTGACGTGGGCCGCTTCCAGGAACTTGAGGCCGCCGTATTTGACGAAAGGAATGTTGCGCCGCGCCAATTCAAGCTCCAGCGCGGCGCTGTGGCTGGAGGTGCGGAACAGCACGGCCTGCGACTTCAGCGCCAGCCCGCCTTCGCGGTGCGCCAGGATTCGGTCGGCCACCCAGGTGGCCTGCTGCGCCTCGTCGGGCACCAGCACCAGTTGCGGCCGGCCGGCAGAGGGCTTGTCCGTCCAGAGCGTCTTTGCATGGCGCTCGGAAGCATGCGCGATGACGGCATTTGACGCGTCGAGGATCGGTTGGGTCGAACGGTAGTTGCGCTCCAGCGTGACGATGCGCGCCGACTTCGTGAACTGGCCGGGGAAGTCGAGGATGTTGCGCACCGTGGCGCCGCGGAACGAGTAGATCGATTGCGCGTCGTCGCCGACCACCGTGACGCCGCAACCATCGGGCTTGAGCGCGATCAGGATCGCGGCCTGCAGGCGGTTGGTGTCCTGGTATTCGTCGACCAGCACATGATCGAAGCGCGAACTGACGAGTTCGGCCAGCGACGGCTCGCTCATCATCTCGGCCCAGCAGAGTAGCAAATCGTCGTAGTCGAGCAGGTTCTGCTGCTGCTTGGCCTCGACGTAGCCGCTGAAGAGCCGCTTGAGTTCCGCCGCCCATTCGGCGCACCACGGGAAGGCGTGCTTGAGCACGTCCTCCAGTGGCTCGCGCGTGTTGACGCAGCGCGAATAGATAGCGAGGCAGGTGCCCTTCTGCGGAAAACGCCGCGTGCTGGCGGAGAGCCCGATATCGTGCCGCACCAGCCCCATGAGGTCTTCGGCATCGCCGCGGTCGTGGATGGTGAAGTTCTCGTCCAGCCCGATCTGCGCGGCGTGCTCGCGCAACAACCGCGCACCGACGCCGTGGAAGGTGCCGGCCCAGGGCAACGCTGGCGGCGCCTCCGATCGCAGGCCCAGTACGCGAGCCACCACTTGCCCCGCGCGCTTCTCCATTTCCTGCGCCGCCCGACGCGAAAAGGTCAGCAGGAGGATGCGCTGGGGATCGGCGCCCTTGGCAATGAGGCTCGCGACGCGATGGGCCAGCGTGCTGGTCTTGCCCGACCCTGCGCCGGCAATCACCAACAAGGGCTCGGAGGCGGAGTACGCAACTGCTTCGCGCTGCTCTTCGTTGAGCGCGGCCAGCACCGCCGCCAACCGTTGTGCAGGCGTTTCATCGGCAAGGGACGGGGCTTCGGCGAGCAGCGACATGGGAACCGTACTGTACATCCGTCCAGCCCGCAAAAAGACTGTCGCGCATAGACGGCCTCGTTCGCGAAGGCGCCGCAGACCCATGCGGCGGCCGGAACGCGCCGCAGCCGGGAGCGCGAACCGAACTCCGCCCGACTCGGGAGCGAGCAACACCTTCAACAGATAATTCGCGCCATGCTGAATATCTTCACGCTTGCCAACGGCCGCCTGGTCCAGGAAGAAATCGAGTCGCTGGAGGAGTTGTCGAAGTTCCAGCCGATCTGGGTGGACCTCGAATCGCCTTCGGTCGAAGAAAAGCGCTGGGTGAAGCAGTATTACGGACTCTCGATTCCCGAAGACGCGATGGACGAGGACATCGAGGAATCCGCCCGTTTCTACGAAGAAGACAACGGTGAGCTGCACATTCGCAGCGACTTCCTGATTGATGACAGCGAGGACCCGCGTTCAGTGCGCGTCGCCTTCATCCTGAACCAGCACAATGTCGAGTTGCGCAGCCGTGGCGTGCTGTTCTCGATCCATGACGAGGACGTGCCGGTGTTCCGCCTGGTGCGCATGCGCGCACGCCGTGCGCCAGGGCTGATCGAGGACGCCAAGGAAGTGCTGCTGAAGCTGTTCGACGCCGATGCCGAATACTCCGCCGACACGCTGGAGAACATATACGACGACCTGAAGAAGGTCAGCGAGAAGGTGCTGCGGGGCAACATGACCGACGCATTGGCGAGCGAAGTGCTCGGCGAGATCGCGCGCCATGAGGACTTGAACAGCCGCATCCGCCGCAACGTGATGGACACGCGTCGCGCCGTGAGCTTCATGATGCGCAGCAAGATGCTCAGTGCCGAGCAGTTCGAGGAAGCGCGCCAGATCCTGCGTGACATCGAATCGCTCGATAACCACACGGCATTCCTGTTCGACAAGATCAACTTCCTGATGGACGCGACGGTCGGTTTCATCAACATCAACCAGAACAAGATCATCAAGATCTTCTCGGTTGCCAGCGTGGCGCTGCTGCCGCCGACGCTGGTGGCGAGCATCTACGGCATGAACATGAAGTTCCCGGAGCTGGAAGTCCTGGGGGGTCTTTCGTATCCGTATGTCGTGATCATGATGGCGGCGAGTGCGCTGGTTCCAATGTGGTACTTCGGGCGCAAGGGCTGGCTTTCTTAGGCTCGCCCCCAGGCTCCGCGCACTTCGTGCGCTCCTCCCACCCCCTGCCGGGGGCAACACCGACGGCCCGGCGAAGCCGGTTCCGTGGTGTTTCACGAAAGGGGCAGGGCGAGTCGGGGGGCTCGTCCCATCCCCTGCCGGGGCAACACCAGCGGTCCGGCGAAGCCGGTTCCGCGGTGTTTCACGAATGGATCTGCGCCGGGGTCAGGCGTGCATCAGGGACCAGAGCCGCGTGGGGCTCAGGGGCATCTGCAGCAGCGGCGCCTTGGCCGCGTAGCCATTGCGCGCGAGTGCGTCGGCCACGGCGTTCACCACGGCCGGGGTCGCGCCGATGGTGCCGAGTTCGCCGACACCCTTCACGCCGAGCGGATTGTTCTTGCACGGCGTCGACTGGTCCATCTCGGTCTTGAAGTCGGGCGCGGTACGGGCCACGGGCATCGCGTAGTCCATGAAGCTGCCGGTGAGCGGCTGGCCGGTTTCGGGGTCGTAGACGATCTGTTCCAGCAAGGCCTGGCCGATGCCCTGCACCGCGCCACCATCGAGCTGGCCACGCACGATCATCGGGTTGACCACGCGGCCGACGTCGTTGACCGAGGCATAGGCGACCACCTCGACGTCTGCGGTCAACGGATCGACCTCGACCTCGGTGATGTGGCAGCCGTTCGGCCAGGTCGGGCCGGCGACGGTGCTCGTCGAGTCCATGAAAATGCGATGGTCGGGCTGCTTGCCGGCCAGTTCGAACAGGCCGATCTGGAGGTCGGTGCCGGCGACGGTGAAGTTGCCCTCGGCATACTTGACGTCCTCGGGCGCGGCCTCGAGTTCCTTTGCCGCGAGGCCCCGCGCGTGCTCGATGGTCCGGTCAGCGCCCACGCGCACGGCCGAGCCGCCGGTGAAGATCGAGCGCGAGCCGGCGCTGCCGAAGCCGTCGCCACGGTCGGTGTCGCCGAGCACCACGCGAACCTTGTCGAGCGGCACGCCGAAGGCATCGACCACGAGTTGCGCGAGCGAGGTGGCAATGCCTTGACCCATCGCATTGACGGCAGAGAACACTTCGATGACGCCATCGGCGAGCACCGACACGGTCACGCGTTCCTCGAACACGTTGCCGCCGGTCCATTCCAGGAAGGTCGCGATGCCGAGGCCACGCAGTTTGCCGCGTTGTTCCGATTCGGCGGCGCGCGCTTCGAAGCCGGTCCAGTCGGCGAGGGCGAGGCCCTGGTCCATCACGTGCTCGAACCGGCCGGTGTCGTAGGTCTGGCCCATCGGGTTCGTATAGGGCATCTGCTCAGGCTGGATGAAGTTGCGCCGGCGCAGTGCGATTCGGTCCATGCCCAATTGGCGCGCGGCCTCGTCCATGAGGCGCTCCATGTTGTGGATGGCCTCGGGTCGGCCGGCGCCGCGGTAGGCGCCGGTGGGCGCGGTGTTGGTCATCACCGCCTTGAAATGGAAGTCGATGGTCTGGATGTCGTAGATGCTGGTCTGCACCCACGGCCCGATCAGCAACTGGATCGCGACGCCGACGCCCGTCCCGTAGGCGCCCACGTTGGCCAGCGAATGCACCTTCAGCGCGAGGATCCTGCCGTCGGCGGCCAGCGCCAGCTCGGCGTCGACATGCACGTCGCGCCCGTGCGTGGTCGATAGGAATTCCTCGCTGCGGTCGGCGATCCACTTGACCGGGCGCTCGAGCGCGCGCGCGGCGAACACCACGACGGCATCCTCGGGGTACATGCCGGTCTTCATGCCGAAGCCGCCGCCGACGTCGGGCACGCGCACGCGGATCTGGTCGCGCGGGATCTTGAGCACGGCATCGCACAAGGTGTCGCGCACGCCCGATGGCATTTGCGTGCTCATGTGGATCGTGGTACGGCCGCTGGCCTTGTCGAAGTCGGCCAGGATCGAGCGCGGCTCGATGGTGACGGCGGCGAGGCGCTGGTTGACGATGTTCAGCTTGACGACGTGCGCCGCCTTGCCGAAGGCGGCCGCCGTGGCCTCGGCATTGCCGTGCCGCATTTCCGCGGAGATGTTGTCCGGCGCCTCGTCGCACAGCACGGGCGCGCCGGGTGCGATAGCCAGCACGGGATCGATGACCATCGGCAGCGCGTCGTAGTCGATGAACACCGCCTCGGCCGCATCGCGTGCCTGCTGCAGCGTTTCGGCAATCACGGCAACCACTGGCTCGCCGACGAAGCGGACGCGCTCATGGGCCAGGGCGCGGCGCGGTGCGGAGGCGGCAGCGCTGCCATCGGCCCGCACGAAACCCGCCACGCCCGGCAAAGCCTCGACGCCCGCCGCCACGAGGTCCGCACCGGTGATCACCTTGAGCACGCCGGGCATCGCAGTCGCGCCAGCCGTGTCGATCGAGACGATGCGCGCATGCGGGTGCGGCGATCGGGAAAAGGCGAGCTGGGCCTGCGCCTCGACGCGGATGTCGTCGGTGTAGCGGCCGAGGCCTGCCACCAGCGTGTCGTCCTCGATGCGACGCACGGCCTGGCCGCTGCCAAAACGGCCGGCGCCCGCAGGGGTGGGGGTAGAGACAGAAGTGTTCACGGCATCAACCTCGTCAATCAATGGCCCGGGCGGCCAGCGCACGGACTTTGCCACGAAACCGGGCCGCCATGGAAATGATGGCTGCTGAAGACATCGAAGGATGCATGCTGCGACGCTTCAGGATTCCTCGCTGAGGCTGGGTCGCACCCACCGCCAGGTGACTTCCGCCGCGTGGACACCTGCGACAAGGCTGCCCGGATCGGGAAACGGCTGCCCTTCCTCGACGTAGGCCGTGCGGTTCCAGACGTTGAAGGTGCGCGCCTGGGGATGCCGGGCGTCCACGCTGGCGATCCATTCGCCGGTTCCGGGGCACAAGGCCTCGCCGTTGCAGGCGCGAACGTGCCCCTTTTCGGTTTCGGGCGTCAGCGCCTGGATGCCTGCGATGGCCAGGCTGGCGAGCAACCCGATGCCGGCCCCGGCGAGTGTGAAGACGATGGTGGCGAGTGCACCGATGACCGCGCCAATGCCAACGCCGCCCCGTTCACTCAGGTAGTAGCCGATCAGTGCCCCGGCGAGGGGGAACAGCAGGAACTTCATGCCGGCTCGTGAGATCGCGCAGTCCGTTCACGGCGGCAGCATCGGTAGCAACGCTGCGATGAGTGCGCGTGCCTGCCGCCCGGCCACTTGCGCGAGATACGCCGGAAAGTCCACATGCGCCTGGTCGTCCGCACGGTCCGAGATGTTGCGCACGGCGGCAAACGGCACGCCATAGTCGTGGCAAACCTGCGCGACGGCGGCGGCTTCCATCTCGACGGCCATTGCATCGGGCAGCGCCGCGCTCAGCGCGTGCGCCTCATCCGCACGCGACACAAAGCGGTCGCCGCTGATCAGCAAGCCTCGATGAACACGCGCAGCGTCGATGCCGAAGCGGGCCAGTGTTTCTGCGTCGAAGAGCACCGCCGTGCTGGTGGACGGATCGCGCGCAGCCGCCAGGAGCCGCTCGACAAGCTGCTCGTCAGCCGCAAAACGCGAACGCCCATACAGCGGCACTTCATACCGCGGAAACAGCGGCGACGCGTCCATGTCGTGCTGCATGAATTCGGTGCCGATGACCGTATCGCCAACCCGGACATCCGGATGCAACCCACCCGCCACGCCCGTGAACACGATGCGCCGCGCGTTGAAGCGCTCGACCAGCACCGCTGCCGTCGTGGCCGCGGCCACCTTGCCGATGCCCGACAGCGCGAACACCACAGGCCGCCCCAGCCATTCGCCCGCATGAAAATCGCGCCCCGCATGCCGCACGACCCGCAGCGCATCCATCTGCGCCGCAAGCCCCTCCTGCTCCTCGGGCAGGGCACTCAGCACCGCAGTCGTCACGACGGCGCTGTCTTCACGGGAAACACCGCGGAACCGGCTCTGCCGGGCCGCTGGTGTTGCCCCCGGCAAGGGGTTGGAGAAGCGGCACGAAGTGCGCGGAGCCTGGGGGCGAGCAACATCCTTCTGGGGGCTTACTTGATATCCACGCCGTAGAACGTGTGGCGGCCGAACGGGCTCAGCTTGAAGTCAATCACTTCCTTGCGCACCGGCTTCAATTGCACGGCATGCGCGATGGTGAACCACGGCGCCTGCTCCTTGAAGATGACCTGCGCCTTCTTGTAGAGCGCGTCGCGGTCGGCCTGCTTGGGCACGTTCTTGGCTTTCAGCACCAGGTCTTCATACGGCTGGTAGCAGAACTTGGCGACGTTCGAGCCGTTCGCCTGCGCCGACGCGCATCCCAGCAGCGTGTACATGAAGTTGTCCGGATCGCCGTTGTCGCCGGTCCAGCCCAGCATGCCCATCTGATGCTCGCCGTTCTGCATGCGCTTGCGGTACTCGCCCCATTCGAATGTCTTGATCTCGGCCTTGACGCCGATCTTGGCCAGGTCGGCCTGCATCAGCTCGGCGATGCGCTTGGCGTTGGGGTTGTACGGGCGCTGCACGGGCATGGCCCACAGGTCGGTGGTGAATCCATTGGCGAGGCCTGCGGCGGCCAGCAGCTTCTTCGCGCCTTCGGGGTCGTACGGGTCGTCCTTGACCGCGTCGTTGTACGACCACATGGTCGGCGGAATCGGGTTCTTGGCGGCGACGCCGGTGGTCAGGTAGACGCCGTCGATAATGGCCTTCTTGTTGATCGCCATGTTGACGGCCTTGCGCACGCGCACATCGTCGAACGGCTTCTTCTGCGTGTTGTAGGCGAGGTAGCCGACGTTGAGGCCGGCTTGCTCCAGCACCTGCACGGACGGATCCTTGCGGATCGCTTCGAGGTCGGCTGGGTTCGGGTACGGCATGACATGGCACTCGCCCTTCTGCAGCTTGGCCCAGCGCACCGAGGCGTCGGGCGTGATCGAGAAGATCAGGTCGTCGATCTTGGCCTTGCCGTCCCAGTACTGCGGGAACGCCTTGAAGCGAACCACCGCATCCTTCTGGTACTGCACGAGGTAGAACGGGCCGGTGCCGACCGGATCCTGGTCGATCTTCTCGGGCGTGCCGGCCTTGAGCATCGCGATCGCGTATTCCTTGGACTGCACACCGGCGTAGGGCATTGCCAGGTTGGCGAGGAACGGTGCCTCGGCCTTGTTGAGCACGATCTTGATTGTGTAGTCGTCGATGCGGTCGACCGACTTCAGCAGCTTGGGCATGCCCATGTCATTGAAGTAGGAGTGATTCTGGCTGGTGACCTTGAAGTAGGGGTCGTTTTCTTTCCACTGGCGCTCCATCATGAAGATCACGTCGTCGGCGTTGAGGTCGCGCGTCGGCTTGAAGTTCTTGTTGGAGGTGTGCCACTTCACGCCCTTGCGCAAGTGGAAGGTGTATTCGGTGCCGTCGGCGGAAATCTCCCATTTCTCGGCGAGGCCCGGCACGACCTTGGTGCCGCCACGCTCGAACTGGACGATGTTGTCGTAGACCTGCGTGGTGACGTCGAAGGAGGTGCCGGTGGTGTTGACCGCGGCGTAGAAGTTCTCGGGGCTGCCTTCGGAGCAAAAGACCAGCGTCTTTGCAGCCGCTGCGCCGCAGGCGAGCGCAAGCGCGGTCGGGACGATCAGTGTGGCAGCGACGCGGGCGCGGCGCGCGAACACGTTGGACTTGGCTTTCATTGCGAGAACTCCTTCAGACGAAAAAGGGAAAGGGCTGCCTGCCAGCCTTCAGGCCGGCGCAAGCTGCGGATTATGGACAGCGCCAATGGCGGCGCCGTCCAGGAACTTCTCGGCGTGGTGGCAGGACACCATGCGCTCGTCGAGCAAACGCAACACCGGGCGCTCGGCGCGGCAACGGTCGGTCGCATGCGCGCAACGCGTGTTGAACACGCAGCCCGGGGGTGGGTTCAGTGGCGACGGCAATTCGCCTTGCAGCACGATGCGCTGGCTGGTGGCCAGGCCCGGTGTCGACGCCAGCAGGGCTTGCGTGTACGGATGCAGCGGCCTGGCAAAGATGCGCGACTTGGCGCCCTGCTCGACCACATGGCCGAGGTACATCACCAGCACATCATGGGCGATGTGGCGCACCACGCCGAGGTCGTGCGAGATGAACAGGTAGGCCAGGCCGAGTTCGTTCTGCAGATCGGCCAGCAGGTTCAGCACCTGCGCCTGGATCGACACGTCGAGCGCCGACACCGGCTCGTCGGCCACCAGCAGGCGCGGCGACAACATCAACGCACGCGCGATGGCGATGCGCTGGCGCTGGCCGCCGGAGAACATGTGCGGATAACGGTTGGCATGCTCCGGCCGCAAGCCGACGCGCGACAGCATTTCGCGCGCCCTTGCCGCGCGCTCGGTCTTGCCGAGCGTGGTGTTGATGGAGAGCGGATCTTCCAGCACGGCCGAGATCTTCTTGCGCGGATTGAGCGAGCCGTAGGGGTTCTGGAACACCAGCTGCACCGCTTGCCGCAATTCGCGCTTGCGCTCGGACGGCGGGTCGACTGCATCCATGCCCACCAGCGTGAGCTTGCCTGCAGTCGGCTTTTCGATCAGCGTGACCATGCGCGCGAGCGTCGACTTGCCGCAGCCCGATTCGCCGACGACAGCCAGCGTGCGACCGCGTTCCAGCTTGAACGAGACTTCGCCTACGGCCTGCAAGTGCGCAGGCGCCCTGAACATGCCGCGCCTGATGTCGTAGACCTTTCGCAGGCTGGTGGCTTCGGCGACGATTTCCGTCGTCATGGCAACGCCTCCACCGGTTGCGGTCCATCCCGCTGGATCAGTACCGCGCGGTCGGGATCGCCGAGCGCATAGTGGCAGCGCACCTCGCCATCCTCCCGGGCCTCGCTGCCCGCGATCGGGCGCAGTTCCGGACGCACGGCACGCGAATGGGCGGTGGCATAGCTGCAGCGCGGCGCGAACAGGCAACCGGCCGGCCGGTCATGCACGCCGGGCACGACGCCGGCGATGGTGGCCAGGCGTTCTTCGGGCGCAGCGCGCTCGGGCAAGGCCGCGAGCAGCGCCTCGGTGTAGGGATGTTGCGGTCTGGCGAAGAGGCGGTCGACGCGCTGCTGTTCCACCACCTGGCCCGCATACATCACGGCCACGCGCTGTGCCATGTCGGCCACCACGCCCATGTTGTGCGTGATGAGCACCAGCGCCATGCCGCGCTCTTTCTGCAGGCCGCGCAGCAGGTCGAGTATCTGCGCCTGGATCGTGACGTCGAGCGCGGTGGTCGGCTCGTCGGCGATCAACAGGCGCGGGTTGCAGGCAATGGCCATCGCGATCATCACGCGCTGGTTCATGCCGCCCGAAAGCTGGTGCGGGAACGAATTGATTCGCGATGCAGGCGCCGGAATACCGACCTGCTCCAGCAACTCGATCGCGCGCTTGCCGGCCTCGCGCTTGTCGAGATTCAGATGCAGGCGCAGCGTCTCGACGATCTGGAAGCCGATCGTGAAGCACGGATTGAGGCTTGTCGTCGGCTCCTGGAAAATCATCGCCACGTCCTTGCCGACCAGCTTGCGCCGCGCGCGATCGGAAAGCCCGAGCAGGTCTTGCCCGGCGAAGCGCAGATGCTGCGCGCGCACCTTGCCTGGCGAACCGATGAGTCCCATCAGCGCCATCATCGTGACGCTCTTGCCCGAACCCGACTCGCCGACGATGCCGAGCACCTCGCCTTCGTCGACCCGCAGGCTCACGCCATCGACGGCGTGCATGATGCCGCCCTGCGTGGGGAACTCGACGTGGAGATCCTGGATTTCAAGCAGATTCATAAGCTGCCCCCCGAGGGGGCGCGAGCTTGCTTGAAGCGGTTCTGCGCTGCGCTGACTTGCCCCCACGCTCGGCACTTCGTGTCCTCGCTGCCCCCCGAGGGGGCGCGAGCTTGCTTGAAGCGGTTCTGCGCTGCGCTCATGGCTACCTCTTCAGCTTCGGGTCGAGCGCATCGCGCAAGCCGTCGCCCACGAGGTTGAAGGCCAGCACCGCAGCGAGGATCGCCAGGCCCGGGAAGGTCACGACCCACCATGCGCGCAGGACGAACTCGCGGGCGTCGGCGAGCATCGTGCCCCACTCCGGCGAAGGCGGCTGCGCGCCCAGGCCGAGAAAGCCGAGTGCGGCGGCGTCGAGGATCGCGGTCGACACACCAAGAGAGGCCTGCACGATCAACGGCGCAGCGCAGTTCGGCAGTACTTCGCGGAACATCAGCCGCAGCAGGCCCGCACCGCTCAACCGCGCAGCCGTGACGTAGTCGCGCGAGACTTCCGTGATGACCGCCGCGCGCGTGATACGCACGTAATGCGGCAGCACCACGACTGCCACCGCGAGCATCGCGTTGATGAGTCCCGGGCCAAGAATCGCAACGATGACGATGGCCAGCAGCAGGCTGGGCAGCGTCAGCACGATGTCCATCAATCGCATGATCGCGATCTCGACGATTCCGCGGGAGAAACCGGCGATCAGGCCGAGCGCGATCCCCACTGCCATCGACAACGCGACCACCGCAATGCCGATGGAGAGGGAGAGCCGCGAACCCCACATCAGGCGCGACAGGATGTCGCGGCCGATGGCATCGGTGCCGAGCAGGAACTGCATCGATCCGCCCTCCTGCCACGCCGGCGGCCGCAGGAAGGCCGCGCTGTCGGTCTGGTTCGGTGCATGCGGCGCGATCCACGGCGCCATCACGGCCACCACCAACAACACGCCGATGACGGCCAGCCCCATCACGGCGCCCTTGTTGGCCGAGAACGAGGTCCAGAACTCGCGCCACGGACCGGGTGGCGCGGATGCGGTCGTGGCAACCGGCAACGATGCGGACGCGCTCATTTCCTGATCCTCGGATTGATGACGCCATAGGCGACGTCGACCAGCAGATTGACGACCATCACGATCACGCCCAGCAGCAACATGCCGCCCTGCAGCACCGGGTAGTCGCGCCGGCCGATCGCCTCGATCAGCCACTTGCCCACGCCGGGCCAGGAGAAGATGGTTTCGGTGAGGATGGCGCCGGTGAACAGTACGCCCACCTGCAGGCCGATCACGGTCACGACCGGAATCAGTGCATTGCGCAGCGCATGCAGCGCCACCACGCGGAATTTCGACAGGCCCTTGGCGCGCGCGGTGCGGATGTAGTCCTCGCCGAGCACTTCGAGCATGGCCGATCGCGTCATGCGCGCGATCACCGCGAGCGGATTGGTGCCGAGCACGATGGCCGGCAGGATCAGGTGCTGCAGTGCCGACCAGAACGCGCCCGGCTCATCGGCCTTCAGCGAATCGATCAGCAGTAAGCCGGTGGTCGGCTCGATGAAGTACTCCACCGCGATCCGCCCCGACACCGGCGTCCACCCCAACTGCACCGAGAAGAACAGGATCAGCAGCAGGCCCCACCAGAAGATCGGCATCGAATAGCCGGTGAGCGACACCGCCATCACGCCATGGTCGAACACCGAATTGCGCCGCACCGCCGCGATGATGCCGGCCGGAATGCCCAGCAGCAGCGCGAAGAGGATGGCGCAGACCGCCAGTTCGACCGTGGCCGGAAACAGCGACAGGAACTCCCCCATCACGGGCTCCTGCGTGATCATCGACTTGCCCAGGTCCCCATGCAGCACGCGCGCGACGTAGATGCCGTATTGCGTGATCAGCGGCCGGTCGAGTCCATAGGCCTTGAGCAATTCGGCATGGCGCGCCGGGTCGATGCCACGCTCGCCCGCCAGCGTTTCGATCGGGTCGCCCGGTACCAGCCGGATCAGGAAAAACGCCAGCAACGTCATGCCGATGAAGGTCGGCACGAGCAGGCTCAGGCGCGTGAGAATGAAACGAAGCATCGCCGGCAACTATGCAAGTCCAATGCCGCCCTTCGTCCCCGGCGGAACCCTAACTCAACTAACGCAGTTCGCGGCGCAGGATCTTGCCGACTGGCGTCTTTGGCAGGTCGGTACGAAATTCGATGATGCGGGGCTGCTTGTAGCCCGTGAGATTGGCACGGCAGAAATCACGCACCTGCTGCTCGGTAAGATCCGGTGACTTCTTCACGATCACCAGCTTGACGGCCTCGCCGGTCTTCTCGTCGGGCACGCCGACCACGGCGCATTCGAGCACGCCGGGCATCGTGGCCACGACGTCTTCGACCTCGTTCGGAAACACATTGAAACCGCTGACGATGACCATGTCCTTCTTGCGGTCGACCACCTTGAAGAAGCCGCGCTCGTCCACCGTGCCGATATCGCCGGTCTTGAAGTAGCCATCGGGCGTCATGACCTTGGCGGTTTCGTCCGGGCGCTGCCAGTAGCCGGCCATGACCTGCGGGCCCTTGATGGCGATCTCGCCGCGCTCGCCGTGCGGCACTTCGATGCCGTTGTCGTCGAGCAGCTTCACATAGGTGCTCGGCAGCGGCACGCCGATGGTGCCGGAGTATTCCTTGCTCGTGGTCGGGTTGCAGGTGACCGACGGCGAGGTTTCGGACAGGCCGTATCCCTCCACGATCGGGCAGCCGGTCTTCTCCAGCCAGAGCTTGGCGACGGCGCCTTGCACCGCCATGCCGCCGCCGACCGATACCTTGAGGTTGCGCCAGTTCACCAGGCCGAAGTCCGGGTGGTTCGCGAGGCCGTTGAACAGCGTGTTGACCGCAGGGAAGCTGTGGAAGGTGTGCTTCGACAGTTCCTTCAGCACCGAATGCAGATCGCGCGGATTCGGAATCAGGATGTTCTTTCCGCCAGTGCGCATGCCCAGCATCATGTTCACCGTGAAAGCGAAGATGTGATAGAGCGGCAGGGCGCACACGCTGGTCGGCTGCTCACCGGCCGCGATGGTGCGCATCGCGGGGTCGTTCCACGCCTCGGACTGCAGGACGTTGGAGATCACGTTGCGATGCAGGAGCACCGCACCCTTCGACACGCCGGTGGTGCCGCCGGTGTATTGCAGCAGGGCCACGTCATCCGGCCCGATGGCGTGCTTGTCGAGCTTGCGCGCGCTGCCCTTTTCGACCGCGTCGTTGAAGCGCACGGCGCCGGGCAGGCTGAATTCCGGCACCATCTTCTTGACGTTGCGCAGCACGTAGTTGACCAGCATGCCTTTCAGGAAGCCGAGCTGGTCGCCCATGGCACACAGGACGATGTGCTTGACCTGCGTGGCGGCCAGGCACTTCTGCAGCGTGGCCGCAAAGTTCTCGATGATGACGATCGCCTTCGCGCCCGAGTCCTTGAGCTGGTGCTCGAGTTCGCGCGGCGTGTAGAGCGGGTTTACATTGACCACCACCAGTCCCGCTCGCAGCACCGCCGCCATCGCGATCGGGTACTGGGGCGTGTTCGGCATCATCAGCGCGACGCGGTCTCCCTTCACGAGGCCGAGGTTCTGGAAGTAGGCCGCGAGCGCCGCGCTCATCTTGTCGGTCTGCGCGAAGCTCAGGTCCTTGCCCATGAAGCTGTAGGCCACGCGGTCGGAGTAGCGCGAAAAGCTCTCCTCCATCAATGCCACCAGCGAGGTGTATTGCGAGCCGTCGATGTCGGCAGGCACGCCTTCCGGATAGCTCGCGAGCCAGGGACGATCGGTCATTTCTTTGTCTCCAAAAACGGAAAATGCACGCGCCGCCCCGCGGGGCTTGCGCATGCCTGTATTAGATCAAAGCCGGGAGGGAGTCGACCGGGCGATGTCAGCCCGGCGACAGGGACCGATTACTCGATCGCCTTGCCCATGTCCTCGACCACCTTCTTGGCGTCGCCGAAGACCATCATGGTCTTGTCCATGTAGAACAGCTCGTTGTCCAGCCCGGCGTAGCCCGC
>NZ_JBBKZV010000030.1:0-80018 GCF_037889915.1 Variovorax humicola | reverse complement strand
AGGAGGCCGCTGCACGCATCGCATTAACCCCCGTCACTGCATAATCCGCCCGTCCTGCCTGGAGCAGTTTGGGTGGCCACAGGTGGAGCAGTTTGACGTGGCCATCGGGGGGCCCGTACGAACGCTGCGAGGCAGTGGAAGAAGGAGAAGTTCACTGCGCTGCTACACCACGTGACGGTCGAACTACTGAGGGACGCATTCCTGGCGCTCAAGCGCCGTGCCGCCCCCGGGGTTGATGGCGTGACATGGGAGGACTACGAGGCGGGGATGGAGGGCACCCTCCAAGACCTGCATGCACGGGTTCATAGCGGCGGATATCGGGCGCTGCCCGTCAGGCGAAGGTTCATTCCCAAGCCTGGCACCGACAAGCAGCGCCCGCTCGATGCCGGTTTCGAGTGCACCACCCGGCCAATCCTCGGGCGGCGATGGCGTCCGTCTCGTTGAAGCTGAAGAATGATGGGCGAACATCCGGATCCTGCCGTGAATTGGGATGGATGTGGTGTGCGCCATGACGCCTCACCCAGGCGCTGTATGACGCACCGATCACAAAGGTCATGAAGAATCGGCCGACGAACCAACTCAACTTTCTGTCACGCGTGACGGCTCCGTGCCCGGCTTCATGGGCGATGGCCGAGGCCTGCACGCCGATGTAACCGGCAAGAGCGCCGATAGTCATTCGCGCAGCCCACGAATCGACAAGAACGAACGCGCTCCACACGCAGGTGGTGACGCCCAGCACCCACAGGCCCCGCAGCCAGTAGCCCAAGGCGTCGCCCCTGAACACTCCTGCGCTTCGCAGTTCACTCCGCAACTCGGTCATGAACGCGGCCGCTTCCATCGCAGACCATGCTCGCGCCGACGGCGACAAGACGCAGTCTTCCACCTGAACTGCCGTCATGCCATTCATGCCAGTCCCCGCTCGACCCGCAGTCGATCGAGGACTCGTTCCGGTGCGATGACGCCGTCACGTCCGCGGATGACGCCGACAGATGTGCCTTCGGCCACCACACGTTCTCCCACCAAGAACTGGTGGCTCATGTAGAAGCAACGATCATCCCAGTGGGTCAGCTGCATCACCGCCTCGAACTTCTGGAAGAGCCTCAGCGAACGCTTGTAGATCATCGTGTGCTCCGAGATGATCGGCGCCCATTTCTCCTTTCTCATGACCGATACGAGCCCGGTCCTCAGGAATAGATCGATTCGGGACAGGTCGGCCATCGTCAGATAGCGACCGTTGTTCATATGCAGATTGAGGTCAAGATCGTTGGGCAGCGTGATCAGGCGCAACCGGGTCTCGGCCACGCCGACGGGCAGGCGCTCGCGACGCAGCGACAGGAACCATACCCAGAGCATTCGAAGAATCAGGTTCATTGCGGTTTCGTGGAAATGGGGTTAGTCGATCCGCAGGCCCAGCCGCTGCATTTCGCGGAGGTCAGTCTCGGCGGGCGGGCGGTATCTCCGCCGCAACACATCGCCGCCGAGAACCAGGTTGAAATTCGAGGCCACGTAGCGGTGGTGCATATAGTGGTTGCGCGCCATCGACCTGAAGTACCAGCGTCTCAGCAACCAGGCCGTCGCGCGCGGAGCTTCGCGCACCGCCCTTGCATGCGGCATGTGCAGATACGGATGAATGAAATGACTGAACAGCGGTGGGAGCGCCAAGGCAACGCAACTGCCCAACGTTCCCCACAAGCCCAACGTGAAGGATGTGAGCGGGATGGCCGGCAGCAGTGGCGCGATGAAGACCAGCGCGCCACTGCCATGCAGGCGAACTGCATAGCCCGAGCGTTGAATGATCTGGCCGTGGTGCCCACGGTCCGCCAACTCGCGATCCAGCGCTTCCCGTTCCGACTCGGATTGGAACTGCGTGACGTGGTCCTGCTTGAACGTCCGGCGGTGGTGAACGACGTGGTGGGAATACCGGGTCCGGATCATGTAACGGCAGAGACGGGGGAAACGCTCCCAGCCTTTGACCGTCTTGTTCGGTGCGTCCGCAATACGCTGATGCATGACTTCGACTCCCTTTAAATACCTGTGGCCGACGCCTTGAGGCGTTCGTGGCAACGAAACTTGAAAACGTGATCTCAACCGGGCATGTTGGACCGGTCCCTCTGGAAGGTGCAGTGCTTTGCCGTCATGCCGCCTTGGAGGCCTTCGATCTGGCCTTCAGTTTTTCGGCTGCCGGCTTGCTCACCGGGGGGATCGGTCTGGCCTCGCTCACCCGCTGCGCTTCATAGGCACGCACGAGTGCGGCGATGGCAGGATGGCTTGCACCGGGGCCTGGCGTCCAGTCGAGATCCTTGACCGCCAGCGGACTGCCGCTCGCGTCACGGATTTGCAGCCGCCGTACTTCTTTGCCGTTGCTGCGCTCAATCACTTTGATGGGCACGGTCTCGGGGCTGTGCAGCCACCGGTCCCCCCATTGCATCAAGGCGATCAAGGCAGGCACCAAGTCTTCGCCCATCGGGCTCAAGCTGTAGCCCAAGCGGCGGCCCTCGATCTTGAGCGGAGTCTGTACGAGAACCCCCGCCTCAACCAGCTTTGCGAGGCGCTGCGTCAGCACATTGCGGGCGATTCCAAGATGTGCCGCAAAGTCGTCGAAACGCCGGGTACCAAAGAGGACCTCTCGAATGAGCAACAGTGCCCAACGGTCACCCAGCAGATCGAGCGAACGGGCGATCGAACACATGGGCTCATTGAGATTCGTACTTGGCATGGGTAGCGTTCAGCGAAAGAGGAACACTGATCGTAAAGACAAAAGTCCTAATTAGCAACTTAATAAGTTTTTATTAAGGACTTATGTGGGGCTGCCATGCTCGCATGTCGTTCCGCGCGTGGACACCTGTTCGCTGCTCGGCCGCTTACGTTCTCGCAAGCCTTGGTCGTTCGAGGTCAGGAAGCCTCCAGCAACGTGAGGATTGCCGGCCGGTGAGGTGTGAGCAGGACGGCGACTTGCGCGGGCCCGGGCAGCAGAAGCGTGACGAGCGCATCAAGGCTTGGTGGATCCCTATCCAACTGTCTTTGCGTCTCCCGGCATCGCCGGGCCGCGCTGTCGTGCGTAGCATCGAGCTGCCATGCGGCTCGCCCCTGCCGGGCTTCCATCGTTCCCTCCCTACGGTCGGCTGACGCCTGCGCGCTCCGTTTGCCCTACGAGGGATCGGCTTTTCAGCCCATCCCCGACGCACTGCGTTTGCGCCCAGCAATGTCGCCAACAGGCTTTGCCTGATCGGCCTGTGCCATGTGCCGATGATGCGCTGCGCGCTCTGGTTCCCTCCATCTAGGCGTGCCTGCGGCACGCAGGGCGCTCGCCGCGCGGCGTTGGTTTCAGTGCATTCCCTGGCCCGTCGGCCGCTGATCGTCTTTCCCCAAGTCCATCGCTTTCTCCCGCGACCGTAGCCCGCGGTGCCTGGCCGTCAAGGCGCGGAGGTCCCAGTCCTCGCCTTCGGCCTCGCGGGCCCGGTCCTTCGCGGGCGATGAACTCGGGAAAGACGGCGGCGAACAGGGACCGGCCCAGGTCTCTGCGCCCAACCAACGAAAGTCGCAACGGGCTCCGAATCTGGGAATCCGGTGGCGGCTTCAAGGGACTTCCTGGAACTGCCATTCAAGCATTTCAGCCTGCAGGACTGCCGGCCGAAAGGTGTGAGCGAAAAGTTGGACCGCGGCGATACCGACACAAAGAGCGCGACTTTGCATGTCAGCGATGCCGTGATCGCGCGGCATCACGACCGTCGGAAAACAAAAAAGGCCACCCCGCAGCGGGGTAGCCTCTTATTCCAAAAACACTGGATTCTTATTCCAATGCTATGAGTTTGATAGCAACAAACTCAATAAAACTGGCGGAGTGGACGGGACTCGAACCCGCGACCCCCGGCGTGACAGGCCGGTATTCTAACCAACTGAACTACCACTCCTGGTAGACAACGTTCACTCTGAAGACAGAGTCAAGTGCTGCAACTTGTGCCTCGCTGACCGAAGTCAATTTGGCGACCCTACGGGGATTCGAACCCCGGTAGCCACCGTGAAAGGGTGGTGTCCTAGGCCTCTAGACGATAGGGTCAAAACCTTGGAACATCTTCCGACTCGACTTTTGAATGGTGGAGGTAAACGGGATCGAACCGATGACCTCTTGCATGCCATGCAAGCGCTCTCCCAGCTGAGCTATACCCCCAATATCCGTTCGTTGCGTTGAGCCCTGCTCATACGTGTCGAGCCTCGAATTATAGCCCGAAAATTAGGCCTTTCTCAATCTCACCAAAATAGTTTCGCGAGAAAACAGTGCGAGCACCGCGTCCAGCGACGGCGTCTGTGGCGTTCCGAGAACCAGCACGCGAACCGGCATGGCGAGCGCCGGCATTTTGAGGCCCTGCGCCGCCAGCACTTCCTTGATGGCTGCCGCGATGGTCGGCTTGTCCCAGGCGATGTCCGCCAACTTGTCCGCGAGTGCCGCGACCGCGGGCTTGACCGCTTCGGTCAGGTGTTGCGCGCGATCGGCCTCGCTGGCAGTCACATCGGCGTAGAAACCCGCAGCCCAGTTGGCGAGCGCGACTGTTGTGTCGCAACGGTCCTTGAACAGCGCGCAGATGTCGGGAAGGCGGCCATCGGCAGTGATGCCCCGCTTCTTCAGCTGTGCGCTCACGAGTTCGGCCAGCGCCGCGTTGTCCGTCTGCTTGATGTAGTGCGCATTGACCCAGCTCAGCTTGGCCACATCCCATTGCGCAGGGCTCTTGGATAGGTGCGAACCGTCGAACCATTGCACGAGTTGCTCGCGCGAAAACAGCTCATCGTCGCCATGGCTCCAGCCGAGGCGTGCGAGGTAGTTCAACATGGCTTCCGGCAGGAAGCCGTTCTCTTCGTAAGCGGTCACGCTCACGGCGCCTCGGCGCTTCGAGAGCTTCTGTCCATCGTCGCCAAGAATTACGGGCACATGGCCGAACTCCGGCAGCGGTGCGCCGAGCGCGTTGAAGATGTTGATCTGCCACGGTGTGTTGTTGATGTGCTCGTCGCCGCGGAATACATGGCTGATCGCCATGTCCGAGTCGTCGACCACCACGGCGAAGTTATAGGTTGGCACACCGTCCGGCCGCTGGATGATGAGGTCGTCGATCTCGCGGTTGTTGATGGTGATCGGGCCTTTGACCAGGTCGTTCCAGGTCACGTCGCCTTCGATGGGGTTGCAGAAGCGCACCACCGGCGGCACGCCTTGCGGCACGGGCGGCAATACCTTGCCGGGCTCAGGGCGCCAGCGTCTGTCGTACAGCGTCTTCTCGCCGCGCGCGCGTTGCGCCTCGCGCATGGCTTCGAGTTCTTCAGGCGTGCAATAGCAGTGGTAGGCCGTGCCGGCCGCGAGCATTTGCGCGATCACTTCCTGGTAGCGCGCCAGGCGCTGCATCTGGTAGATCGGGCCTTCGTCATAGTCGAGGCCGAGCCAGTGCATGGAGGCGAGGATCTGGTCGGTCGATTCCTGCGTCGAGCGGGCCACGTCGGTGTCCTCGATGCGCAGCACGAATTCGCCGCCATGGTGGCGCGCGTATGCCCATGAATAGAGCGCGGTGCGGGCGGTGCCGAGATGCAGGAAGCCGGTGGGAGAAGGCGCGATGCGGGTTCTGATTTTTCGGGTCATGTGTGAGTCAACTTGCGAGCGTGCCGAAGCCACGCAGCAGGTCGGCCTGGATGTCTTCGATGTGGTCGAGGCCGGCCGCGATGCGGATCAGGCCCTGGCCGATGCCGGCCGCCTGGCGTTGCGGCTCGGAGAGGCGGCCATGCGATGTGGTCGCCGGATGGGTGATGGTGGTCTTGGTGTCGCCGAGATTGGCGGTGATGCTCAGGACGCGCGTGCTGTCGATTACATGGAATGCATTCGCGCGCGCTTCGTCAGGCGTGTCGCCGAGCACGTCGAACGAAACGACGGCACCGCCCTGCCCCGATTGCTGCTGCATGGCCAGCGCATGCTGCGGATGCGACGCGAGGCCGGGGTAGTAGACGCGTTCGACCGCGGGTTGCGTCTCCAGCCATTTCGCCAACGCCAGCGCGTTGTCGCAATGCGCCTTCATGCGCAGGCCCAGTGTTTCAAGGCCCTTCAGCACAACCCATGCGTTGAATGGCGACAGCGCCATGCCGGCGGTGCGCACCACCGGGCCGAACACCTCATTGACAAGCTTCGCGCTTGTGCAAATGGCGCCGGCCAGCACGCGGCCCTGCCCGTCGAGGTATTTGGTGCCGGAATGCAGCACGAGATCAGCACCGAACTCGACAGGCCGCTGCAATGCCGGCGAACAAAAACAGTTGTCGACCGCAAGCAGCGCGCCGACGCCGTGCGCAATGTCGGCCAGCGCGCGGATGTCGCACACCTCGGTCAGCGGATTGGTCGGCGTCTCGGCAAACAGCAGGCGGGTGTTGGGCCGCACGGCGGCACGCCATTCGGCCACGTCGGATTGCGAGACGAACGTCGTCTCGACGCCGAACTTCGCGAACTCGCGGCCCAGGAGATTGAAGGTCGAGCCGAACAAAGAACGCGAACTCACCACATGGTCGCCGGCCTTGAGCAAGCCCATGCACATCATGAGGATTGCGCCCATGCCGCTCGATGCGCCAATGGCCGCCTCGGTGCCTTCGAGCGCGGCAAGGCGGCGCTCGAAGCTGGTCACGGTCGGGTTGGAAGTGCGCGTGTAGGTGAAGCCTTCCTCCGTACCCGCGAAGCGCCGCGCCGAGGTTACGGCGTCCGGCTGCACGAAGCTGCTCGTGAGAAACAGGGCCTCGGAGTTCTCGCCGTACTGGCTCGGTTCCAGCGCCGTGCGCACCGCCAACGTGTCGCGGTGCAAGCCCGCGGGCAATGATCGATCTGTCACGGGGTCTTTCAGTTGAGATTCGGCAGCGCCAGGCGCGAGGCGTCTTCCTCGGTCTCTTCGATGCGCGGGCGGTTGTCGTTCATGCGGTTGATCGCGTCGGTGTCGATGTCGCCGGTTACGTAGACGCCGTCGAAGCATGAGGCTTCGAAGCCCGCGAACTTCGACGAGCCCGCAGCGGCGGGCGCGGCCTTCATCACGGCGCGCTTCATTGCGTCGACGTCCTGGTAGATCAGCGCGTCGCAACCGATGAGCGCGCGGATCTCCTCGACCGTGCGGTCGTGCGCCACCAGTTCGCCCTTGGTCGGCATGTCGATGCCGTACACGTTGGGATAGCGCACCGGCGGTGCGGCACTGGCCAGATAGACCTTGCGTGCGCCGGCATCGCGGGCCATCTGCACGATCTCGCGGCTGGTGGTGCCGCGCACGATGGAGTCATCGACCAGCAGCACGTTGCGGCCCTTGAATTCGCTCGCGATGGCATTGAGTTTCTGGCGCACCGATTTCTTGCGCTCGCCCTGCCCCGGCATGATGAAGGTGCGGCCGACGTAGCGGTTCTTGACAAAGCCTTCGCGGTACGGAATGCCGAGCAGGTGCGCGAGTTGCGTCGCGCTCGGACGGCTCGATTCCGGGATCGGGATGATCACGTCGATGTCGCTCGGGGGAACTGTCGAGACGACGCGCTTGGCCAACGTCTCGCCGAGGTTCAGGCGCGCCTGGTAGACCGAGATGCCATCCAGCGTCGAGTCAGGCCGTGCAAGGTAAACGAATTCGAAGATGCACGGGTTGAGCGTCGCCGCCTCGGCGCACTGGTGTGAATGCACCTGCCCCTGCAAGTCGACGAACACCGCTTCGCCAGGCGCAATATCGCGCTCGAACTTGAAGCCGAGGCCTTCGAGCGCGACGGATTCGCTGGCGACCATCACCGTGCCTTCGGCGTTGCGGCCAAGGCACAACGGGCGAATCCCGTAAGGATCGCGGAAAGCGAGCAAGCCGTGGCCGGAGATCAACGACACCACGGCGTATGAGCCGCGGAGCCGCTTGTTCATGCTCTTGACCGCAGTGAACACTTCAGCGGTGCGCAGCGGAACGCCGCGGGTGGCACGCTCCAGTTCGTTTGCCAGCACGTTGAGCAGCACTTCGGAGTCGCTCTCGGTGTTGGTGTGGCGATGGTCGGTGGAGAACAACTCGGCACGCAGCGCATGTGCGTTGGTGAGATTGCCGTTGTGCACCAGCACGATGCCGAACGGTGCATTCACGTAGAAAGGCTGCGCCTCTTCCTCGCTGTAGGCATTGCCCGCAGTCGGATAGCGCACCTGGCCCAGGCCCACGTTGCCGGGCAACGCACGCATGTTGCGGGTGCGAAAGACGTCCTTCACCATGCCCTTGGCCTTGTGCATGAAGAACTTGCGTTCGAGCAAGGTCACGATGCCGGCAGCGTCCTGTCCGCGATGCTGCAACAGCAGTAGCGCGTCGTAGAGCAACTGATTGACGGGGGCGTTGCTGGCAACGCCGACGATTCCACACATGAAGCGATCCTCTCAGGGCAAATAGCTTGCCAATTTCTCTGGCAATGCAGGCTTGATCGCCTGCAAGGCCGTATCCAGAACAGTGGCACTGCGCGACTCGCGCCACCACGCACCGTCGCTCAGCGCAAAAAGGTGGATCCCAGTGGCCACCGCGAGCAGCGCGACGGCGCCACGCACAAGACCAAAAGCGGCACCCAGGGTGCGATCCACAGGCCGCAGACCCGCTGCCACAACCATCTTGCGCACCAACGCGGTAATCAATCCGGCCGCAAAGGCCACCGCCACGAACACGAGCACGAAAGCCGCGGCATAGCGCCAGGCGGCATCGGGCGAACCGCCCGGCAGCCAGGCCGCGACAGGATCGGCGAACCACTGCGCGCAGATGAAAGCCACGACCCAACCCGCCACCGACATCAACTCGAACACCAGGCCGCGCACCGTGCCGACCAACACAGACAGCAACAGCAGCGCGACGACTACCCAATCCAGCAACGCCACGGAACGCGCAGCTACAGCGTGAGCACGGCCGCGGACAACGCGAGGCCCTTGACGCGGGCGGCCGCCTTGTCGGCATCCGCGCGCGTGCTGAACGGGCCGACACGCACACGCGTGCGTTCGCCGTCGGCCGTCTTCGCGACGTGCATAGAGGTTTTCAGGCCAGCCCTCTCGAGCTTCTGGCGCACTTCGCGCGCCTTGTCGGCATCAGCGAAAGCACCGACCTGCACGACGAAGCGGCCTGCCTCGTCGGCGACCGAAGCAGCCTTGGCGGACGCGGCATCGGCGGACCGGCCGTCAAGCAGCGCACGCGCACGCGCAGCGTCGTCGCTGGCTGCGGGCTTGGCTGGCTTGGCATCTGCCTTCGCTTCCGCCTTGGGCTCCGGCTTGGGCTCCGGCTTGGACTCTGGCTTGCGTTCCGACTTGGATTCAGTTTTGGCCTCGGCCTTCCTGGGTTCGGCTTTGGCCTCCGGCTTCGGTTCCGGCTTGGCCTTGGCCTCCGGCTTCGGTTCCGGTTCCGGCTTCGGGTCCCGCTTGGGTGCGGCATCGGCCACCGGTTTCGACGGCAGGATTTCCGTGCCGTCGGCGGCCTCGGTGATGATGCCGCCATTCGCGGGAACAGTCGCCACATGGGTCGACCCATCCTTGGCCGGCGCGGCCGACGTGGTCGGTGCAGGCGCGGCCGGCAGCGCGAGCGGCTTGACCTTGTTGCGGTCGGGGATCTCGATCGGGATGTCGACCGAAACCGGGCGCGGCTGTGTGTCGAACAGCAGCGGGAATCCGACAACGCCGAGCAGCACCAGCACGGCCGCACCGAGCAGGCGGTGGCGAGCACGGCGGCGCATGGTCTCGACGCTTTCCGCAGGCGCCGCACCGGCGACGACGTTGCGGGCTTCGTTGCCTTGCGAGCCGCTTGCGCGGAACTTGAAAAACGCCATGAAAGTTCGATTCCTGAGGGAGGGCAGCGTGGTGTGATGATGCGGCGGATATCAGGGCTTGTCAGGTCCTTTCAGGCCCGTTTTCAAGTGTCCCGCAACAGGTGTTTGGCCTGCAGGCGGGGTGTCCCGTGCTCGAGCACGCCGCCGACGGTAAAGAACGATCCGAAGACCACGATTCTATCAGCGGGGTCCGCCTGATCGATGGCCGCCTGCAGGGCCTGCATGGGGTTGGCGCATGCCGTGCCGGACGCATCCTTGCGTGTGTTTTGCGACTGCCATCGCGCCAGCAGATCCGCGGCCGGCGCGGCGCGCGGCGTGGGCAGATCGGTGAAGTACCAGCGGTCGATCAGCGGCCCGATGCGCGCGAAGATCGGGCCCAGATCCTTGTCGGCCATCACGCCGAAGACTGCGTGCGTGGTCGGATAGAAGCCCATCGCGTCGAGGTTCTCGGCCAGCGCCGCCACCGCATGGCCGTTGTGGGCCACGTCGAGCACCAGCGCGGGCTCGCCCGGCACGATCTGGAAGCGGCCGGGCAACTCGACCATGGCCAGCCCTGTGCGCACCGCCTGCGCGGTGATCGGCAACACCGGCCGCAACGCCTCCAGTGCGGCCAGCACCCCAGCCGCATTGATCAACTGGTTGGCGCCGCGCAGCGCCGGATACGCCAGGCCGCTGTAGCGCCGGCCGCGGCCAGTCCAGCCCCATTGCTGCTTGTCGCCCGCCATATTGAAATCGCGACCGAAACGCCAAAGGTCGGCGCCGATGGCTTGCGCATGTGCGATGACGCTGTCCGGTGGCATCGGGTCGCTCACGATGGCGGGTCGGCCGGCACGCAGGATGCCGGCTTTCTCGAAGCCGATGCTCTCGCGATCGGGCCCGAGGAAATCCATGTGGTCGAGGTCGATGCTGGTGATGACGGCGCAGTCGGCGTCGACGATGTTGACCGCATCGAGCCTGCCGCCCAGGCCGACTTCGAGGATGGCGACCTCGACGTTGCTGGCCGCCATGCAATGCAGGAGCGCCAGCGTGGTGAATTCGAAATACGTGAGCGAGGTCGCCTCGCGTGCCTGCTCGACCGCCGCGAAATGCGGCAGCAGCACGGCTGCATCGACCGACTCGCCACGCAGCCGCAGGCGCTCTTCGAAATGCACCAGGTGCGGCGAGCCGTAGACCCCGGTTCGGTAGCCCGCATGCCGCAGGATCGATTCGAGCATGGCGCAGGTCGAACCCTTGCCGTTGGTGCCCGCCACCGTGATCACGGGGCAATCGAAGCGCAGGCCCAACCGGTCGGCCACGGCGCGCACGCGGTCCAGACCGAGATCGATGTTCTTGGCGTGCAGTCGCTCGCAATGCGCGAGCCAGTCGGCGAGGGTTTCCATGGCGGGCGGAATTGTCGCCGACACGCTGACGCGGCATCATTCCGGGATGACAACAACCCTTTTCGGCATTTCCAACTGCGACACGGTCAGGCGCGCCCGTACCTGGCTCGACGCGCAAGACGTGCCCTACGTCTTTCACGATTTCCGCAAGAACGGCCTGCCAGACGCCGCGCTGGACCGCTGGTTACAGGCGCCGGGCTGGGAGGCCCTGCTCAACCGGCGCGGCACCACCTGGCGGCAACTGGACGCGGTCACCCGCGATTCGGTGGTCGATGCGGCGTCGGCGCGTGCCGTATTGGCCGCCCATCCGACATTGATCAAGCGCCCGGTCGTCGAATGGCAGCCCGCGAGCGTTGTGACTGTCGGCTTCGAGACTGCCGAATGGGCCGCCCTTTCTCCCGGAAAGCTTCCGGCGAAGTCAGGCAAACAAATGTGAAGCAGTGAACCCGGCGCGGCGGACCGCATCCAACGGCCTGGACACGCGGAAGTTCCGCGTTTTTGAGGAGATTTTTTCATGCGTATTGCCATCCGAACCTTCTTCGGCCTCGCCCTCGTCGGGGCACTTGCCGGCACGGCATCGCTGGCGCAGGCCCAGCAAGTGTCCGCCCGCGTCATTTCGAGTACCCCGATACGCGACGCCAACGGTCCCGCCGGCTACAGCGTGACCTACGAATATGCCGGCCAGCGCTACACCACCCGCACGGACAGCCCGCCCGGCCAGACCATCGCGCTGCAGATGAGCCCGATGGGCGTGGCCACCTCGCCGGTGCCCAACCAGCCGCCCCTCACGGATAACGCCAATCCGCAGAACTGGGACAACGTGGAGGTGCAACCCGGTGTGGTGGTCGGAGCCGGTGCGGCGCCCCCGCCGGTTTACGGCGCCCCGGTCTACGCGCAACCCGCCTACGGGCAACCCATGTATGGGCAACCCATGTACGTGCAGCCGGCCTACGGCTATGGGTATGGCTACGCTTCGCCCTGGCTCGCTGTCGCCCCGATCGGCCTTTCGCTCAACTTCGGCTACTCGCGCGGTTGGGGCGGTGGCTGGCATCGCGGCTGGCGCTAAAGCCCTTGCACGCTGGGTAAACTCGGGTGATGACTGAAACGATCCAAAGCGTGGCCGTCGCCACCAAGGCCAATGTTTACTTCGACGGCAAATGCGTGAGCCACAGCCTCACGCTGGCCGATGGGACCCGCAAATCCGTTGGCGTGATCCTGCCGTCGACGCTGACTTTCAATACCGGCGCGCCCGAAATCATGGAAGGCACCGGCGGCGCCTGCGAGTACCTGCTGAGCGGCACCACCGAGTGGAAGAAGGCCGGCCTGGGCGAAAAGTTCAGTGTGCCGGGCGATTCGTCGTTCCAGATCCGCGTGACGGGCGAGCCTTACAGCTATATCTGCCACTTCGGCTGAGCATCCAGATCCATGCGACCAAAAGCCACCCTCGGGTGGCTTTTTTTGCGCCTTGCTGCTGAATGATATGAGTCAAATCCGTTTTCCACCGCGCTATCGCGTGATCCGCGACGCATGAAACCAGGACGAGCATAGCGAAGTCTGTTCGTGGGCACCCGCGGAACCGGCTCTGCCGGGCCGCTGGGTGCGCCCCCTTGAGGTCCCTTGAGGGGGAAGCGCCGCAGGCGCTTCGGGGGTGTTCCATTTCAATCGCCCCCGCCGCAACCGCCCCCACAGCCTGACCCGCTGCCGTCGCTGCCGCCATCACCGCCACTGCTTCCTCCGTCAGACGAAGACGATGACTCGCTGCCGCCGAATCCGCCCGCATCGCCAGAGCCCGAATCGGAATCGCTGAAGCTGGTGCCGCAATAGGCGTCGGAACCGGCAGCGCGGTCGATCGCGTTGCAATCCGGGGTGTACTTGAAGCCGCCCTTCACATCGAACTTGCCGTCTAGCGCGAACAGCAATGGCAGTCGGGTCGGCTTGCGCGGGTCGATGCTTTCCTCCTTGCAGGCCCAGTACCACGTTCGGCGAAGACCGTCGTTGCGCCGCGCATCGCGGCCGAGGACTTCGGCCGGCGTGTGATGCAGCATGCCGCCGAAGGCCGCCGCGCACCAGCGCTGGTAGCCCTGCGTGTGCAGGATGTATTCGTGCCACGCCTCGTCCACCAGCTTGGACGGCATCGCCACGAACTTTCGGCCGGAACGCAAGTGCGCCATGAAGAACTGGCGCAGGCCGCGCAACACCAGATCCGTATCGCGCCGCTGCAATTGCGGAAACGCGGCCAGGAGCTTGCCGACGAGGAAACGGGGGAATTCGGCCTCACGGATAAATCGACGGCGCAGGCTGCCTTCCCACGCCTTCAGCGCGCCCGCGAGGAACAACGAAAATACGACCGCCACGACGACAAGGCTTGCCCGCCGCGTGGACAGCGCAAGCACCGGCAGCAGCCACATCATCCTGCGCGACCACACCAGCAAATTGATGCGGCGGCGAAAGTTGAGTGTCGGCAATACGCCCATTGTCGACATTCCGATCAATGCCCGCCCATTTGGCTACACGACCACGGGCTCGGGTTCAAGCAGGATGCCGAATCGCTCGTAGACGCTGGTCTGGATGGCCTTTGCCAGCGTCATCACCTCGCCGCCGGTAACCGGATGGGTTCGGCCGCCGCGGTTGACCAGCACCAGCGCCTGTTTCTCGTAGACGCCCGCATTGCCCACCGATTTACCCTTCCATCCGCATGCATCGATGAGCCAGCCGGCCGCCAGCTTGATGCTGCCGTCGGCCATCGGGTAATGCACGATCTTCGGGTCGCGGGCGATGATGTCGGCGCACTGCTCCGGCGTCACCGTCGGGTTCTTGAAGAAGCTGCCCGCATTGCCGAGTTGCCGCCAGTCGGGCAACTTGGCGCGGCGAATGGCGCAAATCCAGTCGAACACCTCGCGCGCATTGGGCGTGAAGTTGCCGGTTTCGGCCATCTTGCGTTCCAGGTCAAGATAACCCGTGACGGCCTTCCACGGCTTCGGCAGGCGGAAGCGCACCCGCGTGATCAGTGCCCGGCCCGCAAGGCCAAAGCTGTTGGCTCCGCTGGCAACGTGCTTGAACACCGAGTCGCGATAACCGAAGGCGCACTGCGCCGCGTCGAGAGAGAAAGTACGGCCGGTGTCCAGCGCGATGGCATCGAGCGACTCGAACCGGTCCTGCAACTCGACACCGTAGGCGCCGATGTTCTGCACCGGCGAACCGCCGACCGTGCCAGGAATCAGCGCGAGATTCTCCAGGCCCGGAAAACCGTTGTCCACCGTCCACTCGACCGTCTCGTGCCAGTTTTCCCCCGCGCCGGCTTCCACGATCCAGGCGCGCGGCGTTTCCTCGACCAGGCGCAGGCCCTTGATCTCGACCTTCAGCACCAGTGGCTTGACGTCGCCGGTCAGCACGATGTTGCTGCCCCCGCCGAGCACGAACTTGGGCGCTCCGCTCCATGCCGCATCGGCCAGCAGCGCCAGCACATCGGCCTCCGAGGCGATGCGTACGAGGTGCTGCGCACGCGCCACGATGCCGAAGCTGTTGTACGGCTGCAGCGGGACATTGTGCTCAACGATCATGGGAGAATTGTCGCATTCACCCCGCGCCATTTGCCCTACAGGAGGCATGACATGCCCTCATTCGACACCGTCTGCGAACCCAATCTCCCCGAAGTCAAGAATGCCGTGGAAAACACGGCCAAGGAAATCGCCACGCGATTCGATTTCAAGGGCACCTCCGCCGCCATCGAGCTCAAGGACAAGGACATCACGCTCATCGGCGATGCCGACTTCCAGCTGGTGCAGGTCGAGGACATCCTGCGCAACAAGCTCACCAAGCGCAGCGTGGACGTGCGCTTCCTCGACAAGGGCGACGTGCAGAAGATCGGCGGCGACAAGGTCAAGCTGGTCATCAAGGTCAAGAGCGGCATCGAAAGCGAGCAGTCCAAGAAGATCCAGCGCCTGATCAAGGACAGCAAGCTCAAGGTGCAGGCCGCCATCCAGGGCGATGCGGTACGCGTGACCGGCGCCAAGCGCGACGACCTGCAGGCGGCGATGGCCTTGATCAAGAAAGACCTGCCCGACATGCCGCTGAGCTTCAACAACTTCCGGGACTGATCTTGCGTCGAACCATCCTTGCCGCGGCCCTGTTGTCGGCCACCCTGCTGGCGCATGCCGAGTCGGTGATGCTCACCGGCACCATCGGCGGCCGCGCCATCCTCATCATCAACGGCGGTGCACCCAAGACGGTGGCGGTGGGCGAGACCTGGCAGGGCGTGCGCGTCGTATCGGTCCAGTCGGACCAGGCGCAGGTCGAGATGGGCGGCAAGCGGCTCGGGCTGCGAATGGACACGCCGGTGAGCGTCGGTGCCTCCGGTGGCGGCGGGGCTGGTGGCACGCGCATCGTGCTGACAGGCGACAGCCGCGGACACTTCATGAGCGGCGGCATGATCAACGGGCGCCCGGTGAGCTTCATGCTTGACACCGGCGCGACCAGCGTGTCGCTGTCGTCCGCCGATGCGCTGCGAATCGGGCTCGACTTCCAGAAGGGCACCGCCGTGCAGATGAACACGGCCAACGGCGTGATCCAGGGATATCGAGTACGGCTGGGCTCTGTGCGCGTGGGCGACGTCGAGGTCCATGACATCGATGCTGTCGTGTCGCCCCAGCCGATGCCCTACGTGCTGCTGGGCAACAGCTTCATCAACCACTTCTCGATGCGACGCGACACGGACCAGATGGTCCTCGAGAAGCGGTACTGAGTTCGCCCCGCGCTTGGCGCACTGCGCGCACCGGTTTCGCGGTGCTCCTGGAACGGAACTACAGCTGCGCGGCCGTAACGACCACTTCGATCTTGTAGGCCGCATTGGCCAGCTTGGCCTGCACCGTGGCCCGGGGCGGCGTGTGCCCGGGCGCGACCCAGGCATCCCATACCTCGTTCATCACGGTGATGTCGGCAATGTCGGGCAGGAAGATCTGCACCATCAGCATGCGGGTCTTGTCGCTGCCGGCCTCGGCCAGCAGGCGGTCGATCATCCCGAGCACTTGCTGCGTCTGGCCGCGCATGTCGGCCGTGGTGTCGTCAGGCACCTGGCCGGCGAGGTAGACGGTGCCGTTGTGGACGGCCGTTTCGCTGAGGCGCGGGCCGACGTGAAAGCGCTGGACTTCAGCCATGTTGGGTCATTCCTTCTTCTTTTTGGAGCCGAGTTTCGACTCCGTGCCGGCGACAAGCCGCTTGATGTTTTCACGATGGCGCCACGCAAGGAGCATGCTCATGCCAACCATCGCGACGAATGCCGTGGCGTCGAGCTTCCATGCAATGCCCCCGCCGAGGAGGTAGTAGGCCGGCGCAAACAGCGCCGCCGCCAGCGAGGCCAGCGACGAGTAGCGCAAGAACAGCGCCACGATGAGCCACGTTCCACCGGTCGCAAGCCCCAGCAGCCAGTTCAGCCCGAACAGCACGCCCGCTGCCGTCGCCACGCCCTTGCCGCCCTGGAAACCGAAGAACACAGGGTACAGGTGGCCGAGAAAGGCGGCCAGGCCGGCCAAGGCCGCAATGCCCATGTCCATGCCCCAGGCACCGCCGAAACGCAGGATCAGGAACACCGGCAGCCAGCCCTTGATGGCGTCGAGCAGCAGCGTGGCCAGCGCCGCAACCTTGTTGCCCGAACGCAGCACGTTGGTGGCGCCGGGGTTTCCGCTGCCATAGCTGCGCGGATCGGCCATGCCCATGGCCTTGCTCACGATCACCGCGAACGACAGGGAGCCGACCAGGTAAGAGGCAACGATGGCAACGACAGACGGCCAATGAAAATTCAACGTGGGCTCCGACCGGGAAAAAGGTCGCTCATTCTGCCAGCGCGCACTGCACCGGCTTCGCGCCGAGCAAGGTGACGCAAACCTGCGGATCGATGCCGACGAGATAGCCGCGCCGACCGCCGTTGATGGCGATCCTCGGCAAGGACAGGATGGTCGACTCGATGTACACCGGCATGTCGCGCTTCGTACCGAACGGCGACGTGCCGCCGACCAGGTAGCCGCTGTGCCGGTTCGCGACTTCGGGCTTGCAGGGCTCGACCGACTTCGCGCCGATCTGCCGCGCCAGGTTCTTGGTCGACACGGTGCGGTTGCCGTGCATCAGCACCAGCAAGGGCTTCGCATCCTGGTCCTGCATGACCAGCGTCTTGACGACGGTGAACGGGTCGAGACCGAGCACGGCCGCGCTGTGCTGCGCGCCGCCATGTTCGAGGTACTCGTAGGGGTGCTCGGTGAAGGCGACTTTGTTCGCGCGCAGCAGTTGCGTGGCGGGGGTTTCGCTGACGTGCGCTTTCTTCGCCATCGGCCGGTCACATCGCGGGATCGCGAATCTCCCATCGAATCTTGTCGATCCCCGCCAGCACGTCCGCCGACAGCGTGGTGCCGAAGGCATCGATGTCCTCGTCGAGTTGCGCCACCGTCGTTACGCCGAGGATGGTGCTCGTGACATGCCACTTCGTATAGCAGTATGCGAGCGCCATTTGCGTCGGCGTCAGGCCGTTGTCACGTGCAAGCTGGTTGTAGCGGCGTGCCGCCCGCAGGGCGTCAGGGCGACCCCAGCGTTGCTTGCGCACCGACTCGTAGCTGGAGATGCGCGCGCCCTTCGGCGCGTCGGGGCCCTCGGTGCCGCCCTGGTCGTACTTGCCTGTAAGCAGCCCGAAGGCGAGCGGCGAATACACGAGCAGCGAGACATCGAGCCGATGCATCGCCTCGTCCATGCCGTTCTCGTGCGCACGGTTGACCAGGTTGAACGCGTTCTGCACCGATGCCACCCGCGGCAGGTTGTGCTGTTCGGCGAGGCGCACGAACTCGTGCACCCCCCAGGGCGTTTCATTCGACAGGCCGATGTGGCGCACCTTGCCGGCCTGGACGAGGCCCGCCAGCGCTTCGAGTTGCGCATGGATGGGCGTGGTCGACGTCTCCTTCGCCGGATCGTAGTAGATGTTGCCGAACAGCGGCACATGCCGCTCCGGCCAGTGGATCTGGTACAGGTCGATGACGTCGGTCTTCAGGCGCTTCAGGCTCGCGTGGCACGAGGCCACGATGTCGGCCGGCGCCATGCCCTTGCCCTCGCGCACCCAAGGCATGCCGCGCGAAGGGCCGGCGACCTTGCTGGCCAGCGTGACTTTCTGCCGCGCGCCAGGGTTCGCCGCGAACCAGTTGCCGATGATGGTTTCGGTGGCGCCGAAGGTCTCCTTGCGTGCCGGCACGGAATACATCTCGGCCGTGTCGAGGAAATCGACGCCGCGCTCCAGCGATCGACTGAGGATCCGGTGGGAGGTCGCTTCATCGACCTGCTCGCCGAAGGTCATCGTGCCCAGGCAGATCGGCGTGACGTGGAGGCCGCTCTGGCCCAGCGGGACTTTTCGGAGTTCGATTTCTTGCATGCGCGGGATGCTACCGCCGCTGTCGGAATCACGTATCAAGGACGCCGGAAACCGGTCCTGGCGCGGGCCGACGCCGAATCCCGGCGTCGCGCGCAGCTCCGGCACCCCGTGGAGCGCTGCTTATCATTGATCGCATGTACCAGCCTCTCCGACTTGCCCGCAGCGAATTCGTCCCGGTGCGCGGACTCCAATATCACGTGTTGAACTGGGGCAAGCCGACTGCGGGGCGCCCGCCTCTCGTGCTGCTGCATGGCTGGATGGACGTGGCGGCGTCATGGCAGTTCGTGGTCGATGCGTTCAGCGAGGAGCGCCATGTGATTGCGCCCGATTGGCGCGGCTTCGGCCAGACCGACAGCGGCGGTGTCGACAATTACTGGATCGCCGACTACATGGCCGACCTCGATTGGCTGCTCGACCACTACGCGGGCGACGCCAGCGTCGACATCGTCGGCCACAGCATGGGCGGCAACGTGCTCATGCAATACAGCGGCGTGCGTCCGCAGCGCATCCGCCGCGTCGTCAATCTCGAAGGCTTCGGCATGCCCGCCGCGCAAGCCGACGACGCGCCCGCGCGCTACGGCAAGTGGATGGACGAGATCAAGCGCATGCACCGCGGCGAACTGGACCTCCATCCCTACACAACCCTCGCAGGCGTCGCGCGCCGCCTCATGAAGACCAACCCGCGCCTGACGCCCGACAAGGCCCATTGGCTGGCCAGCCAATGGGCACGAGAAACCACCATGCAGGACGGACGCGCCCAGTGGCGGATCCGCGGCGAACCGGGCCACAAGATCACCAGCGCGCAGAACTACCGGCTCGATGAAGTGCTTGCGATGTACCGCCGCATCACCGCACCCGTGCTCGCGGTGATCGCCGACGGCAACAGCCTCGGCGGCTGGTGGAAAGACCGCTACACGCTCAACGACTACCACGAGCGCCTGAAGTCCGTTCCCGACTCGCGCGTCGCGATGGTGGAAGATGCCGGGCACATGCTTCATCACGATCAGCCCGCGCGCGTCGCCGGGCTGATCACCGAGTTTCTCGCCGGCCGAATCACGCAATAAATACTCCCCATCGATTAGCCGACAATCTCCGCTTTCGAAAATCAGTACTGCGAACGTCAATGCACAACAAATCGAAAAGACTCACGCCCATCGCGCTCGTGGTCGCCTGCCTCGCCGCGCCAGTCGCGTGGGCCCAGGATGCTGCTGTTGCACCCCCTGCCGATGCGCCCGCCGCCACCGCCTTTCCAACCCTGAAGGATGGCGCGAAGTGGGAACTGGCCCTGTCGCCCTTCACCCTTCACTGGAGCAACGATCCGACACACAAGAATGTCTATCTGGTTGCCCTCTCGCGTCTGCAGACGGATGGCTCCCTCTGGGGCTTCGCCGCATTCACCAACTCCTTCGGGCAGCCATCGGCCTACGCCTTCTACGGCCACATCTGGGAAGGCATGTTCAACCAGCCCAAGCTGTTTGTCAGGCTCACCGGCGGCATCCTGTATGGCTACAAGGGCGAGTACGAGCACAAGGTTCCGTTGAATCACAACGGGTGGTCGCCGGCCATCATTCCGTCGATCGGGTGGCGGTTCACGCCGAACGATTCCGCCGAGATGGCCGCCCTCGGCACCGCCGGCCTCACGTTCATTTACAACCGTCGATTCTGAGCCGGCTACCGCGCTCGGGCACCGGGCCCGAGCGGTGTTTCGTCCGCGTGAGAAAATAGGGGATTCCCCGATCACGCCGGGCCACCAAACACACCAGCAGGACACACATCATGGACGCAGAGCAAATCAACCAAATCGGCGCAACCCTTGCGGACCTGAGCGCCCGGACAGTCGATCTCCGGAGGTATCTTTGACTACGATGCCAAAGCCGAACGCCTGAGGACGGTCAACGCATCGCTCGAAGACCCCGCGGTCTGGAACGACCCGAAGAAGGCCCAGGAACTGGGCCGCGAGAAGAAGTCGCTCGATGACGTGGTCGAGACAATCAGCAAGCTCACGAGCGAGCTGGCCGACAACACCGAGCTGTATGAAATGTCGAAGGCCGACGGCGACCTCGACGGCCTGCAGGCCATCTCCGACGATGCCGCCAAGCTCGAGGAATTGATCAAGCAACTCGAATTCCGCCGGATGTTCAACAACCCGGCCGACCCGCTCAACGCCTTCCTCGACATCCAGGCCGGCGCCGGCGGCACCGAGGCCTGCGACTGGGCCAGCATGCTGCTGCGCCAGTACCTGAAGTACGCCGAGCGCAAGGGCTTCAAGACCACCATCGAGGACGAGTCGCCCGGCGACACCGCCGGCATCAAGGGCGCGACCATCAAGATCGAGGGCGACTACGCCTTCGGCCTGCTGCGCACCGAGACCGGCGTGCACCGCCTCGTGCGCAAGTCGCCGTTCGACTCCTCGGGCGGCCGCCACACCAGCTTCGCCAGCATCTTCGTCTACCCGGAAATCGACGACTCGATCGAGATAGAGATCAACCCGGCCGACGTGCGCACCGACACCTTCCGCGCCAGCGGCGCCGGTGGCCAGCACATCAACAAGACCGACTCGGCGGTGCGGCTCACGCACATCCCGACCGGCATCGTCGTTCAGTGCCAGGACGGCCGCAGCCAGCACAGCAATCGCGACGTCGCCTGGAAGCGCCTGCGTTCGCGCCTGTACGACCACGAGATGCGCAAGCGCCAGGAAGAGCAGCAGAAGCTCGAGGACAGCAAGACCGACGTGGGCTGGGGCCACCAGATCCGCAGCTACGTGCTGGACAACAGCCGCATCAAGGATCTGCGCACCAACGTCGAAATCTCGGCCACGCAGAAGGTGCTGGACGGTGACCTGGACGCCTTCATCGAAGCTTCCTTGAAGCAAGGCGTCTGATGAAGGTCGAAGCGCTGATCTTCGACATGGACGGCACCATGATCGACTCCATGCCCTGGCATGCGAAGTCGTGGATGGTGTTCGCGCGCAATCACAAGCTCGACATCGACGTGACCGACTTGCTTGCGCGCACCACCGGCCGCACCGGCCACGAATGCATGCGCGTCCTGTTCGACGACCGCGTGCTGAGCGACGCCGAATGCGACGCGCTGGTGCACGAGAAGGAAAGCATCTACCGCGACCTGTTCCACGCCAACTTCACCGAGGTCGCCGGCTTCACCGCTTTCGCCAAGGCCGCCGTCAGGCGCGGCCTGAAGATCGCCGTCGGCACCGCCGGCGACCGGCACAACATCGAGTTCGCCATGTCGCGCCTCAAGATGGACCCGCTGCCGCTCGCCATCGTCGGCGGGGACGAAGGCCTGCCGGGCAAGCCCGCACCCGCCATCTTCCTCGAAGCCGCGCGCCGCATCGGCGCCGAGCCTGCCAATTGCATCGTGTTCGAGGACGCGCCGTTCGGCATCGAAGCCGCGCGCCGCGGAGGCATGCGCGCCGTGGCCGTCTGCAGCACCCACACCGCCGAGGAGCTGGCCGGCCCGCATGTGATCGCCGCCGTACGCGACTACGAAGAACTCGCCCAATCAAATTTCCTGGAGACACTCGATGCTGCAACTGCGTGATGCACAACCCGTGGCGGTACGTCGCGAGGACTACGCCGCACCGGCGTGGTGGATCGACACTGTTGACCTCACCTTCGACCTGGACCCGGCCAAGACGCGCGTTCTGAACCGCATGCGGATGCGCCGCAACACCGATGTTCCGGTGCAGCCCCTGCGCCTCGACGGCGATGAACTCAACCTCGCCCGCGTGCTGGTCAACGGCCAGGGTGCCTCGTTCCGCATGGAGGGCGATCAGCTGGTCATCGACGCGCTGCCAGACGCCTTCGAACTCGAAATCTTCACGACCTGCTGCCCGGCCAAGAACACCAAGCTCATGGGCCTGTTCGTGAGCGAGGACACCTTCTTCACGCAGTGCGAGGCCGAAGGGTTCCGCCGCATCACCTACTTCCTCGACCGTCCGGACGTCATGGCGAGCTACCAGGTCATGCTGCGCGCCAACAGGTCGGCCTATCCGGTGCTGCTCTCGAACGGCAACCTGGTCGAACAAGGCGATCTGCCCGAAGGCCGCCACTACGCGAAGTGGGTGGACCCGTTCAAGAAGCCCAGCTACCTTTTCGCCCTCGTGGCCGGCAAGCTCGTCGCGCGCGAGCAGCGCATCAAGGCGCGCAATGGCAAGGAACACCTGCTTCAGGTGTACGTGCGCAGCGGCGACCTCGACAAGACCGAACACGCGATGAACTCGCTGATCCACTCGATCGCCTGGGACGAGGCCCGCTTCGGCCTGCCGCTGGACCTCGACCGCTTCATGATCGTCGCGACCAGCGACTTCAACATGGGCGCGATGGAAAACAAGGGCCTGAACATCTTCAACACGAAGTACGTTCTGGCCAACCAGGCCACCGCCACCGACGCCGACTACAGCAACATCGAAAGCGTGGTCGGCCACGAGTACTTCCACAACTGGAGCGGCGACCGCGTCACCTGTCGCGACTGGTTCCAGCTTTCGCTGAAGGAAGGCCTCACTGTCTTCCGCGACCAGGAATTCAGTCAGGATCTGTGCGCCGACGCCTCGGCCCGCGCCGTCAAGCGCATCGAGGACGTGCGCGTGCTGCGCACCTCCCAATTCCCCGAAGACGCCGGCCCGATGGCCCACCCCGTGCGGCCCGACAGCTACATCGAGATCAGCAACTTCTACACCGTCACCATCTACGAGAAAGGCGCAGAGGTCGTGCGCATGATGCAGACGCTGGTCGGACGCAAGGGTTTCGCGCGCGGCATCACGCTGTACTTCGAGCGCCACGACGGCCACGCCGTGACCTGCGACGACTTCGCCCAGGCGATCGCCGATGCGAACCCCGAGTCCGAACTGGCCGCGTTGCTGCCCCAGTTCAAGCGTTGGTACTCGCAAGCCGGCACGCCGCGCGTCGCTACACAAGGCCACTACGACGCCGTCGCGCGCACCTACACGCTCAACTTCACGCAGAGTTGCGCGCCCACGCCGGGCCAATCGATCAAGGAGCCCTTCGTGATTCCGGTCACGCTCGGCTTGCTGGCGCAAGATGGCCAGGAACTGACGCTGCACCTCGCGGGCGACGAAGATGCGGACGCCGTCAGGTCGCACACACTGGTGCTTACCCAACAACACGAAAGCGTGACGTTCAACGGCATCGACAGCGAACCGGTTCCGTCGATCCTGCGAGGCTTCAGCGCACCGGTGAGGCTCGACTTCGAGTACACCGACGCACAGTTGCTGACCTTGCTGGCCAACGACCCCGACCCGTTCAACCGCTGGGAAGCCGGCCAACGCCTGGCCCTGCGCAGCGCCATCAGCCTGATCACCAGCGGCGCCGACGTGGTGGGCACCACGACGCTGAATGACGCGTTCGTCGACGCCATGCGTGGCGTGCTGCGCAACCCAACGCTCGACTCGGCCTTCAAGGAACTGGTGCTCACGCTGCCGTCGGAGACCTACATCGCCGAGCAACTCGAGGTAGTCGACCCGCAGCGCGTCCATGCCGTGCGCGAAGCGATGCGTGCGCAACTCGCCACCGCCCTGTTCAGCGACTGGGAATGGGCTTACGAGCAGAACCAGGACACCGGCGCGTACAACCCCGATCCGCTCTCCGCCGGCCGCCGCGCGCTGGCCGGCCTTGCGCTGGTCAACCTGTGCCTTGCGGCGCGCGCATCGGGCGACAGCGTGTGGCCTGGCAAGACGCTGCAGCGCTTCAAGGACGCGGGCAACATGACCGACCGCTTCAATGCGCTGAACGCGCTGGTGTCGTCCGGCCATGCGCTGGCGCAACAGGCACTCGCACGCTTCCATGCGATCTTCAAGAACGAGGCGCTGGTCATCGACAAGTGGTTCTCGTTGCAGGCCGGCTCGCCCGACCGCGGCGGCAACGTGCTTGCGCTGGTCAAGCAGTTGATGAAACACCCGGACTTCTCTCTCAAGAATCCGAATCGCGCGCGCAGCGTGATCTTCAGTTACTGCAGCGCCAACCCCGGCGCCTTCCACCGCGCTGACGCGGCCGGATATGTCTGGTGGAGCGACCGCGTGATCGAACTCGACGCGATCAATCCGCAAGTCGCCGCGCGACTCGCTCGCGCGCTCGACCGCTGGAGCAAGCTCGCAGAACCCTACCGCAGCGCCGCCCGCGAAGCCATCGCGCGCATCGCCGCACGACCCGACCTCAGCAAGGACACGCAGGAAGTCGTGACCCGTGCTTTGGCCGGATGAGATGACGACCACCAACCGATTGAACATGGCACAGAACATTTCACTGACCCGTTACCTCGTCGAGCAGCAACGCATCGACGACAAGATCCCCGCGCAACTGCGCCTGCTGCTCGAAGTGGTGGCGCGTGCATGCAAGAGCATCAGCCAGGCCGTCAACAAGGGCGCGCTCGGTGGCGTGCTCGGTTCGGCCGAAAGCGAGAACGTGCAGGGCGAAATCCAGAAGAAGCTCGACATCATCGCCAACGAAGTGCTGATCGAGGCCAACGAATGGGGAGGCCACCTCGCCGCAATGGCCAGCGAGGAAATGGACACCATCCATCTCGTGCCCAACCGCTATCCGCAAGGCGAATATCTGCTGCTGTTCGACCCGCTCGACGGTTCCAGCAACATCGACGTGAACGTGAGCATCGGTACCATCTTCAGCGTGCTGAAGAAGCCCGAAGGACAGGCCGGCGTGCAGGAGTCCGATTTCCTGCAGGCCGGCAACAAGCAGGTCGCGGCCGGCTACTGCATCTACGGCCCGCAGACCACGCTGGTGCTGACCGTGGGCGATGGCGTCGCGATGTTCACGCTCGACCGCGAACAGGGCTCGTTCATCCTTACGCAGGAAAACCTCACGATCCCGGCGGACACGAAGGAGTTCGCGATCAACATGAGCAACAAGCGCCACTGGGCGCCGCCAGTCACGCGCTACATCGACGAGTGCCTCGAGGGCAAGGACGGCCCGCGGGGCAAGGACTTCAACATGCGCTGGATTGCCAGCATGGTGACGGACGTACATCGCATCCTCATGCGCGGCGGCATCTTCATGTACCCGTGGGACAAGCGCGAGCCCGAGAAGGCCGGCAAGCTGCGCCTGATGTACGAGGCCAACCCGATGAGCTGGCTCGTGGAGCAAGCCGGCGGCTTGGCCACCAACGGCCGCCAACGCATCCTCGACCTGGAACCCGGCAAGCTGCACGAGCGCGTCGCCGTGATCCTTGGCTCAAAAAATGAAGTGGAACGCGCGACCCGCTATCACGACACGCTATAATGGAAGGCTAGCCGGTGTAGCTCAGTCGGTAGAGCAGCTCATTCGTAATGAGAAGGTCGGGTGTTCGATTCATCTCTCCGGCACCAAGTCAGTAAAGGAAACCTTGCTATCAAATTGGTAGCAAGGTTTTTTCTTTTGGTTCCGCGTAGGCGCTGCGTAGGCGCCAGCGCCACGACTGAGGGGCGGCGCTAGATCATTCATGGTCGGCGACCATTTGGGGCTGAACGCCAGTCAACCACGCAATGCTCAATCAGCATGGGCCCGCTTCCATAACGACTATCAAGAGCGGCAGATTGGATCGAATGTCAATTCCGCCAGCAGTACCCGAAACAACCCCGTGGTGCGACCGCCGGCCGGCAGCAACGCCTGCGTCGCGACCCAGCTACTCGGTTGGCGGCATCACGATCCGCCGCTTCTTCTTCACAGTCACCGTCACGGCAGGCGACGGTGCTCGCGGGATATTGACAATCGGCTCGCCCGGCTTGGTGCCCGTGGCGGCACGCAGGGCGAACTCGACACGGCTGCGGTTCAGCGTCTCGACGATGTCGCCGTTGACTTGCGCGTAGTCACCGTCGGGCATCCTCGCCAGCGCGCCGATCTGCATACCGCGTTGCACGGTTCCAATCAATTGAAAGCCATCACGCTGGTACGTGAACATCTGCCACCGAGGGCCAACAATGATACGGAGAGGTTCCTGGCTCATGAATAAATCGTTCGGGTTGGCCGTATTCAGCCGTCATCAAGAGCGTACGCCGGGTCGGGACTCGCCAGCACTTTGTCGATTCGACGGCCATCGAGCGCTGCAACCTCGAATATCCATCCGGCGCATTCGATGCGCTCGCCCACCGAGGGCAATTGGCCCGACACCGACATCAGCAATCCGGCCACCGTGTTGTAGCGGCCTCGCTCCTCGTCGGGCAATTCCTTGATGGCAAGTCGAGCCCTCAATTCTGACACGGGCATCAAGCCATCGAGTTCCCAGGTGCCATCCGCCTTTCGCGTCGCCCAAGCATCCGTCTGCATGCCGGGTTGCAATTCGCCGGTGATGGCCTCCAGCAAGTCGCGCGGTGTCATCAGGCCCTGCACTTCGCCATATTCATCGACCACGAAGACCAGGCGACCAGCCCGCTCGCGAAACTGCTCGAGCAGTTCCATTCCTGTCAGCGTTTCAGGCACGAACGATGCTGGCTGCGCCGCGGTCTCGATCGGCCCTTCGTGCTGCGGCCCCAGTTGCAGCAGCCGCGCCACACTGATCACGCCGACCACGTCGTCCAACGAACCGCGGCATACCGGGTACCAGGAATGCACCAGGTTCAACCCGGCTGCCGCGGCTACCTTCTCCAGCGCCTGCGCCACGGTGGCGGAGGCCTCCAGCCATTCGATGTCGGCGCGCGGAATCATCAGCGACGACAAGCGCCGATCATCGAGGTGAAACACGTTGCGCACCATCTGGTGCTCGTGGTGCTCGATGACACCGGCGTCGACGCCCTCCTCCAGGCTGGCCGAGATTTCCTCCTCGGTGACAACGCGCGCCGCGTTGGCATCGATGCGCAGCAAACGCAGGATCATGGCGGTGGCGCTCGACAGCAACAGCACGAAGGGCTTGGCGCCGGTGGCCACGGCGCGCATGGGCCGCGAAACCCAGCGCGACACCGGCTCGGGGTACAACTGCCCGATGCGCTTGGGCACCAGTTCTCCGACCAGAATGGTGAAAAAAGTAATGACGGTCACCACCAGGCCGGTCGAAACCACGCTGGCAGCACCTTTGCCCATGCCCAGGATTTCGAACCATTCGGCCAGCGGCGCCGCAAAGGCGGCCTCGCCCACGATGCCGCTGAGCATGCTGATCGACGTGATGCCGATTTGCACGGTGGAGAGAAACTGCGTCGGGTCTTCCATCAAGCGCAGCGCCGCCACGGCACCGGCATCGCCGCTTTCGGCCATGGCCGCTAGCCTTGCACGGCGGCTGGTCGAAAGGGCCATTTCGGACATGGAGAACAACGCATTGAGCGTCGTCAGCACGGCCAGCAGAAAGACATCCATGTACGCGCGAGAGAATGGGAAGCATGGCACTTTACTTGATAGGCGATGTGCAGGGCTGCGACGACGCGCTGGGGCGGCTGCTGGACAAGATCGATTTCTCGCCGAGCCGCGACCGGCTGGTGTTGCTTGGCGACATGGTCAACCGCGGTCCCGGGTCGGCAACCGTCCTGCGTCGGGTGCAGGGCTATGGCGCGTCGGCGCGCAGCCTGCTCGGCAATCACGACCTGCATCTGCTGGCGGTCGCGATGGGCGCACACAAGGCAGGCCGGCGCGACACGCTGGCGGGCGTGCTGGATGCGCCCGACCGCGATGCGCTGCTCGATTGGCTGCGCCACCAGCACATGGCACTGCACGAAAACGTTGGCGGCTCCGACCTGTTGATGGTCCATGCCGGCGTGCTGCCGCAATGGAACGTCGGTGACGTACTGGCATTCGCCTCGGAAGTCGAATCCGTACTGCAGGGCTCCGCATTCGGTGAATTCCTGCATTCCATGTACGGCAACGAGCCGACACAGTGGCGAGACTCCCTGACCGGCGACGCCCGCCTGCGCGTGATCGTCAACGCACTCACGCGGTTGCGCTTTTGCAATGCCGACGGCGTGATGGAGTTCGAGGTCAAGGACGACGCCAGCGCGGCGCCGCCCGGATTCATGCCCTGGTTCGACGTGCCGGGCCGACGTACCGCCAAGGCAACAGTTGCTTTTGGCCACTGGTCCACGCTGGGCTGGTTGTCGCGTCCCGGTTTGCTGTCGACCGACACCGGCTGCGTCTGGGGCGGCTGCCTGAGCGCGGCACGCATCGGCGCCACGGCGGCAGAGCGCGAGCAGATCAAGGTGGAGTGCGCCCAAAGTCAAAAGCCCGGCTGAACCGGGCTTTTGTCATCGTTTCCGGACCGAGATTCAGTTGCTCGGCTCAGGCGTCTTGAACAGCGCGGCGACCTTGCGCTTGCTCTTGATGTTGGCCGAGATCCCGCGCACCGTAGGCACGCTCTTGCCGGCTGCTTCCCATGCCGCCGCCGCCTCGCGCTGGCCCGGCTCATAGGGTTGGTCGAAGAACGGGTCGCGCGGTGCGGCAGGCGCGCGGTGCGGGCGGCCACCGCCGCGCAGGCCGCGCGATTCGCCACTACGCTCGCGCGGCGCGTCGAGCACATCACGCGCATCGCCTGCCTCGCCCTCTTCGCGCCAGTGGCGACGGCCGTCGTTGATGCGCCCACGCGGCCGGTCTTCGTCGAACTCCAGGGCTTCCAGCTCGATCTTGTTCTTGATCAGTTTCTCGATGTCGGCCACGAGGCGCACATCGTTGCCGCCGCTGGCAAAGCTCAGGGCCAGGCCGGACGCGCCGGCACGGCCGGTGCGGCCGATGCGATGGACGTAATCCTCGGCGTTGAACGGGATGTCGAAGTTGAACACCGCCGGCACGTCCTTGATGTCGAGGCCGCGCGCCGCGACGTCGGTGCATACGAGCAGGTCGACCTCGCCCTTCTTGAACGCATCGAGCGCCTTGAGCCGCTCGTCCTGGCTCTTGTCGCCATGCAGCGCCGTCGTCTTGAGGCCTTCCCGTTCGAGCGAACGCGCCAGGCGCGCGCAGCCCAGCTTGCTGTTGACGAACACAAAGGCCTGCGTGATGCCGCGCTGCTTGACGATCTGCTTGAGCGCGCGGCGCTTGTCTTCGTCGCTCACGCTGTAGAAATGCTGTTCGACGGTGGAGGCGGTTTCGTTCGGCCGGGCGACTTCGATGGTGACCGGGTTCTGCAGGTAACTGTTGGCCAGGCGCTTGATTTCAGGCGAGAACGTGGCCGAGAACAACAGCGTGGTGCGTTGCTTGGGCAGGTAGCTGAGGATGCGCTGCAGGTCGGGCAGGAAGCCGATGTCGAGCATGCGATCGGCCTCGTCGAGCACGACGTATTCGACCTGGTTGAGCACCGCGTTCTTGGCCTCGATGTGGTCGAGCAGACGGCCGGGCGTCGCAACGAGGACTTCGACACCTTTCTTCAACTCCAGCGTTTGCGGCTTCATGTCCATGCCGCCGAATACGACGGCGCTGCGCAGGTTCGTGTACTTGGCGTACAACTCGACCTGCTGGGCGACCTGAACGGCCAGTTCGCGCGTGGGCAGCAGCACCAGCGCACGCACGGGGTGGCGTGCCGGCGACGTCGAGGCGTTCTCGTGCGCGAGCATGCGCTGCAGCAGCGGTAGCGCGAAAGCAGCCGTCTTGCCGGTGCCGGTCTGGGCGGCGCCCATCACGTCCTGGCCCGCGAGCACAACCGGGATGGCCTGCTCCTGGATCGGCGTCATGGTTTCGTAGCCCATTTCGGCGACGGCGCGTGCCAGCGGTTCAGCCAGCGAAAGATTGGAAAAAGAACTAGTCATTAACCCTCTATTGTCGCACTGCCGCAAAAATCAGCAAAAAAACCAGAGAAAACCCTCCGTCAGCGCTTCCAGCCTACCGTCGTACCGTTCCCAGGAGCGCCGTCAGCGCGAGGAAGATCACGCCCGAGCCGAACTCGTACGCGGTGCGCGCAATGTCTCCCTGATGCGCGACGTCATACCCCGCGACCATCGCCGGCAGGCCCATCGCGAGATACGAGATGACGAACAGGACGGCAAGCACACCGGCGCGATCCTGCGGCTGGATCAGCGTCACGATTGTTCGCAGCGCCCCCTGGAAACCGGCCCCGAATCCCACACCCGCCACGGCCGTGCCCAGCAGGAACAACAACGGCGAATGCAGTGAGACGGCGAACGTGGCCGTCGACATGCCGGTCACCAGCGCCGCGGCACCCAGCCGCATCAGGGTATGAGGAGGCAGGTTCTTGCTCGCCATGACAGTCGCCGCGCCGCTGCCCGCCAACACGAAAAGGGCGCTGCTGCCGAGAAGCACCGAAGACGTCCCGGCGAGGCTGACGACCAGCGTCGGGCCGAGCGAAGCGTAGAAGCCGGCCAGCGCCCACGCCGAAATGAGCACCGGCGTCACCCGCAGCAAGGCGCCGCGGATGGCGGGCGGAACCGACATGCGAGGCCGAAGTGATGCCAGGGCACCGCCTTTGACGGCGGCAGTTTCTTCCGTGAAGTACATGAGCACGCCCTGCACCACGAACACCACGGCCAGGACCGCGTAGACCAGATGCATCGGCGCCGGCAGGAAACGGATCATCAGCCCCGCAAGCAAGCCGCCCACCGCGGTCCCCAGCATCGGCGCAACCGAGTTCGCCAGGGCGCCCTTGCCCTTGTCGATGTCGAGCAATCCGGCGCCGGCGGCAGCGATGGCCGCGCCCGCGGAGACGCCCTGGATGACACGCGCAAGCAGCAAGTCCGCCAGGTCACCCGCAGTCGCAAAGATCAACATGCTGATCGCCTGCGCCAGTGCCGCGCCGATCAGCACCGGACGGCGTCCGACGTGGTCCGACAACCGCCCGCCGAACAGCAGCGCCAGCAGCACGGCGATGGCATAGATACCGAAGGCTACGGTCAGCATCGTCGATGAGAAACCCCACATCTGCTGGTAAATCCGGTAGAACGGCGTTGGCGCGCTGGAGCCAGCAAGAAAGCCCAGCGTCATCGAGGCCTGGAGCAGGAAAGCCGCGTTGGGCGTGAGCCGACGCCCACTCCAGAACGCTTGGCCCGACGAGGCCACGGAAGTCACTTGGTTCATGAAGTCACCTTCGAACAAGGAGGGATTGATTCAAACTTCAAACAGACTGGTCTGTCTGATTTGCTTGCAGTGTACAGACCGGTCTGGTAATGTCAAGCCCATGGAAACGAAAAAATCCCCTCCACCGGAACGCCGCTCTGCCCGCGAGCGCTTGCTGGCCGCCGCCGACGAGTTGTTCTACGAAGGTGGCATCAACACTGTCGGCATCGAACGGGTGATCGAGCGTGCCGGCGTGGCCAAGGCATCGCTCTATGACTGCTTCGGCAGCAAGGAGGAGTTGATCCGCGCCTACCTGCAGTCGCGGCAAGAGGCGCGAAAACTGCGTCTCACCAGCAAGCTGGCGGCATACGAGACACCGCGCGACAGGCTCTTGGGCGTCTTTGATGCGATGGGAGAACTGATGGCGGCGCCCAACTTCCGCGGTTGTGCGTTCAACCGGGCGGCCAGCGAGTCAAAGTCGGGCAGCGCTATCAAGTCCACTTGCGACGAGGCGCGGGGCTGGATGAAGGACTTGTTCACCGGGCTTGCAAAGGACGCCGGCGCTGCAGACCCGGAAAATCTTGCGCGACAGCTGGTGCTGCTCTACGACGGTGCCTCGGTCTCCGGCCAACTCGAGTTCGGCAGCGGCGCCGCGGCCACCGCGCGCGCCATCGCAGCACACATGCTGGACGCCGCGATGCCAAGCCCCAAGGGCAAGGCCGCGGTGGACTCGACCGCCTAAAGGCTGCGCGCGGCGAAGGTATCGCAGGACTGGATTTTCCCGCTCTGGAAGCCCGCGCCAAACCAGCGCTGGCGCTGGGCACTGGTGCCGTGGGTGAAGCTGTCGGGCACCACGGCCCGGCCGGCGGAGCGCTGCAGGGCATCGTCGCCAATCTTCTGGGCGGCATTCATGGCTGCCTCGATGTCGCCAGGGTCGAGCCATTGCTTCGACTCCTGCGAGTTGCGCGCCCACACGCCAGCGAAGCAGTCCGCCTGCAGCTCGACGCGCACGCTCAGGGCGTTGTTCTGGGTTTCGCTCAGGCGATTGCGCATTGCATCGACCTTGCCGGTCACGCCGAGTTCGTCCTGCACGTGATGGCCGACCTCGTGCGCGATGACATAGGCCTGCGCAAATTCGCCCGGCGCGCCGAGTTTGTTCTTGAGCGTGTCGTAGAACGCGAGGTCGATGTAGACCTTCTTGTCGCCCGGGCAGTAGAACGGGCCCATCGCCGACTGGCCCGTGCCGCATGCGGTGGGCGTGGCGTTGCGAAACAGCACGAGGCGCGGCGGCGTGTAGGTCTTGCCGTTCTGCTGGAATATCGCCGTCCACACCACTTCGGTGTTTCTCAGCACGGTGGACACGAAGGCCGCTTCGCGGTCATTGCTCGGCGGCTTGGGGGCCGGTCCGGATTCTTGCTGCACCTGGGGTGAGCCGCCACCGGTGAGCAGGCCCAGCACGGTGAGCGGATTGATCCCGAAGATCCATCCGCCAATCAACGCAATCGCAATCGTGCCAATGCCGATGCTGCGGCCGCCGATGAATCCGCCCCCTCCACCGCCATCGCGGCGGTCTTCGACGTTGTCCGACTGCTCGTTGCCTTCCCATCTCATGGTTGTCTCCTCACCGGCGCAGGCCGGATAGCGCTTGAATAGTACCGGCTCAGAGCCTGCGCGTGTAACCGGCCGTCATGACGCCAGCGGGCGCGGCCCACGCGACTCTCATCAGGGAATGACGCTGCGCGAGGGGTGGCGCGCAGGGGTGGCGCGCAGGGGTGGGGCGAAGGGGTGGCGCGCTGCGTAAGCAGGCGCTGTAACTCAGGCCTTGGGCAGCGTCACGCCACGCTGACCCTGGTACTTGCCGCCACGGTCCTTGTAGCTGGTCTCGCAGACCTCGTCGCTCTCGAAGAACAGCACTTGCGCACAGCCCTCGCCCGCATAGATCTTGGCGGGCAGCGGCGTGGTGTTGCTGAATTCGAGTGTGACGTAGCCTTCCCATTCGGGCTCGAAGGGCGTCACGTTGACAATGATGCCGCAGCGCGCGTAAGTGCTCTTGCCGAGGCAGATGGTCAGCACGTTGCGCGGAATGCGGAAGTACTCGACCGTGCGCGCCAGCGCAAAGCTGTTGGGCGGGATGATGCAGTACTCGCCGTGCATGTCGACGAAGCTCTTCTCGTCGAAGTTCTTCGGGTCGACCACCGTGCTGTGGATGTTGGTGAACACCTTGAACTCGGGCGCGCACCGGATGTCGTAGCCGTAGCTCGAGGTGCCGTAGCTGATGATCTTGTGGCCGTCGCGCTCGCGGATCTGGCCTGGCTCAAAGGGCTCGATCATGCCGTTGCGTTCGGCCATGCGCCGGATCCATTTGTCGCTCTTGATGCTCATGTGAAGTCGGGGCTGCGGAAAGTTGGCGCGGATTTTGGCACGCCGCCCGCAATGGGTTCCGCTTGCGAGATGACCGTGCGTTCGATCACGCGGTCGTCGCCGAGCACGATCAGCGAGAACAACAGTTCCTCCAGGTTGTTTGCGCGCCCGGTCTTGCGCGCCAGCAGCGGGGTCGCCTTGAGGTTCAGCACCAGGAAGTCGGCCTCGCAGCCGGGAAGCAGGTTGCCGACAACGCCATCGAGCCCGAGTGCGCGCGCGGCGCCCGCGGTGTGACGCCACCAGAGTTGCGACGGAGCGATGCTCATGCCGGGCTTGGTCCGGCCTTCGCGACCGACGTAGTAGGCAGCAAGCATGGTGTGAAACGGGCTGAAGCTGGTGCCACCGCCGACGTCGCTGGCCAGTCCGTAGTGGTAGCCGATGCGATTCGCACCCTCGAAATCGAAGAACCCGCTGCCCAGGAACAGGTTGCTGGTGGGGCTGACGGCGGCAGCCGCACCGGTTTCACGCATGAGCCGGCGGTCGTCGTCGTCGAAATGGATGCAATGCGCGTACACCGAGCGGGCACGCATCAGGTCGAAGCCGAGGTAGACATCCAGATAGGAGCGCGCCTTGGGAAACAGCTTCATCACCCACTTCACCTCGTCCTCGTTCTCGGCAACGTGGGTGTGGATCCAGGTATCGGAATAACGGGCGGCCAGTTCACCGGCGCCGCGCAATTGCTCGTCCGTGCAGGTCGGCGCAAAGCGGGGCGTGATGGCGTAACCCAGGCGGTCGACGTTGTGCCAGCGCTTGATCAACTCTTCCGTGTCGATCAGGCTCTGTTCAGTTTGATCCCGTACACCGTCGGGCGAATGGCGATCCTGCAGGACCTTGCCTGCAATCATGCGCAACTTGCGTCGCTGCGCCGCCGAAAAGATGGCGTTGACGGAGGCCGGGTGCGACGTGGCGAAGGTCAGTGCGGTGGTCACGCCGTTGCGCGCCAATTCGTCCAGGAATACGTCAGCTACCTGCGCTGCATGCGCCGGATCGGAAAACTGGCTCTCGGCTGGAAATGTGTAGTTTTCCAGCCATGGAAGCAGCCCGTCCGCTGGCGCTCCGATGATGTCGGTCTGCGGAAAGTGGATGTGCATGTCGATGAATCCCGGCGCCAGGATGCGGCCGGGCAGGCGTGTTGCATCCAGGCCGGCATGGCGGGGAGCCAGTTCATGCCAGGGCCCGGCGTCCTGCACGACCTGCCGGCCCTGCGAGTCGGGGCCGACGACCAGCAAGCCATCTTCGTCAAACAGTACGCCTCCATCCAAGTCAAATCGCAAAAGTGAGGCACGGTAGGCTTTCATGGAGGTTAGCTTACGCAGAAACAGTACGGCAATAGTGCTCGTAAACCGATAATTAGTATCCGCAACCGTACACAATGGTCGCGGCTTCCAGGGGGGCACCTTTCCACCACCACACGACCCTTTCCCCAGAATCCCTGCAAATCAATGAAAGTGCTCCTGATAGGTAACCTCCATTTGGACGAGCAGACGAGCATGCTGCTGTTCCAGACTGTCATCCAACGCGAAGTCGCGCGGCTCGGCCATGATGTGCGCCTGCTCACGCCCACGCCACTGTTGCGGCGCCTGCCCTGGCCGCACCGGCTGCCCAGGAAGTGGGCGGGCTACTTCGACAAGTTCGTGCTGTTCCCCCTCACGCTGAAGCGGCACCTGCGCTGGGCCGATGTGGTCCATATCACGGACCATTCCAACGCGATGTACGTGCCCCGGGTGGTCGAAAAGCCGAACATCGTGACGTGCCACGACGTGATTGCGATACAGGCGTCCCTCGGAATGATTCCCGGCTGGACCATGAGTTGGACCGGACGCTTGTTCCAGCGGCTGATTTCGCGAGGGCTGGGTCGCGCGGACGAGATCGCCTGCGTTTCGCACCTGACACGACGCCACCTGCTCGCGCTGCGCCTGGCCGAGCAACAGAGGGTCGATGTGGTGCTGAATGGCCTCAATGCCGCCTTTGCGCCCGTCGCGCCGGAAGTCGCCGCGTCCGCGGTCCAGAGAGCCGGCCTGGGTCCGCAAGAGCGCTATCTGATGCACATCGGCCTCGACCTGCCGCGCAAGAACCGGATCACGGTGCTCAAGACATTCATCGAACTGCAGCGGCGCAGCGTCGCCAACGGGCACGCCCCGCTGGTCGACAAGCTGTTGATCGTGGGGGTTCCCTTGTCGCCGCCATTGGCCGAAGTTGCACTCGCCGGCGGCGTATCCGACAAGGTCGTGGCGATCCAGAACGTGTCCCATGAAGACTTGTGCGCGCTCTACACCCGTGCCACAGCCTTGCTGTTTCCCTCGCTGCAGGAGGGCTTCGGCTGGCCCATCATCGAGGCGCAGGCCTGCGGCTGCCCGGTGTTCACCTCCGATCTAGCGCCGATGAACGAGATCGGTGGTACAGCCGCGGTGTACGTCGATCCCGAAGACGCCGACGGCCTCGCGACTGCGATCGAAGAGGCCGCGCCCCGGCTGGACGAAATGCGCAGGCTGGGTCTCGAAAATGCCGCGTCCTTCTCCTCGGAGCGCATGGCCCAGGGATACGTCGACACCTACCGCAAGGCGATCGACGCCCGGCAGACTTCATGAAAAAGCTGCTGTCGCTGATCGTTGTCGCGATGCCCTGGCCCCTCAAGCGCTGGCTGCTGCGCAAGGTGTGGGGCTACCGCATCGCGGACAGTGCGCGCATCGGGCTGTCGTACGTCTTCCCGGGTGAACTGGAAATGGGCGAGCATGCATACATCGGACATCTCAATGTCGCGATCCACCTCGGGCGCCTGGTGTGCGCAGAGTATTCGAGCATCGAGCGGGGCAACTGGATCACGGGCCACCCGCCCGCCGGCGCCCACTTCACGCACCGCACTGGACGCGACCCTGCCCTGCTGCTTGGCGCGCATGCCGCCATCACCAAGTCGCACATCATCGACTGCACGGACCGCGTGGAGATCGGCGCCTTCACCACCATGGCGGGCTATCACTCGCAAATCATCACGCATGGCATCGACGTGGTGACGGCGCGCCAGGACTGCAAGCCGATCTCCATCGGCGCCTATTGCCTGGTGGGCACGCGCGTGACCGTGATCGGCGGCGCGGTGCTGCCTGACAGGTGCGTTCTCGGCGCCGGCTCGCTACTCAACAAGGCGCACGTGGAAGAGTGCGCGCTCTACGCGGGACAGCCGGCGATGCGGGTCAAGGCCGTGCCGGCGGATGCCGCCTACTTCCAGCGCGAGCGCGGCTTCATCGACTGAGCGGTGCCGGCCGCCGGCCTCGCTCGTGCACTGTCACGAGCCTTGCCGACCGACCTTGCCCTGCACGCCGTCCACCAGCCGGTTCATCTGCAGGATCTGCGCATCGGTCAGCGATGTGCCGCGAGGGATCATGACGCGGCCCTGGTTGTCACGCACGTCGGCGGTCGCGGCGAAGGGCTGCAGCTTGCCGCTTGCGATGTCTCGCTGCCGTGCGAGCACCTCGTCCTGCACGGCCTTGGGCACCTTGGTGCCGAAGTCGCCGACGCGGATCATTCCTTCCTTCACGCCGCCCCACACCGAACCGCTCTTCCAGGTGCCGTCGAGCACCGCGCGGGCCGCGCAAATCTGAACACGCCGCAAAGTGGATAGGCCGCACCCGCGCTCCGGGATGTGCTTCCTGCTCAACCACGGGGCCACCTATAGGCGAGAACCGTAGTCTTTGGATAGAAATGCTCTCGCACTTGCTCAAGTTGATTGCCTCCAAGCATTGCCCTTGCCGGGTGTATTCCCCTTCACTGCGATCCAACCAACATGGAATCCCATTCGTGCTCCTCTGAGTTCTAAGGATAGCCTGCAAAACACACGCGGCGCGCGCTCAGCCCGAACCACTGTTGAAGGTAGTGAATGCGCAGCATCCTCTCAATCGCAAACGGCGGGCGAGCGGTCTTGGCCCGCGGGCTGTGCGGCTCGACGATCTGAACCAGCGCACTCCAAGGCACCACCCGATCCATCTCGTCGAGGAACTCGCGCTTGCGCGTCTTCTCGTCTCGACTAAACCGGGCAAGTCATACCCATCATGGCTGCTTACCATCCAAACGGGCGGGCGCTGATGAAAAGAAAGAACTCATGTCCCGCGCGCAACCCGGATCTACAACAAGTCGGCGTGCGCAGTGAGCGCTGTTGCGATCCTGCCAATCGCGTAGTTGAAGTTCTCGTCCTTGAACACGCCGGTCAGGTTGATTCGAATGAAGTTACCTGAATGCTCGCCTATCGTGAAAAGGTCAGCACCCTCGACATGGATCCGTTCGGCCTGCAACCAATCAATGAGCAATGCCGGTCTAAGTGTCGGAGGAAGATGTACAACCGCATGCGGGCAACAAACACCAAACGAAACGCGATGCCCCTTTAGTAGCTCGACCAGTCTCGAGGTTCTGTGATTCAGGATCTTCTTGTTCTGCTCGATGATTCTTGAGGCGGACCGATTGGCAAGCATGGAGCCGATGACTGATACGTCGACCTGCGATGGCATCCAAGTCGTGGCACGCACCGCTGTACTGAGTTGAATGTCGAACTTTGCTGGGCAGATGATCACCCCGACTCGCAACCCTGGCCCCAAAGCCTTTGACACCCCGTTGATGAGAAATGTGCCTTCTGGGTAGTGGCTGAAGATGGGGGCGATCTTGTTGCCTGCCAGCAGGCCGTAGACGTCGTCCTCAATTACGAGAATTCGGTGCCGCGCCGCGACCGAGGCCACTTCCCTCCGGCGCTCCTCACTCATGGTGGTTGCTGTTGGGTTCTGGTAGTTGGGGACACACACCACACCTTTGATGCTGTGGGCAACAATGGCGGCCTGCAACCTGTCAGGCTTTATCCCCCTTTCATCCATCTCGATAGGTATCAGGTTGAGCCTGGCGATGCGAGCCGCGTACTGAAGACCACGATAGGTGAAGTGCTCACAGCCAATGTTGTCCCCAGGAGAGAACAGTGACAGCAAAGCGCATACGAGCGCATTCTGGGCACCCGAGGTGAGGATGAGGTTCTGTGCATCCAACGACAGTTGATAGTGCGCTGCGAAGAATTCAATGAAGCTCTTGCGCGCATTGACATCCAACTGCCCTGAGCTGTAGCGTAAGTTGTTGAACAGCGCTGCGGGATTGTCTGAGAGGGTTGCCAGTGCGTGCTTCACGCTCTCTGCGTACAGCGGGCTGATCAAAGCCTGCTTCGTGAGGTCGTAGACGTCGGATTGCTCGAAAAACGAGGGTGGCACGAGAGGGGCGTCTCTTCGCACATGTCCAGTTTCGTCCTTGCCGAGCACCGTACTCCCGTTCCTGCGGTCGGTGCGTATGAGTCCACGTGAGACGGCATCTTGATAGCCGCGCGTCACCGTACTGAGTGGCCATCCAATTCTTTGCGCGAGTTCCCGCTGGGTCGGCAGAACGTCCCCCGCCTGAACCATCCCCTCCCTGATTGCCTGATCGATAGCCACGAAGATCCTGCTGTACAGCGGCTTTGTATCGAGCGATCCAATGACGGCTGCGAACCAACCATCCATATTACTAGCTTTTATATTCATACAATAATCACTTCTTTGGCCCTCATTGATTGCATGTAAAGTGCGCACATTGATCAATCAAGGGGGACAAAGGTGAAGGTAAAGAGGGTTACAAACACGTTCGTGGGCGAGGTCACGGATTTTCGAATCAGCGTGGACAGCGTCCGAGCGTATCGGGGCGAAATTGCCAAGCTCTTTCTGGAGCATAAGGTCTTGGTTTTTCGAGATCAGGACATCTCGATAGAGGACTTCGTCGAATTTGGGACTATTTTTGGCAAAGCTGAAGAGCACCATGTGCGAGCCATGCGCCACCCCAAAATCTCCACACTGACGATGCTGTCCAACCAGTCGGAGAAGGGGCGCAACGACGTCATGAAGTACTTCGGAGATGGGTGGCACGCTGACTCGTCATACAAGCCTGTCACGGCCGGCGCAACGATGCTTATTGGAACGGAAATTCCCAGCGCGGGGGGCGACACTTTGTTTGCGAATCTGGAGGCGGCCTATGAGGACATTCCAGAACATGAAAAGGAATTCCTGCGGAGTCTGCGATTGCGGCATCAGTACCGCTGGTCGCCGAACCGGGACGATCCATGGGCCCGTTGGAAGTTTGTAGGGGAGGCAGAACGCCGGGATACGCCGGAGGTCGTGCATCCGTTGGTCAAGCAGCATCCGGAAACCGGCGCAGAATCCCTACACATTGCACCGCGAATTATTGGGTCCGTGATTGGCATCGAGGGCTTGAGCCAAGAGGATAGCGACAAATTGATTGATTCGCTGATAGCTCATGCAACAAAGAGTGAGTATGTGCATTGCCATAAGTGGAGGCCCTTCGATGTAGTCGTTTGGGACAACCGCAGTTTGCTTCATTCGGCAACAACCAAAGACTTGCCTCAGGATCAGGTGCGTCGCCTGCTCCGTATCACGACAACTGGCGCCTCGCTGATGGGCGTCACCCCCGAGGCTGGCGTAACCACTGTGGTTCTCGACGAGGAATTCGCGTGACCTCGCGAGGCACAACTACCTGTGCAGGTAGTTGTGCAGCCCTCATGGGGGTGACCGCCATGTACAGCGTCGCATGGATGCTCTTGGCGACGAGCAGCTTCACTCTGATGGCGTTCATCATCAAGTTGCAGTCGCCTAAGTTCTCGGTCGCCGACATCCTCTTCTTGCGGTCCACCTCGTCGATCGCCTTCGTGCTCGGACTGAACCTATTTTTTAGATTCAGGCTAAGAACCCGGGTCTTCTCGGTCCACGCGCGCAGAAGCATTTGCGGCCTAGTGTCGATGAGTACTTGGTACTACACCCTGGGTGTGCTGCCCATGGGGGTGTCGGTAACGCTGAACTACATGTCGCCCCTCTTCTTGGGCTTGATCCTGTACTGGGTTGGCGGTCAGCAATCCCGGCCAACGAGGAGCGAGCTTGCGTTCGTCTTGCTAGGCTTCTTTGGAGTGCTGATCATGCTCAACCCATTTGGCAGCACCCTTGGCGCAAGCGATGTGCTACCCGTGCTGTTGGGGGTGGCAGCCGCCTTTGTGGCCGCGCTTGCGTTCAAGGATGTGCGAGCCCTCAAGAATGCGGGGGAGAACGAGTGGCAGATGGTGTTCTACTTTTCGATGACGGCCGCCCTCTTCTCATTTCCCCTCACATCCCTAGCCAGGCTGGAGTTCACCGCCCAACCCGTCGGTTACGTGCTCCTCGGGGTCGCAGGGATCTTCGGTGCTCTCGGGCAATTTGGTGTCTCCAAGGCGTTCGGATCGGGAAGCCAGATCGTTTCTGCGTCGCTGCAGTACCTGAGTGTCGTTTTCTCGCTGCTGCTGTCGTGGCTTGTATTGGACGAACGAGTGTCGATCGCGCAAGTCTCGGGTATCGCTCTAATCACCTGTGCGGCCGTCATGACGATTGCGGCGTCTCAGCGACGAGTCGCCCAGGCTTGATCTGTCCTGGAACCCCGACCCGGGCATATGCCGTGGCGGGTTACTGCCTGCACCCAAGATCGAAAAGGCGGTCGAAAACCTCAAGGTCTACGGTGATCACTATGCCGCCACCTCAGCCGAATTGAGGTGCCAGACCTGGTACGCAAGCGACGCCATGTTCGCCGGCATCACCCAGCGCAGAAAGATCTACGAATCGATCCAAGACTTGCACAGCGACCTTGACGCCTAGACCCCATGCAGACGTTCCTCGATTCACTCGACCTCGCAAAGGAGAAACTCATCACCCACTGCCACGTTCACATCCATCCGGCCGGCCAGATGTCAGATCTAGCCCCGCCACGTACACCTAAAGAGCGTGTTCAAAGTCTCGTATTGCCGCGTGAACTGAATTGTCCCGTCATGACATGCGGGCGCGTGTCGCGGGCTTCGAAACGCTCTCGCATCTCAACAATCAAGGAAAAAAACATGCTGCGAATTCAACACCAGGCCGCCGGTCGCGCGCCAACCGTGACTCCTACCGTCGACAACTTCAGGGCCCAGGATGTCTACTATCCCGATCAGCCGCTGGTACGGTGGAAGAGCGTCGTGATGGGCCAGATGATCAAGCCCGCCGTGCTGGCCAGCGGGCCACTCGACATCTGCATCGTCGGGCGTGGCGCCGGCGCAGTGGCGGCAATGACGGAGTTCAACGAGATCGCCCGCAACAACCCCAGCGCGACATTCAACGTCACCAACTTCAACTACGACTCCGAGGTCGAGGAGGACCCCGAAACCACCTTGGTCACCTATTCGGGCAAGTACGGGCGCATCTTCACCGTCAAGCCGGGGCCCAACTATCAGGAAATCGGCTGCATGCGCTTTCCGTCGATTGCTCTGCTGACCTGGAACTACATCGGCAAGGCCTATCCCAACGGCGGTGGCGTGGCGCTCACGCGCTTTCCCAACCCGGGCCGGGTGCCAACGCAATTCCTGTTCCGCGACATGAACGTTGTCTTCGAGATCGACGACACCGGTACCGGCGTTGCAATCGCAGGGATGAACGATGCGCAACAGGTCCAGAACTTCGCCACGATGGAGGCCGTCAAGAACGGCGTCATCAACTACATGCTGACGCAGGTGGTTGACTCCACCTACAGCCGCTCGGTGGGCTACTTCACCACCATCCTGGTCGGCAACGCGGGGCAGGCCCCCACCATCCTCGGCATGAGCGATGTGCAGGTCCTGCAGGTCTGGAAAGAGTGGGACAGCTTCCTCAAGGACTACGACGTACCCTTGATCGATATCGTCCAGGACGCCATCGAGCAACTCATCAACGCCGGCACCATCCAGATCACGGCCACGCGGGACCGCTCCTACTACATCGAACTGTTCGGTCGCTACGGCTTCGGCACAGGCGGCTTCCGCGCTCTGAACAACGTCACATTCAACGAGATCGCGCGACTGCTCATCTGGAACTACAGCGACGAGTACCTTTTCCCGGGCAACACGGGCACCAGCGCCAGCACCAACACGGACTTCCCATCCCGGCTGATACAGGGCCTGGACATCATCCAGCGCACCGAGACGATAGGCAAGGTGCTGTTCATCGGCCGTCAGGCCGGGAACGCGAAGCTGGTCGTCGTGCGCTACGACAAGGCGACGGACGCGATCGCGACATCGACGCACGACTACGTCATCGTCGCCACCTCCCACCATGCGGCGCAACGCATCCTCGAGCCGTTTGCAGGCATGCAGGCCGGTGAGCAGATTCCCGCCGGCAGCACCTTGCGTTTCGAGGTGAAGGGCGGGATTCTTACTTACACGACGACGGAGGCGCTGCTGCACCCTTTCGATCTGCAAAAGGGCGGCAGTGGCAACTTGTATGCGGCGCTGAAGAACATGCACATGATGCGCACGACCAAGTACTTCACCGACCTGCCCACGGCCGAGTTCAACACATTTGCTCCGGTGAACCCCTTGGGCACCAAGCGGGTGAAGATGGTCCTTTCCGACACTGACCTGGCGGCTACCTACTGCCTCGACGGGCAGTTGGGCACCACCAACGTCCTTGCCTCCTATGCCTGGGGCGACGAGGCGACCAACGAAGCCTCTAGGTTGCGGGGACTGTCCGCCTACGCGGGATCGGCCCAGGACGCCACGCTGCGCTGGCGTCACGCCCAGGATGCCAATCGCTTCGCGCAGGTCAACAATGGTGACACCGTGCAGGAGTTCTGGGTCTCGAACATGCTAGCGAACGCGACTCAGAGCACCGGCTACATGTACGACTGGTCGGCCGACCAGGACGGACGCGGCGGATTCAAGCTCGACTGGGCCAGTGAAACGGCCTTCTCGAACGCGCTCTATGACCACTACCGCACCAGCGTGCTCAGTGCCGAGGCCAGCACACAGCCAAAGCAGCGGCTGTTCGTTGCGGGGGACAGCATGAGCCACCACGGGGGGTGGCTTGAAGGCGCCTTCATGACGGCCGTCACGGCGGTCGCCGGCGTGATGCGCTCGCAGTACGGCGGCACGGTCTTCAGCCTCGAAGGTGAACGGCTCTTCGCGACGACATCCGGCCCGCGCCATCACCGCAGGTAACGCGCGCGCGGCTTCATCGACTGAGCGATCAAGTGCCTTGGCGGCCGACCTTGCCCTGCACGCCGTCCACCAGCCAGTTCATCTGCAGGATCTGCGCGTCGGTCAGCGATGTGCCGCGCGGGATCATGACGCGGCCCTGGTTGTCGCGCACGTCGGCGGCTGCGGCGAAGGGCTGCAGCTTGCCGCTTGCGATGTCTCGCTGCCGTGCGAGCACCTCGTCCTGCACAGCCTTGGGCACCTTGGTGCCGAAGTCGCCGACGCGGATCATTCCTTCCTTCACGCCGCCCCACACCGAACCGCTCTTCCAGGTGCCGTCGAGCACCGCGCGGGCACGCTGGGTGTAGTAGCCGCCCCATTGGTGCGTGACCGCGACGATCTGTGCGTCGGGCGCGATCTTGCGCATGTCGGAGTGATAGGCCACGGCCATCTTGCCGCGCTCCTGCGCCGCGGTCATGACGGCGGTGGAGCCGGTGTGGAATGCGATCACGTCGGCGTTCTGGTTGAACAGCGACATCGCCGCGTCGCGCTCCTTCGGCGGGTTGAACCACTCGTCGAGCCAGATCACCTTGACCTGCGCCTTCGGGTCGACCGAGCGCATGCCGAGCGTGAAGGCATTGATGCCCTGCAAGACTTCGGGAATCGGGAAGCCCGCGACATAGCCTGCGAGGTGCGTCTTCGTCATGCGGCCAGCGGCAACCCCGGCCAGGTAGCGCCCTTCGTAGTAGCGGGCATTGGCGATGGCGACGTTGTCCGCGGTCTTGTAGCCGGTGATCGATTCGAACTTGACGTCGGGGAAGTCACGCGCCACTTTCATGGTCGGCTCCATGTAGCCGAAGCTGGGCGTGAAGATCAGCTTGTTGCCCTGCTGGGCCAGGTCGCGGATCACGCGCTCGGCGTCCGGGCCTTCGGAGACGTTTTCGACATAGGTGGTCTTCACCTTGCCGGGCAGCGCGGCTTCGACGGCCTTGCGGCCTTCTTCATGCTGATGCACCCAGCCGGCGTCGGTGAGCGGCGCGACGTAGACGAAGCCGATCTTGAGCGGAGCGGCCGCGGGTGCCGGGGATTGGGAGAAAGCGGGAGATAAAAAGCAGGCGGCCGCGAATGCGGCCACGAGGTTTTTGTACATGGTGGTCCTCTACATGGCCCCGGAAAAACACAAACCCGCTGCAGCCGGGACGCCTGCAGCGGGTACGCGATTTTAGGCGAAGGCCGCGAACGCCTCGTTCAGGCGGTCGATGTAGCGGCTCTTGGCCGGCGCGTCGATGAAGCTCCCCTGGAAGCTGTTGGCCGCAAGCTGCCAGGCCTGCTGCGCGGTGAGTCCGGTCGCGGCGAAGGTCTGCACGAAGTTCTCGTTCATGTAGCCGCCGAAATACGCTGGGTCGTCGGAATTGACCGTGGCAACCAGGCCGGCATCGAGCAAGGCGCCGAGGTTGTGCTTCGACAGGTCGGGAAACACGCAAAGCTTGAGGTTCGACAGCGGGCACACCGTCAGCGGGATCCTGTCTTGCGCGAGCCGCTTCATCAGCGCCGGATCCTTGCTGCTCTGCACCCCATGGTCGATGCGCTCGACCTTGAGCACGTCGAGCGCGCTCCAGACGTATTCCGGCGGCCCCTCTTCGCCTGCATGCGCCACGAGATGGAAGCCCAGCTCGCGGCAGCGCGCAAACACCTTGGCGAACTTCTCGGGCGGATGGCCCAGTTCGCTCGAATCCAGCCCGATGCCGATGAATTTGTCTCGGTATGGCAGCGCCTGCTCCAGCGTCTCGAAGGCGTCCTGCTCGCTCAGGTGGCGCAGGAAGCAGAGGATGAGCGATGCGCTCACGCCGAGCTTCGCCTGCGCATCGACGCAGGCGCGATGCAGCCCGTCGATCACGGTCTTGACGTCCACGCCGCGCGCCGTGTGCGTCTGCGGGTCGAAGAACATCTCGCAGTGAACGACGTTGTCGGCCGCCGCACGCTCCAGGTAGGCCCAGGCCATGTCGTAGAAGTCCTGCTCCTTCACGAGCACGCTGGCGCCGGCGTAGTAGATGTCGAGGAAGCTCTGCAGGTTGGTGAAGGCATAGGCGCGGCGCAAATCCTCGACGCTCGCGTACGGGATGCTCACCGCATTGCGCTGCGCCAGCGCGAAGATCAATTCGGGCTCGAGCGAGCCTTCGATATGCATGTGCAGTTCGGCCTTGGGCATGGCGCGCAGCAAAGCGGGCAGGCGGTCGGCGGCAACGGGCTTGACGTTCATCGTGTGTGACTCCGGAAACGAAAAAGGGCCGCCGGGAGGCGACCCTTCCATGGCAGGTTGCGAGCTTACTTCTTGTCGCCCGGAACCTTGCCGTCCACGCCCTTGACGTAGAAGTTCACGCCCGACAGGAACTTGTCGTCGGCCACAGCGCCGGCGGCGATCAGTTCCTTGCCGTCGTTGCCGACGATCGGGCCCTTCCAGATCTGGAAGCTGCCGTCCTTCAGGCCCTTCTTGGCCTCGTCGACCTTGGCCTTGACCTCGGCGGGCACGTCTTCGGCAATTGACACGATGTCGATCGCGCCCTCCTTCACGCCCCACCAGCTCTGGCCGGTCGTCCACTTGCCGTCCAGCACGTCCTGCGTCGCCTTGATGTAGTACGGCGTCCAGTTGATGACGGCGGAAGCCAGGTGGGCCTTCGGGCCGTAGGCGGTCATGTCCGAATCCCAGCCGAAGGCGCGCTTGCCCTTTTCCTGTGCGGTCTTGAGCACGGCCGGCGAGTCGGTGTTCTGGAACAGCACGTCGGCGCCGCCGTTGATCAGTGCGGTGGCGGCCTCGGTTTCCTTCGGCGGGCTGAACCATTCGTTGACCCACACCACCTTGGTCGTGATCTTCGGATTGACCGACTGCGCACCCATGGTGAAGCTGTTGATGTTGCGCAGCACTTCGGGAATCGGCACCGATCCGACCACGCCGAGCTGGTTGCTCTTGGTCATGCCGCCCGCAATGATGCCGGCCATGTAGGCGCCTTCGTAGGTGCGGCTGTCGTAGGTGCGCATGTTCGGCGCGGTCTTGTAGCCGGTGGCGTGCTCGAACTTCACGTCGGGGAAGTCCGGCGCGATCTTGAGCATGGGCTCCATGTAGCCGAACGTGGTGCCGAAGATCAGCTTGGCGCCCGAGCCGGCCATTTCGCGGAACACGCGCTCGGCGTCGGCCGATTCGGGCACGCTCTCGACGAACGTCGTCTTGATCTTGTCGCCGAACTCCTTTTCCACCGCCTTGCGGGCGTTGTCGTGCGCGAAGGTCCAGCCGCCGTCGCCGACGGGGCCCACGTAGGCAAAGGCGATGTTCAGCGGACCTGCGGCCGCGGCTGGCGCAGGCGCCGCGGCGGTGGGTGCCGGAGCGGCGGGGGCGGCCGGCGCCGCAGCTTCTTCCTTCTTGCCACAACCCACCAGTGCGGCCGAAGCCACGGCGGTCAGGGCGGCCAACTTGAGCAGGGAGCGCTTGTTCATCAGATCAGTCATTGTTGGAAATCCTCAAAGGGACGGGTTGGCAAACACAGAAAGTCACAAAGGCGGATTATGAGCCGGGGTAGAACGGTTTCCCGATCGATGCCGGCATGTTCACACGGATGAACGCCGGGTTGCGGGAAATCAGCGCCAGCACCACGATGGTCGCGACGTACGGCATCATGTTCAGGAACTGGCTGGGAACGTCCACGCCCACGCTTTGCAGGTGGAAGCCCAGCATCGTGACCCCGCCGAACAGGTAGGCGCCAAGCAACACCCGTGCCGGCCGCCAGGTCGCGAAGGTGGTGAGCGCCAACGCGATCCAACCCTTGCCCGCCACCATGTTCTCGACCCACAAGCCGGTGTAGATCACCGACAGATACGCGCCCGCCAGGCCGCACAGTGCGCCGCCTGCGATCACGGCCAGCAGGCGGATGCGGCGTACCGGGTAGCCCAGCGCATGCGCCGAATCGGGCGATTCGCCGACCGAGCGCAGCACCAGCCCGGAGCGCGTCCGGTACAGGAACCAGATCAGGGCGAAAGTCAGGAACACGGCGAAATAGACGATCGGGTGGTGCCGGAACAGCGCCGGCCCGACCAGAGGAATGTCCCCCAGGAGCGGCAGCGGGTACTGCACGCTCTCAGGCAGCTTGGCCTGCACGTAGTCCTTGCCGGCAAAGGCCGAGAAGCCCACTCCGAACAGGCTCAGCGCCAGCCCGGTCGCGTACTGGTTGGTGTTGAGCCAGATGACCAGCAGGCCGAACAAGCCCGACAGGAAGGCGCCCACCGCCATGCCGGCCAGGAAGCCGATCCAGGTGCTGCCGGTCTGCACGGTGGTGGCAAAGCCGGCGATGGCAGCGCAGAGCATCACGCCCTCGGCGCCGAGGTTGACGATGCCGGCCTTCTCATTGATGAGCAGGCCGAGCGAGGCGATGGCCAGCACGGTGCCGGCGCTGAGCATCGAGCCCAGCAGGAGTGCGTAGGAGTCCATGTTCAGAGCGCTCCTTCAGTGGCGCGTGCGACGGGTTGTGCAGTGATGGGGGTGCTGGCCTGCAGCGAGGCCGTACCGGTGGAGAGAGGCGCCGGCTTCGGTGCCGCCTTGCGCCGGACGCGATACGCGATGAGCGTGTCGCAAGCCAGCAGCGTGAACAGCAGCAAGCCCTGGAACACGCCGGTCAGCGACTTCGGCAAGCCGAGGCGCGATTGCGCCAGCTCGCCGCCGATGTAGAACATGCTCATCAGGATGGCCGAGAACACCATCCCGACCGGATGCAAGCGCCCGACGAAGGCCACGATGATGGCCGCGAAGCCGTAGCCCACCGGCAGGTAGGGCGTGAGCTGGCCGATCGGGCCTGCGACTTCGAGCGCACCCGCGAGGCCCGCTGCGGCGCCCGAGGTCAGCAAGGCAATCCACACCGCGCGCCGGGCCGAGAAACCCGCGTAGCGCGAAGCCGCCGGCGCCAGGCCGCCGACCTGCTGGGCAAACCCGGCCCGCGTGCGGAACAGGAAGACCCACAGCGCCGCGACGCCCACCAGCGCGATCACCAGGCCGATGCTCACGCGCGAGCCCTTCATGAGGCGCGGTATCTGCGTGATCACGTCGAACGGCTTGCTCTGCGGGAAGTTGAAGCCCGCCGGATCCTTCAACGGCCCGGCGACGACATAGCCCAGCACCAGGATCGCGATGTAGACCATCATCAGTGTCACGAGGATCTCGTTGGCGTTGAACTTGTCGCGCAGCACGGCCGCGATCGCCGCCCAGGCCATGCCGCCCGCGATGCCCGCCGCAATGATGGCCGGAACGATCCAGGGGCCGGTGCTCTTGTCGGCCAGCACCGCCACGAATGACGAGCAGATCGCGCCGATCACGAATTGGCCTTCGGCGCCGATGTTCCACACGTTCGAGCGGAAGCACACGGCCAGGCCCAGCGCAATGATCAGCAGCGGCGTCGCCTTGACCATCAACTCGCCGAGCGCGTAGCCGTTCTTGATCGGCTCGTAGAAGAACACCAGCAGGCCCTTGACCGGGTCCTTGCCGAGCGCGGCGAACAGCGCCATGCCGATCAGCACCGTGATCAGCAGCGCCAGGATCGGCGAGCCATAGCTCCAGAATTTGGAGAGCTGCGGACGGGCTTCAAGCTTGAACATGTGCGGCCTCCCTTGTTGCGGCGGCACCATGCCAGAGTCCGCTCATCCATTCACCGATCTGCGGCACGGTGGCCGCGGCCCGATCGACCGAGGGCGACAACTGCCCCTTGGCGATCACATACAGCCGGTCGCTGATCTCGAACAACTCGTCGAGTTCTTCGCTGACCACCAGCACCGCGCAGCCCGCGTCGCGCAACGCGAGGATCTCGGCGCGAATCAGCGCCGCGGCACCCACGTCCACGCCCCAGGTCGGCTGCGCGACGATGAAGAGCTTGGGGTTCGCATCGATCTCGCGCCCGACGATGAACTTCTGCAGGTTGCCGCCCGAGAGCGATCGTGCCGCCGAGCCCGGGCCGCCGGCCTTGACGTTGAATCGCTTGATGATGTCGGCCGCATGGCCCTGCAATGCGCCGGTGCGGATCCAGCCGCTCTTGCTGATCGCGTTGTCGCGAGTCAGCAGCATGTTGTGGGCGAGGCTCAGCGTCGGCACCGCGCCACGGCCCAGGCGCTCTTCGGGCACGAAGTGCATGCCGAGCCTGCGCCGCCCGCGCGGTCGCATTCGCGCCGCGGCCTGGCCGAACATCTCGATCATGCCGGCCTCGGCGCGCGTGTCTTCGCCGGAGAGCGCATAGAGCAGCTCTTTCTGCCCGTTACCCGAGACGCCGGCAATGCCGACGACCTCGCCCGCGCGCACATCCATGTTCACGCCGTCGAGGTCGACGCCGAACTGGTCTTCGCGCGCCAGCGTAAGCCCCTTGACGCGCAGCGCCACCGCGCCGACCTTGACCTGGCGATGCTGCAGCGGCGGCGGCTCGGCGCCGATCATCAGGCGCGACAGCGACTCGTTGCTTTCCTGCTGCGGGTTGCAAACACCCGTGACCTTGCCGCCGCGAAGCACGGTGCAGGCGCTGCACAGTTCGCGGATTTCATGCAGCTTGTGGCTGATGTAGAGGATGCTGCAGCCCTCGGCGGACAACTGCTTCAGCACCACGAACAGCTTCTGCACGGCCTGCGGCGTGAGCACCGAGGTCGGCTCGTCGAGGATCAGCAGCTTGGGGTTGGTGAGCAGCGCCCGGATGATTTCGACGCGCTGCATCTCGCCGACGGACAAGGTGTGCACCGGCCGCGACGGGTCCATGTCGAGCCCGTATTCGCTCGCCTTGGCCTCGACGCGGCGCGCCACCTCGGCCAGCGCCAGACTCTTGTCGAGCCCGAGCCAGACGTTCTCGGCCACGGTGAGCGTGTCGAACAGGCTGAAGTGCTGGAACACCATGCTGATGCCCAACGCCCTCGCCTCTTGCGGGTTGCGGATATTGACCGGCTGGCCGTTGAAGCTGACGGTGCCTTCATCCGGCTTCACCGAGCCGTAGATGATCTTCATCAGCGTCGATTTGCCGGCGCCGTTCTCGCCGAGAACGGCATGCGTTTCGCCGGGTTGGACCACGAGCGAAACATCGCTGTTCGCAACCACGGCCGGATAGCGCTTGGTGATGTGCGCAAGTTGGAGTCTGTAGGGTGTCATGACCTGTAATCGTTGTCATTTCATTCAGGAACAGTCGCTGAAGTCCGTCCGGCTGACGACGCCAGTCGCTGTCCTTTTTTATCACCCCCTACTTGTTGCCGGGCTTCAAGCCTTCTGTTTGAACGCGCTCCTCGTACTTGATCGCAGCGATGCGGCCACGTTCTTGCTGCGCTCTCGCAGCCATTGCGCGGAGCTCGACGAATGCGTTCGCTCGTGCCAGAGCTGGTAATACATCAATTGCGGCAGCGCGACCGGGCATTCCAGGATGCGCACCGGCAGCCGGTCGACGAGGCGCTCGCAGTACTGTCGCCCCGTGGTCAGCACGAGCAGGCTCGACGCAACAATGTCGCCGATGAGGCTGAAATGCGCGCAGCGCGCGGTGATGTTGCGCTGCAGGTTCAACTCGTCCAGCATCTGGTCGATGACGCCGCGTGCGCCGGGATGGGTGGGCATCGGCGCGATGTGCTCGGCCGACAGCCAGGTCCGTGCGTCCCAGCCGCGCCGCACCGCGGGATGGTCGGTGCTGACCAGCGACACCACCTCGTCGCCGAACAACCGGGCCATGTGCAGCTCTTCCGGCGGCTTGAGCCAGTTGCCGATCACCAGGTCGACATGGCCCAGCGACAGGTGGGCGAGGTAGTCGGAGTCTGGCGACAGCGGATGGATCTCCATCTTGCACAGCGGCGCCTGGCTCTTGACCTGCGCCACCAGCATCGGCAGGAAGAGCGGATCGAGGTAGTCGCTGGCGGCGATGCGGAAGGTGGTCTTCGCGGTCTGCGGGTCGAAGCCGCGCGCGTCGCTGAACAACACTTCGGCCGCGCGAAGGATGCTGGCGCTGGGTTCGATCATGCGCAGGCCGGCGTCGGTGGGTACCATGCCCGTGCCGGAGCGCACCAGCAACGGGTCGCCCGAGAGATCGCGCAGGCGCTTGAGCGCGGCAGAGACTGCCGGCTGGTACATGCCCAGCCGGATGGCCGCACGCGACACACTTCTGTCCGTCAAGACCGTGTACAGCACCCGTATGAGATGCAGGTCGATCTTGTCGAAAAGGGCGTTGTCTCTCATGACGCCTCGATCAGGCAGCCGACTGGACAGCGGTGATGGCGTCGAGAATGGCCTCGCTGGTGGCGGGCGCGCGCAGCGGCGGATCGCTCTTGTGGTCGCCGACCGCCGACACCGCATCGCGGATGGCGAAGAACACCGAGAACGGCAGCAGCAGCGGGGGCTCGCCGACAGCCTTGCTGCGGTGGATCGAGTCCATGAAGTTGTCGCCTTCGAAAAGCTGCACGTTGAACACCGGCGGGCAATCGTTGGCCGTCGGGATCTTGTAGGTGCTTGGCGCATGCGTGGTGAGCTTGCCGCTTTGCGGGTGCCACACCAGCTCTTCCGTCGTGAGCCAGCCCATGCCCTGGATGAACGCGCCCTCGACCTGGCCGATATCGACAGCCGGATTGAGCGAGCGGCCCGCGTCGTGCAGGATGTCGGCACGCAGCAGCTTCCATTCGCCGGTGAGCGTGTCGATGATGACCTCGCTGACCGCTGCGCCGTAGGCGAAGTAGAAGAACGGGTTGCCCTTCATATTCTCGCGGTCCCAGCTCAGGCCCGGCGTCGCATAGAAGCCGTCGGACCAGAGCTGCACGCGGTCGATGTAAGCCTCGCCGACGAGCGTGGCGAAATCGATCGTGCGGCCGTTGACTTCGACCTTGTCGTTGGCGAAGCGCACGGCGGAGGCCTCGCCGCCATGGCGTGCAGCGGCACAGGCCGCGAGGCGTTCACGGATCTGGCGCGCGGCGTCCTGGGCAGCCTTGCCGTTGAGGTCGGCGCCGGTCGATGCCGCGGTGGCCGAGGTGTTGGCGACCTTGGTCGTGTCGGTGGCGGTGGCGCGCACGCATTCGAAGCTCACGCCGAGTTCATGCGCCACGACCTGCGCCACCTTGGTGTTCAGGCCCTGACCCATTTCGGTGCCGCCATGGTTCACCAGGATGGAGCCGTCGGTGTACACGTGGACGAGTGCGCCGGCCTGGTTGAAGTGCTTGACGTTGAACGAGATGCCGAACTTCAGCGGCGCCAGCGCAATGCCGCGCTTGAGCACCGGGCTCGTCGCGTTGAACGCGGCCACCGCTGCGCGGCGCGCGCGGTAGTCGCTGCTGTCTTCCAGTTGGGTGACCAGCTTGTCGATGATGTTGTCGGTCACCACCTGTTCGTACGGCGTGACGTTGCGCTCGGTCTTGCCGTAGAAGTTGGTGCGGCGCACGTCGAGCGGATCGCGCCCGAGCGCGCGGCCCACCGAGTCCATGATGTTCTCGATGGCGATGGCGCCCTGCGGACCGCCGAAGCCGCGGAACGCCGTGTTGCTCTGCGTGTTGGTCTTGCCCGAATAGCCGTGCATCGACACATCCGGCAGCCAGTACGCGTTGTCGAAGTGGCAGAGCGCGCGGGTCATCACCGGACCCGACAGGTCGGCCGAATGGCCGGCGCGCGACACCATCGTGACCTCGGCGCCGAGGATGTGGCCCTCGTCGTCGTAGCCGACTTCGTATTCGTACCAGAAGCAGTGGCGCCGGCCGGTGATGAGGAAGTCGTCGTCGCGGTCCAGCCGCAGTTTGACCGGGCGCTTCAACTGATTGGCGGCGATCGCGGCCACGCAGGCGAACAGGCCCGACTGTGATTCCTTTCCGCCGAAGCCGCCGCCCATGCGCCGGCATTCGACATGCACCTCGTTGGCATGGAGATGCAGCGCATGCGCCACCAGGTGCTGCATTTCGCTCGGATGCTGGGTCGAGCAATACACGTGCATTGCGCCGCCTTCCTTGGGGATAGCGTAGCTGATCTGCCCTTCCAGGTAGAACTGTTCCTGGCCACCCACGTCGAAGGTTCCCTTGAGCCGGTGCGGCGCCTTGGCAATGGCGGCTTGCGCGCCACCTTCGTTGGTCGAGCGCACAAGATGCATGGGCGGCAACACGTACTGGCCCTTTTCATGGGCCTGGCGCGGCGTCAGCACCGGCGGCTCGGTCTCGATCGTGAGAACGCTCTTTGCCTTGGCGGCGGCGCGGCGGGCGACGTCGCGCGTTTCGGCAATTACCGCAAAAACGGGCTGGCCGAGGTGGCGAATGTCGCCGGCGCAAAGAATCGGATCGTCGTGAACGATCGAGCCGCAATCGTTGGTGCCGGGAATGTCTTGCGCGGACAGCACTGCCACCACGCCGGGGATGGCTCGGATCGCGTCCAGATCCATGCCCACCAGCCGGCCGTTGGCCACCGGCGAAAGGCCCAGCGCGCAATGCAGCGTGCCGGCCAGTTCGGGGATGTCGTCGATGTAGGTGGCCTCGCCGGCAACGTGCAACTGCGCCGATTCGTGCGGCCGGCTGATGCCGACGCGGGCACCGTCGCCATGGGCCTTGGCTTCCGCGGCAACGTCGATGCGTGCTTCCGCGTTCTTGAGGTAGTCCGCGAAAGCCTCCGCGGTCTGCAGCAGGCGAGCGTCGATGGGCTTGTTCATTTTCAGACTCCTTCGGCAACGACGTGCGGCATCACGCTCCAGACGCTGGTGGCTTCCAGCGGCAAGGCGTCGGCGGCGCGGGTTTCGAGCCAGAGACGCTGAATGAGATTCTGCGCCACCTGCAGCCGATAAGCGGCCGATGCACGCATGTCCGACAGCGGTTTGAAGTCTTGCGCCAGTGCGAGCTTGGCCGCGTTCACGCTGGCCTGCGTAAAGGGCTTGCCGACCAGGGCCGCCTCGGCGCCCGCCGCGCGCTTGACCGTCGCGGCCATGCCGCCGTAGGCCAGGCGCACCTCCCGGACCACGTCGCCGTCGAGCTCGATCGAGAAGCCCGCGCACAGCGCCGAAATGTCGCAGTCGAAGCGCTTGCTGATCTTGTAGGCGCGCACGCGCCGCTTCGCGACCGACAGCGGCACCGACACCGCCTGGACGAACTCGCCGGGCTCAAGCTTGTTCTTCATGTAGTCGACATAGAAGTCGACCAGCGGCATGCGCCGCACCCTTGCGCCCCGCCGCAGTTCGATTTGCGCGTCGAGCGCCATCAGCACCGGCGGCGAGTCGCCGATGGGCGAACCGTTGGCGACGTTGCCGCCCATGGTGCCGGCATTGCGGATGGGCGGCGAGGCAAAGCGGAGCCAGACGTCGGTCAGGCCTTCGAAGCGCTGCGCCAGCGCGCGCCATGCGTCTTCGAGCGACGCGCCGGCGCCGATGTAGAGCTCGCCGTTGCGCTCGTCGACGACCTTCATTTCGGCCAAATCGCCGACATAGATGATGTCGCCGAGATCGCGGAACAGCTTGTTGACCCACAAGCCGATGTCGGTCGAACCCGCAAGCACCTGCGCCGCAGGCATCTTCTCGCGCAGCGCGGCCAGTTCGGCCAGCGTCTTCGGCGCGTGGAAGCGGTCCGTGCGCCCGCCCGCGGTGGCGCTGTATTCGAAGGTGCCTTCGCGCTGCAGGGCGGTCAGCGCCTGCCTTACCGGCTTGGTGTCGAGACGCACGGCCGGCAGGTCGAACATGCGCTGGCCCGCATCGAGGATCGGCCGGTAGCCGGTGCAGCGGCAGAGATTGCCCGACAGCTCGTCGGCCAATTGCTGGCGCGTGGGCTGGGTCCCGGCGGTCTGGTGGTGTTCGTACGTCGACCAGAGCGACATCACGAAGCCCGGAGTGCAGAAGCCGCATTGCGAGCCGTGGCACTCGACCAGCGCCTGCTGCACCGGATGCAGGCACTGGACCGCATGCTTGCCGTGCTGCGCGGTGTCGACCGCCTTGCCGCACTGGCGCTTCAGGTCTTCCACGGTGAACAGCGCCTTGCCGTGCAGGGTCGGCAGGAACTGGATGCAGGCGTTGACCGTTTGCAACTGCAGCCCATCGACGGCGCCGGCCGCTCCGGGCGCGGCCAACTCGCCGATCACCACGGTGCAGGCCCCGCAATCGCCCTCGTTGCAGCCCTCCTTGGTGCCTGTGCAGCGCGCGTCTTCGCGCAACCAGTCGAGTACCGTGCGGGTGGGATGGACGCCAGAGACGTCGACAACGCGCCCCTGATGGAAAAAACGGATGGGTTGGGTGCTCATGCTCGTGGGTGCCTGCAAGAAAGACGCCGCAATTGCGGACCATTGCTCTAAGTTAGTACTTCCGGCGCCTAACGGAATACGAGTGAGGCGATATGGAACATCCGCTGTCCGATATGTCACCGGCTGCGATCCATTCTGCACCTCCGGGATTCATGGGTACATAGGGCTGCGCCCCCGGAACGGCCAGCGCGCAAGCGTATGCAAAAGCGCACGCCCACGGGCACTGGAAATCCTGGGCTTGATCATCCTGATCGCTTTCCCGATCATTGCGCCATGGCTGCCGACATGCATGGGCCGGACCAGGGCCTGACCCGCGCGCAATTGTTGCGATGGGGCGTATGCGCGTCCGCGTGTGCTGCCTTACCCTTCCCCGCTGCCGCACAAATGCCGGCACCGGCAACGCGCATGAACACCCGCTCCATTCCCTCGACGAACGAAGCCCTGCCCGTCATCGGCTGCGGCACCTGGCTCGGCTTCGACCATTCGCCGGGCACCGCCGAATACGCGCGATTGCCCGGCGTGCTCGACGCGCTGTTCGACGCGGGCGGCCGCGTCATCGACAGTTCGCCGATGTATGGCCGCGCCGAAGCCAACACGGGCGACCTGCTCGCCGCTGCGAAGAGCCGTGACAAGGCGTTCCTGGCCACGAAGGTGTGGACCAGCGGACGCGAGGCCGGCATCGCGCAGATGGAGCAATCCTTCGCGCGGCTGAAGACGCAGCGAATGGACCTCATGCAGGTGCACAACCTGGTCGATTGGCGCACACAACTGGCGACGCTGCGCGACTGGAAGGCACGGGGCCGCGTGCGCTACCTCGGCATCACGCACTACACCGCGTCGGCCTATGCGGAAGTCGAGTCGGTGCTGCGTGCCGAGAAGCTCGACTTCCTGCAGATCAACTATTCGCTGGACGAGCGCACCGCGGAGAAACGCCTGCTGCCGCTCGCGGCCGAGCGCGGCGTGGCCGTGATCGTGAACATGCCTTTCGGCGGCGGTGGACTGCTGCGCCGGCTGCGCGACAAGCCGCTGCCCGCATGGGCCGCGGAGATCGGTTGCACCAGTTGGGCACAAGTCCTCCTCAAGTTCGTCCTGAGTCATCCGGCGGTGACCTGCACGATCCCGGGCACCAGCCGCCCGGAGCACATGGCCGAGAACGCCAAGGCTGGGGCCGGCGCGGCGCCCGATGCGGCGTTCTGGCGGGCTCGCGCATCGGAAGTGCTCTAGGTTTCTTCCGTCTTGCAAACGTTCGTACGATGCCCGAGTGCGATGGCGTCGAATCCCCGGCACGGAGGCAGGCCTGCGACGGACTCCATGCCACCGCATTCGATGAATGCGAGTGGCGCCGCCTTCGAAGTTGAGCGCAATGTCGTAGCTCGCGGACTTGTCTCCATTCTTCCGCGCGAGAATTCCCGTCTCCGCGAAGAAAATCAGTGTTGGGGCAAGCCTGCGGCTCCCCTCTTCAATTGCCGCATCGCCCGGCCTCACCCTGGATGACCGAATGATCGTCTTGCAACGCCCTCACGGTATTCGACTGTTCTTCGTCCTCAAGGGGTCGGTGCTGCAGAGCATTGCGCCGGCCATCCTGACGTGTACGGCCATCGCGCTGGCCGTGACGCTTTCGCGAGGCGTCCTGTTCAACTGGAAGGTCACGCTGTCGGCGGTGCCGTTCTCGCTCATCGGGCTGGCCTTGTCGATCTTCCTGGGCTTTCGCAACAGTGCGGCGTTCGACCGGTATTGGGAGGCGCGAAAACTGTGGGGCGACCTGGTGCATCGATCGCGCAGCTTCGCGAGGCAAGTGCAGAGCCTCTTCCATCGCGATGCGCCCGCCACGCCGGCCGACCCGCACGATGTCCGCGCGGCGCTGATCCGCCGGACCATTGCCTTTGCGCATGCGCTGCGCCATCAGCTTCGGCGAAGCGATGCGGGCGCCGACGTCGCGCCGCTCCTTTCATCGACCGAAGCGCGGGAGTTTGCCGAGGCCCGGCTTGGCACCCACTACCTGCTCGGACGCATCGGCGCCGATGTGGGTGCAGCCATGCGCGCCGGCGAACTCGACCCCGTCATCGCCGCGCACATGGACGACATGCTCTCCGCAATGGCAGCCGTCGCCGCGGGATGCGAGCGGATCAAGACGACGCCCATCCCCTTCGTGTACACGCTGCTCCTGCACCGCACGGCGACGCTGTTCTGTCTGCTGCTGCCGTTCGGCCTGGTGGACCTGATCGGGTACATGACACCCGTCATGGTCGCCTTCGTGTCCTACACGTTCTTCGGACTGGCCGCGGTCGGGGACGAAATCGAGGATCCCTTCGGCATCGAGCCCAATCACCTGCCGCTGGAAACCATCTGCCGGACGATCGAGATCGATCTGCTCGAGGCACTTGGCGAAAAGACCCTGCCTGCGCCGCTGGCACCCGTGAACTTCCGGCTGAGCTGAAGGGAGCGACTCGGGGCCGGCACGCGCGACACCTGCGCGTCCCTCGCGCCTGGCAAGCGCCGATGCAATCAGCGGACGATGCGAAGGCACAGGCGTGCAGATTCTGGCTAGCCTGCCCGCGTACCCCGTGTTTAGACTGCCGCTGCACTGAACTGTACTGAACCATGGCTGGAGCCATGGTGTTGCACGACCCCGTTTCAATCCAGCGCCGAAGCGCGCTCCAACCGCGAGATACAAAGCCGTGTGGATGCCCCCTCTCTACCGTGACTTCACCAGCCACGCCCAGATCGACGAACAGTACGGCACGCAGCGATGGGTTGCCGACCCGGCCGCCGAGGCCCGCCATTTCGTCGAACGCAGCGCGCTCGCCCGAGCACGACTGCGCTGCACGCTCGACGTGCCCTTCGGCCCCACCGTCGATGAAACGCTCGACATCTTCCACGCCGACAAGGCCGGCTCGCCTGTTTTCGTGTTCATCCACGGCGGCTACTGGCGCGCCAACACGTCCAAGGAGTTCAGTTGCGTCGCGCTCGGCTTGCAGGACCTGGGTTTCACCACGGTCGTGGTGAACTACTCGCTATGCCCGAAAGTCAGCATCGACGAGATCACCCGCCAGACGCGCGCCGCGGTGGCATGGGTTGCGCGCAACATCGAGAGCCACGGCGGCGACCCGCGCCGGATTGCGCTCGGCGGCCATTCGGCAGGCGGCCACCTGGTCGCGATGTGCCTGCAAACGGAATGGGCAGAGGAATACGGCCTGGCGCGCGACCCGCTCGCCGCGGCGGTGCTCGTGAGCGGCATCTATGACCTGCAGCCGCTGCGCTACAGCTACCTGCAACCCCAGATCCAACTCGACGACGGCGTCATCCGGCGGAATTCGCCGCTGTTTACCGTGCGATCCTGCGCGACGCCGGCGCTGATCACCTGGGGCGGCGCGGAGTCGGATGAGTTCGCGCGCCAATCGGACAGCTTCCATACGGCATGGCAAGGCGCCGGCAACCGCTCGGAACTGGCACCCCAAGCCGGGGCGCACCACTTTTCCGCCATTCACGGTTTCGAGCATCCGTCCAGCCAGCTTTGCCAATGGCTGGCTCGCACGCTGAGCGACTAGAGCGTGTTGGCGCTATGCAACGGGATCGCGTTGCATGGCGTCAGCAGGCCCTAGCCTCGTCGCCGCGCCTTCAGCATCTCCGCCAACAGGAAGGCCAGTTCCAGGCTCTGCGAGCCGTTGAGCCGCGGGTCGCAGGCGCTCAGGTAGCGCGCCTGCAGACCGGCCTCGGTCAGTCCTTGAGCACCGCCGGTGCATTCGGTGACGTCTTGCCCGGTCATCTCGAAATGCACGCCGCCCGCATAGCTGCCCGCCGCCGCGTGCACTGCAAAGAAGCTGCGCGCTTCCGCAAGGATGCGCGGGAAGTCGCGCGTCTTGTAGCCGGCCGACGTCGTCACCGTGTTGCCGTGCATCGGGTCGCAGCACCACACCACCCTGCGCTGTTCGCGCTGCACCACTTCGATCAGCGCCGGCAGGCGCTCGGCCAGCAGATCGGCGCCCATGCGCGTGATGAGCACCATACGGCCCTCGGCGTTGTCGGGGTTCAGAGCGTCGAGCAGGCGCAAGAGGTCGTCGGGCCTTGCGTTCGGCCCGAGCTTGCAGCCGATCGGGTTGTCGATGCCGCGCAAGTACTCGACGTGCGCACCGTCGATCGCGCGCGTGCGCTCGCCCAGCCACAGCATGTGGGCCGAGCCGCCGTACCAGCGGCCCGTGGCATCGTCCTGGCGCGTCAGCGCCTCTTCGTAGTGCAGGTGCAGGGCCTCGTGCGAGGTGAAGAATTCCACCTCCTTCAACTGCGGCGTGCTGCGCGCATCGAAGCCACAGGCCTCCATGAAATCGAGCGCTTCGGTGATGCTCTGGGCCACCGCCTCGAAACGCTCGCCCTGCGGGCTGCTGCGCACGAAATCAGACGTCCAGCGGTGCACCTCGTGCAGGTCGGCAAAGCCCCCCTGGGCCATTGCGCGCAACAGGTTCAGCGTGGCTGCCGAATTCGAATATGCGCGCAGCAGGCGCTGCGGATCGGGCATGCGCGATGCGGCCGAGAACTCGGCACCGTTGACGATGTCGCCCCGGTACGAGGGCAGGCTCACGCCGCCTTCGGTCTCGACGTCGGACGAACGTGGCTTGGCGAACTGGCCCGCGATGCGGCCGACCTTGACCACCGGGCACGAGGCCGCGAAGGTCAGCAGCACCGCCATCTGCAGGATCACGCGGAACGAGTCGCGCACAGTGCCGGCACTCAGGTCGTCGAAGCTCTCCGCGCAATCGCCGCCCTGCAGCAGGAAGGCGTTGCCGCGCGAGACTTGGACCAGCCGCTCGCGCAGCGTCGCGGCCTCGCCGCCGAAGATCAACGGCGGCCAGACGGATAGTTGCCGGCCAGCGCCTTCGAGCGCGACAGGGTCGGGGTAGTTCGGCATCTGGGCCGCCGGAAACCGGCGCCAGCTGGCCGGGGACCAGGCATGGGGGATTCGAGCAATGTCCGTCATCGTTCCGCGCCTCCGCGAGTGAGGACCAACGATAACGCGACTGGACTCAGGCGTGCACCACCGCGCGCTTGGCGTCGTGATAACGGCCGGTGCCGCGGCTCACCAGGGTGTCGGACGGCAGCAGCGTGCCCGGTTCGAAATCGGGGAGGTTGGCGATGCGGTCGTAGATTGGCGCGAAGTCGATCTTCGCCAGTTCGAGCAGCCGGTCGAGGCTATCGATCACGAAGTAGCTCTCCTGGAAATCGTCGATCCGGTAGTTGGTGCGCATCACGCGCTCCAGTTCGAAGTCGATGCGGTTGGGCGACGGGTCGTCCAGCGAAAACACCGTCTCGGTGTACGACGACGCAATGCCCGCGCCATAGATGCGCAAGCCATCCTTCTGCTTCAGCAAGCCGAACTCGACCGTGTACCAGTAGACGCGCGCCAGCTTGTCGAGCACGCCCAGCCTCTGCGCGCGCAGGCCGCCTTCTCCGTAGGCCTGGATGTAGTCCGCGATGGCCGGGTTCATGAGCATCGGCACGTGGCCGAAGACATCGTGGAACACATCGGGTTCCTCGAGGTAGTCCAGCTCGTGCGGCTTGCGGATGAAGTGGCCGGCCGGGAAGCGCCGGTGCGCCAGGTGCTCGAAGAACACTTCGTCGGGCACCAGGCCCGGCACAGCCACCACCTGCCAACCGGTACGCTTCATGAGCACGTCGCTCAACTGCTCGAAGTTCGGAATCTGGCCGGGGCCGATCGGCAGGTTCTTCATGCCATCCACGAACTCATCGCAGGCACGACCCGGCAGCAGTTTGGACTGGCGCTCGAACAGCGTCTTCCAGACCGCGTGTTCGGCCGGGGTGTACTTGTCCCAGCCTTGGTCGATGGTCCAGTCGGGACGCTCGGGCTGGGCCGCATCGCCTGCGGCCAGGCCGTGCTTGCCCTTCAGGTTGTCGCTCGTGTGCTCTTTGAGGTGCTTCAGCATTTCAGTTTTCCACTACGCAATCGCGTGACCCGCACGCATGAGCCCGGGACGAGCACTGCGAAGTCTGTTCGTGGGCACCCGCGGAACCGGCTTTGCCGGGCCGCTGGTATCGCCCCCTCGAGGGGGAGGCGCCGAAGGCGCATCGGGGGTGTTCCATTTCAAGCGGCCTGCAGCACGCCGCGGCGCACCTGGTCGCGCTCGATCGACTGGAACAGCGCCTTGAAGTTGCCTTCGCCAAAGCCGTCGCTGTAGTCGCCCTTGCGCTGGATGAACTCGAAGAACACCGGGCCGCCGAAAACGGTCTCCGAGAAGATCTGCAACAGAAGGCGAGGCTGCCCGCCCTCGGTGGTGCCGTCCAGCAGAATGCCGCGCGCCTGCAGTTCGGGAATGGACTCGCCATGGCCCGGCAGGCGCGTTTCGAGCATCTCGTAGTAGATGTCGTTGGGTGCGGTCAACAAGGGAATGCCGGCCAGGCCCAGCTGGTCGATGGTGTCGATGAGGTTGTCGCTCAACAACGCGATGTGCTGGATGCCCTCGCCGTTGAACTTCATCAGGAACTCCTCGATCTGGCCGGAGCCCTTCGACGACTCTTCGTTCAGCGGGATGCGGATCTTGCCGTCGGGCGCGGTCAGTGCCTTCGAGGTCAGGCCGGTGTATTCGCCCTGGATGTCGAAGTAGCGGATCTCGCGGAAGTTGAAAAGCTTTTCGTAGAAGTTGGCCCAGAAGGTCATGCGGCCGCGATAGACGTTGTGGGTCAGGTGGTCGATCACCTTCAGGCCAACGCCCGGCGGGTGGCGGTCCACGCCTTCGATGAATTCGAAGTCGATGTCGTAGATCGACTTGCCGTCTTCGAAACGGTCGATGAGGTACAGCGGCGCACCGCCGATGCCCTTGATGGCCGGCAGGCGCAGCTCCATCGGGCCAGTGGCGATCTCGATCGGCTGGGCGCCGAGTTCCAGTGCGCGCGCGTAGGCCTTGTGCGAGTCCTTCACGCGAAACGCCAGCCCGCAGGCCGAGGGGCCATGCTCCGCGGCGAAGTACGCGGCCGGGCTGTGCGGCTCGCGGTTGACGATGAAGTTGATGTCGCCCTGGCGGTAGAGCACCACGTCCTTGGAGCGGTGTTTGGCCACGAGCGTGAAGCCGAGCTTCTCGAAGAAGGGTTCCAGGGTGTTGGCGACGGGCGCCGCGAATTCCACGAATTCGAAGCCTTGAAGGCCCATGGGGTTCTCGAAAAGATCGGTCATGCAGTGGTCTCTTTGTGGGTTGGAATCGATACCCACGATGCTAGGGACTTGTGCCGCAACAATCCTGCAAGTTTTGTGTCTGACCGGAGCGATACGCAAGATTCATGCGCTTTCGAAAGCAGTCTTGCATGTAAGTCTTTCAAGAACCCCATATCACGCGGTTTTGCGCGGTAACACCTGTCATACGAGACGGCGTCAGGATTCGCCCGGACTCGCACCGCCAATGGAGGGCTTTTCCTTCGATCAGCCCAGCGCGTGCCTTGCGGCCCTCGCGATGCTCGCCGCGTCCACCCCGAAGAAATTGCGCAAGGCGGCGCGCGTGTCGCTGCGGCCGAACCCGTCGGTACCGAGCGTGACGTAGCGCCGGCCTCGCGCAACGTAGGCGCGCACGCTTTCGGGCACGCTGCGAACGTAGTCGGTGGCGGCGATGATCGGGCCGGCCCCGTCGGCAAGCTGTTGCGCGATGAACGGCGTGGGCGCTGGTTCGCCGCGCAATGCAGCCGCCTCGCAGGCTGCGCCGTCGCGGGCCAGTTCGCTCCAGCTGGTGATGCTGATCACTTCGGCCGCGATACCCTCGTGCGCCAGTTGCTGTGCCGCCTTGATGACTTCGGTGAGGATGGCGCCGGAGCCCATCAGCGTCACCTGCGCCTTCGTCGCATCGGCCGGGAAGCGCCCGAAGCGATAGCACCCGCGCAGTACGTCGCCATGCACTTCCGATGGAAGGCTCGGCTGCGCGTAGTTCTCGTTCATGAGCGTGACGTAGTAGAAAACGTCCTTCTGCTCGACCATCATCTCGCGGATTCCGGCATTGACGATCACCGCCATCTCGCCCGCGAAGGCCGGGTCGTAGGCCTTGCAGTTGGGGATGGTCGCAGCCACCAGGTGGCTGGTGCCGTCCTGGTGCTGCAGGCCCTCGCCGCCGAGCGTGGTGCGGCCCGAGGTTGCGCCGAGCAGGAAGCCCCGCGCACGCTGGTCCGCCGCCGCCCAGATCTGGTCGCCCACGCGCTGGAAGCCGAACATCGAGTAGTAGATGTAGAAGGGCAGCATCGCCAGGCCGTGCACGCTGTAGCTCGTGGCCGCGGCTGTCCAGCTCGCGATGGCGCCGGCTTCGCTGATGCCTTCCTCGAGGATCTGGCCGTCGGTGGCTTCGCGGTAGCTCAGGATGGTGTCGATGTCTTCCGGCGCATAGCGCTGGCCCACGCTCGAATAGATGCCCACCTGCTTGAACAGGTTGGCCATGCCGAAGGTGCGCGCCTCGTCGGCCACGATGGGCACCACGCGCGGTCCGAGCGCCTTGTCCTTCAGGAGGTTGCCGAGGATGCGCACGAAGGCCATTGTGGTGCTCATGTCCTTGCCGTCGGCTTCGACGGCGAACTTCGCATACGCAGGGAGGTCGGGCTTGGCGACCCCATCGCACGCCGTCTCGCGCCGCGGCATCGAACCGCCGAGCGCCTGCCGGTGCTGCTTCAGGTACTGCATCTCCACGCTGTCGTCCGCCGGCTTGTAGAAGGCGAGCGACGTGGCCTGTTCATCCGACAACGGCAGATTGAAGCGGTTGCGGAAACCGATGAGATCGGCGCTCTCGAACTTCTTGTGCGAGTGCGTGGTCATCTTGCCCTGCCCTGCGCCCATGCCGTAGCCCTTCTTGGTGTGGGCGAGGATCACCGTCGGCTGGTCCCGGTGCGCAGCGGCCGCGGCGTAAGCCGCATGAATCTTCACGAGGTCGTGGCCGCCGCGCTTGAGGCGGTCGATCTGCTCGTCGGTCATGCCTTGGGCCAGCTTCGCGAGTTCCTCGTTCTGGCCGAAGAAAGTGTCGCGGTTGAAGCGGCCGTCCTTGGCGGCAAAGGTCTGCATCTGGCCGTCGACGGTGTTGGCGAAGGCGCGCGCCAATGCGCCGGTGGTGTCGCGCGCAAACAGGCCGTCCCAGTCGCTGCCCCAGACCAGCTTGATGACGTTCCAGCCGGCACCGGCGAAGAGCTTTTCCAGCTCGTCGATGATGCGCCCGTTGCCGCGCACCGGCCCGTCGAGGCGCTGCAGGTTGCAGTTCACCACCCACACCAGGTTGTCGAGCCTTTCGCGTGCAGCCAGCGTCAGCGCGCTCATCGATTCGGGTTCGTCCATCTCGCCGTCGCCGAACACGCCCCATACTTTTCGCGCGCCGCAGTCGAGCAAACCGCGATGCGTGAGGTAGCGCATGAAGCGCGCATGGTAGATCGAGCTGATCGGGCCGATGCCCATCGAGCCGGTCGGGAACTGCCAGAAGTCGGGCATCAGGTACGGATGCGGATAGCTCGACAGCCCGCGGGCGCCTTCGCCATTCCGGGAGGCCGGCGCCGTCAGCTCCTGGCGGTAGTGACTCAGGTCTTCCTCGCTCAAGCGACCTTCGAGAAACGCCCGCGCATAGACACCCGGCGCGCTGTGCGGCTGGAAGAACACGAGGTCGCCGCCATGCCCCGCGTCCTTCGCATGGAAAAAGTGATTGAAGCCGGTCTCGAACAAGTCCGCGGCGCTCGCGTAGCTTGCGATGTGGCCACCAAGTTCCCCATACGTATGGTTGGCGCGCACCACCATTGCCAACGCGTTCCAGCGCATCAGTGAAGCCAGTCGCTCCTCGATGGCCAGGTCGCCGGGGAATACCGGCTGCGCATCGACCGCAATCGTGTTGACGTAGGGCGTGCAAAGCTCCGGCGACCATCCGATGCGTTGCTCACGCGCCAGCCGAGCCAACTCGTCCAGCATCTGCCGAGCCCGCGCGGGACCATCTGCCGCTACCAGCGCGGCAAAGGACTCGCGCCATTCGGCGGTCTCCTGCGGATCGGGATCGAGGGTGCCGGCGAGGTGGGAGGTGGACTGGGCATTCATGCCCGGCACTTTAGACCGCATGCCATCGAATGTCTTGTCGATGGAAGCGCGATCACTCCTTCCGCGCAGAGGTCATCGAGCGCCGAGCCAGCTCCGGCCAGCGCCCCGGCCTGGGGAACCTGCGCCCGGGCTTCGCGCTCAAGCCGGTTCGATGCAAGCCGGCTCTGCCGCTGCGCAGCCGGAGCTGAGGGCCCGCTCGCCCCGCACTGTGTGCGGATGCCGTGCCGACTCGTAGAGGCTGCGCGCAAGTGCGCGATGCATCGCCAGCAACGGCTCGAGTTCCAGATCGACGAACTGCCCGTCGCGAATCCTGACGCGGCCATTGATGACGCTCAGCGACACATTGGCGCTGTGGCAGAACACCAGTGCAGCCACCAGGTCGTGCCCCGCCCCCGCATGCATCACGCCGCGCATGTCGAACGCCACCAGATCGGCCGACATGCCAGGCGCGAGCGCACCGATGTCATCGCGGCCGAGCACTTTCGCGCCGCCGAGCGTCGCGATCTCCAGCGCTTCACGTGCCGTCAATGCCGCAGGCCCGAAGGCGACGCGCTGCAGCAGCAGCGCCTGCCGCGCCTCGCCCAGCATGTGCGCGCCATCATTCGATGCACTGCCATCCACGCCAAGCCCCACTGTCACCCCGGCGCGTCGCATTGCCCCCACCGGCGCAATGCCCGAGCCGAGTCGCATGTTGGAACACGGGCAGTGCGCAACGCCCGTGCCGGTACGCCCGAACAGCGCAATGCCCGCGGGATCGAGCTTGACGCAATGCGCATGCCACACGTCGCGCCCCACCCAGCCCAGGTCTTCGGCGTACTCCGCAGGCGTCATCCCGAACTTCTCGCGCGAGTAGGCGATGTCGTTGTCGTTCTCGGCCAGGTGCGTGTGCAGCGACACGCCGTATTCGCGCGCCAGGAAGGCCGACTCGCGCATGAGGTCGCGCGACACCGAGAACGGCGAGCACGGCGCCAGCACGATGCGCCGCATGCTGTGGCGCGATGCATCGTGCCAGCGCGTGATCAGGCGTTCGCTGTCGGCCAGGATCGCGGCTTCGCTTTCGACCACCGAATCGGGCGGCAAGCCGCCGTGGCTGCGTCCCACGCTCATGCTGCCGCGCGCCGCATGGAAGCGCATGCCCATGCCCTCGGCTGCCTCGATGGAATCGTCAAGCCTGGCACCGTTGGGGAACAGGTAGAGGTGATCGCTGGTCGTCGTGCAGCCCGACAGCATCAACTCGGCCATGGCGGTCTGTGTCGACACCTGCACCATCTTCGGCGTGAGCCGTGCCCACAGCATGTACAGGTTGGTAAGCCAGCCGAACAGTTCCGCGTCCTGCGCCTCGGGCACCACGCGCGTCAGGCTCTGGTACATGTGGTGGTGCGTGTTGACCAGGCCCGGCATCAGCACGTGGCCGCGCAGGTTGATGGCATCGGCGCCGCCGCTGGCCAGCGCGTCGCGCCATTCAGGAGGCAATTCGCTCGTGGGACCGACCCAGGCAATGGCCGGCCCGTCGACCACGACTGCGCCGTCGGCAATCTCGCGCCGCGCGGCATCCATCGTGACCACCACGTCGGCGTGGCGCAGGATCAGCGGGCGATGTTTTCCAGCGTGAATGCTCATGTCACTCCGTTGCGTGCGAAGTACTTGCAGCCAGTGCGAACGAATGCTCCTTCGACAACACCCCGTGATAGAACAAGTTCAGGATCACTGCCGAGCAGGTGCCCAGCACGATGCCGCTGTGCGTGATCGGATGCGTCCATGACGGCAGGTGCTGGAAGAACGTGGGTGACAGCGTCGGGATCAAGCCGAGGCCGATGGAGATCGCGATGACGTACAGGGCGTGCTTGTTCTTCGCATAGTCGATCGAACCGAGGATGCGAACGCCGGTCGCCGCCACCATGCCGAACATCACGACGCCCGCGCCGCCCAGCACGAACGAAGGCACCGAGGCCACGACGTGCGCGATCTTCGGGAACAACGCGAGCAGGATCAGGAAGACGCCGCCCATCGCCGCGACATAGCGCGAGCGCACGCCCGTCACCGTCACCAGCCCGACGTTCTGCGAGAACGAGGTGTAGGGAAAGGTGTTGAAGATGCCGCCGATGACCGTACCGAGGCCGTCGGCGCGCAGGCCGCGCGTCAGCAGGTCGGGCGTCATTCGGCGTCCGGTGATCTCGCCGAGCGCGAGGAACATGCCGGTCGATTCAACCAGCGTGATCATCATCACGATGCACATCGAAGCGATGGCCGGAAACTCGAAGCGCGGCATGCCGAAGTGAAACGGCGTGGTCACGGCCAGCCAGCCCACGTCCTGGATGCCGTCGAAGTTCATGCGGCCCAGCGCCAGCGACACCACCACGCCGGCAATGATGCCGAGCAGGACCGCGATGTTGGCCCACAGCCCGCGGCCGTATCGCGTGATGAGCAGCACCACCGCCAGCACCAGCGCGGCGATGGCGAGCTTGGCCGGGTCGCCGTAGTCAGGGTTGGCAATGGCATGCGACACGCCTTCAACCATGCGCGTCGAGCTGGGTTGTCCGCCCGCGGCCCAGTTGATCGCCACGCCCATCAGCGAGACGCCGATCAGCGTGATCACCGTGCCGGTCACGAGCGGCGGAAACACTCCGAGCAGGCGGCCCATCATCGGCGCGGCAACGATGCCGAAGATGCCCGCGGCGATGGTCGCGCCGTAGATCGCCTGGATATTGAGCGACGGGTCGAGGCCGATGGCGATCATCGGCCCGACCGACGCGAAGGTGACGCCCATCATGACCGGCATGCGAATGCCGAAGCCCCGGATGCCCAGGGCCTGGATCAGCGTTGCGATGCCGGCTGCCAGCAGGTCGGCGTTGATGAGGAAGGCGATGTCCGCCTTCGACAGCCCCAACGCACCGCCGACGATGAGCGGCACCGCGACGGTACCCGCGTACATGACAAGGACGTGCTGCAGGCCGAGCGCCGCGCAGCGTGGGAGGGGGACTTTCTGGTCGACCGCATCGCGCGTGGTGTTGTCTCCGGCGCCGGTCGTCGTGGGGGTACGCATGTCTCTGGACCTTTCTGCCGTGTGGCGCACGAGGCGGCGCATCTGTCGGCGGGACCGGAGTATGGGAGCGCACCCTTCCCTGGCGCAAAGTCAATAAATGGCGTGGCGCGTCCACAAAAAGTGCACGTCAGGGTTCCTGCGGATTGCCGAGATCAGCCGGCGACCAACGCCTCTTCGATACAGGCAACGACCTGTTGCGCCAGCACTTCCGCGGCGGCGCTGAGCGTGGCCCCTGCGCGCGAGACGAGCGCCAGGCTTTGCAGGCGCAGCCCGCTGTCGCGCAGCGGCACGAAGACCAGGGTGCCGGCACGCACGTCGTCGCTGACATCGAGGCGGTTGAGCAAGCTGATGCCCACGCCCTGACGCGTGAGTTGCCGCATGAGTGCGGTGGACGTCGTCTCGATCACTGGCGACACGCTGATGGCCGAACGCCCCAGTGCGCCGTCCAGAATCGGCCGCAGCGACAACGATGCGGTCGGCAGGATCAACGGAAATCCGACGCAATCGGCCAACGTGACGGTTCCGCGCGCACTCAGCGCGTGCCCGGGCGGTACCACCGCGCCAATGGGCCACTCGCTGCTGAACAACGTGCGCAGGCCAGCGCTTTCGGGAACGTCGTACGCCAACGCCAGGTCCACGTCGCCCTCGGTCGCGGCGCGGACCACCCCGCCGATCTGCATGTCGACCAGCTTCAGGTAGATGCCCGGATACCCCGCCCTGCAGCGCTGCGCCACCATGGGCAGGAAGGCGCTGGCCAGGCCCGCGGTGGTCGCCAGCGAAGCCTCCCCTTGCCGCAGGCCGCGCACCGCGTCGATCTGCTGGCGCACCGCTTCGAACTCGCGCAACGTGGTGCGCGAATGGGCCAGCACGATCTCGCCCACCGGCGTCAGCTTGAGCTTGTTGTGGATGCGCTCGAACAGCGGCGCGCCGAGTTCCGCTTCGAGGTTGAGGATCTGGCGATTGACCGCCGTCGGCACCACATGCAACTGCTCCGCCGCCTTGCGGATCGAGCCCGCACGGACCACTTCGACGAAGTAGCGCACGACCTTCGCATGCATCAGGCTGCCCCCTGCCTCTTCACGCTCTCCAGCAACCCGGCCAATCGCGCCAGCGCCGCCCCGGCATCGGCCTCCAGCGCCGCCGAGCGCGTCAGCATCAGGTTGAGGCGCTGCCCAAGCCCCTCCACCATCAGGCCGTTGCCAGCCTCCCGCATCACGCCCTCTGCGTCCGGGCGGCAGGGAACGGCAGCGGACACGCGCTCCGCGTAGCTGCCCTCTTCAACGCCGTAGGCCACCACCGGCTTGCCCAGCGCAACGGCAAAGCCCACCTCGAACACCGTGCCCGAATCCGGCTCATGGCCGCGAAAGCTCATGAGGTTGGCGATGACGCCGTCGGCCTCGCGGATCAACGCGATGTTGCCTTCGTAGATGCGCTGGGCCTTCTCGTCATCGGTGCCGTCGAACCCTTCGGCGATGCCGCCGTCGGACGGCTCCACGCCGACCATGCCGAGCCGTTCGCACTGTGCCTTGAGGGCCTGGAAGATCTCCCTGCTCTCGAGGAAGAACACGTCGGGGCCGGCCAGGTAGATGCGGGGTCGCCGCGACGGCGGAACTGCGTTCGTGTTCAAAAGTAGACGATGCCTTCCTTCATCACCATGCGCAGGTTGGACTGCTGTTGCAGCAGGCGAACGTCTTCGGTCGGGTCGCCCTCCACCAGCAGCAGGTCCGCGAGAAATCCTTCGCGCACCAGGCCCAGTTCATGGCGCAGCCCCATCAGGTCCGCGCCGACGCAGGTGGCGGAATGCAGTGCCTCCACGGGCGCAAAGCCGAAGAAGTTGACGAAGTGTGCAATGTCGCGCGCGTTGGTCCCCATCGGCGTGAGGCTGAAGCCGTAGTCGCCTCCCACCACGATGCGCACGCCGCGGCGGCGCAGTTCGCGGTAGGTGGCCACGCAGCTTTCGAACTTGCGCTGCATATTCATGCGCTCCACCACCTCGGCGGGCACACCGAACTTGTCATGCTCCAGCAGCGTGTTGTGCAGCAGGCCGAAGGCCGGGCCGACGAACAGCTTGTCGCGGTTCGCTTCGAGCATGTCGAGTGCTTCGCTGTCGGCATAGTCGCAGTGGTAGATGCAATCGATGCCGGCGCGCACCGCCAGCTTCACGCTCTCGCTGGAGCGTGCGTGGGCCACGGTGGTCTTGCCGTACTTGCGCGCGATCTCGACGAACGCCTCCAGTTCGTCGACGCACAACGGGGTCTGCTCGCCCAGCGCATGCGGCACGAACTGGTCCCCCGAGATATTGATCTTCAGGTTGTCCACGCCCTCCCGCACGCAGGTGCGCGCGGCTTGCCGCATGGCCAGCGGGCCGTCCGCGACCAGGCCGAAACCGGTGCGGTCCTGGTGCATCTGGCGTTCATCGCCAAGGCCGCCGGTCACCGTCAGTTCAGGCCCCGCGGCGCGCAGGCGGGGGCCGACCAACTGGCCCGCGTTGATCGCGTTGCGCAGGGCCACGTCGATGCGCATGCGCGCCGACGCAGCCGAGAAGGCGCTGGTGAAGCCGTGGCGTAACAGAAGTGTGGCATTGGCGGCGGACGCCAGCACGTGGTCTTCCGGCGGGATGTTGCCGATCTCGGCGTTCGAACTGATGCCGGTGAAAGACAGGTGGCAGTGCCCTTCGACCAGGCCCGGCATCAGGGTGCAATCACTGCCATCCACGTAGCGGCCAACGTCCCCCGTCTGCTCGCGCAGGGCGCCCCGCTGCTCGCTGATCTTCGCAATCCGCTGGCCGTCGACCAGCACATCTGCCGCGCGCCGTTCGGCATGCTCCGCATCCCAGACGAGCGCATTCTCGATAAGTGTCCGCATGATTCCGCCGCAATTGAAAAGACTGGCCGAGTGTCCACGCGAAGCCTGCGCGCTGCAATTGGCAATTGGCACACTCCCTGCGACCCACCAGACGGCGGCTTGTTTCTCCGTCCTGCGAGGCGTAGAGTCCCCGCCTCACGATTGGCTTCAGGAGCCGAGCATGGCGCAGCAGACGAATGACCGCATCGACGCTTTCCGCGCGGGATTCAGCGGGCAGGCCTTGACTGCCGGGCACGCGGAATACGACAAGTCACGCTCGCTCTGGAACGGTGCGATCGATCGCAAGCCGCTCCTGATCGCGCATTGCAACTCGGCCGCGCAGGTTGCCGAGGCCATCCGCTTCGGGCGCGCCGAAGGCCTGCAGATCGCGGTGCGCGGCGGGGGTCACAACTACGCTGGCAATTCGTGCTGCGACGACGGGTTGATGATCCATCTCGGCACGATGAACAGCGTGGTCGTCGACCCCGTCAAGCGTCGCGCCGTGTGCGGTGGCGGCGCTACCTGGGGCGACCTCGATGCGGCGACGCAGGCGCACGGACTCGCCACGCCGGGCGGTTTCATCAGCCATACCGGCATTGGCGGCCTGACGCTCGGCGGCGGCATCGGCTGGCTCTCGAAAATGGCCGGCCTCTCATGCGACAACCTCGTCGCCGCGGAGGTCGTCACCGCCGATTCGCAGATCCTGCGCGCCTGCGCCGACGAGAACCCCGATCTCTTCTGGGCATTGCGCGGTGGCGGCGGCAACTTCGGCGTCGTCACCTCCTTCGAATTCGCGTTGCATCCCGTCGGCCCGATGCTCAACCTTGGCCTGTTCTTCTACGGGCTGGAGACGGGTTCGGAAGCGCTGAAGTTCTCGCGCGATTTCATCAAGACATTGCCCCCGGACGTCAATGGTTTCCTTGCCATTGGCCTGAGCGCGCCACCCGCGCCCTTCGTGCCGTCGGCGTATCACTTCCGCCCCGGGCACGGGTTGCTGGTCGTGGGATTCGGGTCGGCCGAAGCGCATCAGGCGGTGGCGGCGCAGGTCCGCGGCGCCATGACGCCGCTCTTCGAGTTCGTCACGCCGATTCCCTACGTCGCCCTCCAGCAGATGTTCAACGAAAGCGCCACATGGGGATCGCTAGGCTACGAAAAGGCGCTCTACCTCGACGAGCTGACCGATGCGGCCATCGCAGTCATCGGCGAGCACGTCCCGAAGAAGACGAGCCCGCTCTCGTTTTGCCCGACCTTCACGCTGACCGGCGCCTACCGTACGCCGGCCGATGGCGACACGGCCTTCGGCGGCAGCCGCGGCGCGCGCTACATCTTCAACATCGAGGCCGCCACGGCCGACCGCGAAACCTACGAAGCCGACCGCACCTGGGTGCGCAATTTCTGGGACGCCATGCGCCCGCACGCCACCGGCTCGGGCGGCTACGTCAACTTCATGGTGGATGCCGACGAAGACCGGGTGCGCGCCTCGTACGGCGACGCCAAGTACCGGCGTCTGGCCGCCATCAAGGCCCGGTACGATCCCGACAACATCTTCCGCCTGAACGTCAACATCAAGCCGGCGCAGTAATGCCGCGGTGACACGCGCCGCCTCCCCACCTTTGTTTACGGCATTCGGCGTATACGCCATCTGGCCCTTTGCGTTTCTGCTGCGCGGCAGGTGAAATGGAACACCCCCGATGCGCCTGCGGCGCCTCTCCCTCGAGTCCCCTCGAGGGGGCGCACCCAGTGGCCCGGCAAAGCCGGTTCCGCGGGTGCCCACGAAAGGACTTCGCAGGGCTCGTCCTGGTTTCATGCTCGCGGGTCACACGATAGCGTGGTGGAGAACTGATATGGCATACGCTGCTTCCTTCTTTCGCACGTCGCTGCTCGCTGCGATCGCGCTGCCTTTCTTCTTCGCTGCGCTGTCGGGCAACCCCGGTTTTGTCGACCCGTTGCCGGTGGAAGGCAGCCCAGCCTATCTGGCGATCGAACGTGTCCACGATGCCTTCTCACTCGACGACACCGACACGGCGGCCGGTGACGATTCGTCCGGCACCGACGAGGCGCTGGCCAACATCGTCCAGGCCAACCAGATCGTCGCGCCGACCTTCTACTTCTAGAGAACCAGCAGACAGTGCGGCGATGAAGCCTACTTCGTTGGTCGCGAACCGCCCGGCACGTCGCTGATCGTCAGCTTGACCCCCTTGGCCTGCGCGCATCCGACGCGATGGACAGGCCGGTTTTGATGCGATCATTGAAGCCTTGTCCCCTCAGGATACTGCGCGATGAGCACGCTTCTGATTCGAAATGCGGACTGCATTGCCACCTTCGACAACCAACGCACCGAACTGCGGCATGGATCGATTCACATCCGGGACAACCGCATCGAAGCGATCGGCGCCGATGCGGACATTGCCCAGTCCGCAGACGAGATCATCGACGCGCGCGGACACCTCGTGGTTCCGGGGCTGGTCAATACGCACCATCACATGTACCAGTCGCTTACGCGTGCCATTCCTGGCGTGCAGGACGCGGAGCTGTTCTCGTGGCTGCGCGGGCTCTATCCAATCTGGGCCGAGCTCACGCCGGAGATGGTGCGCGTGTCGACGCAACTCGCCATGGCGGAGTTGCTGCTGTCGGGCTGCACCACCAGTAGCGACCACCTCTACGTCTACCCCGACGGTGTGCGACTGGACGACAGCATCGAGGCGGCGCTGGAGATCGGCATGCGCTTCGTGGCCACACGCGGCAGCATGAGCGTGGGCGCGTCGCAGGGCGGCCTGCCGCCCGACAGCGTGGTCGAGCGTGAAGACGCGATCCTGAAGGACACGCAACGCCTCATCGAAACCTGGCACGACGCGTCGCACGGCGCGATGGTGAACGTGGCCGTGGCGCCTTGCTCGCCCTTCAGCGTGAGCCGCGACCTGATGCGCGAATCGGCGGTGCTTGCGCGCCAATGCGGCGTGCGGCTGCACACCCACCTGGCCGAGAACGACCACGACATCGCCTACAGCCGCGAGAAATTCAATTGCACGCCCGCCGAATACGCGCAGGACCTCGGCTGGCTCGGCCATGACGTCTGGCATGCACACTGCGTGAAGCTGGACGAGGCCGGCATCGCGCTGTTTGCAAAGACGCGGACAGGCGTCGCCCACTGCCCATGCAGCAACATGCGGCTGGCCTCGGGCATCGCGCCGATCCGCAAGTTGCTCAACGCGGGCGTGCCGGTCGGCCTCGGCGTGGACGGCAGCGCCAGCAACGACGGCGCACACATGGTGAACGAGGCGCGCCAGGCGTTGCTGCTCGCGCGCGTCGGCCGCGCGCTGGCGCCCTTCGGCTGCGACCACGGCCCCTCGGAAATGACGGCGCGCGATGCGCTCGAAGTGGCTACGCGCGGCGGCGCGCAAGTGCTGGGCCGCGGGGACATCGGCCATCTCGCGCCCGGCATGTGCGCCGACCTCGCGCTGTTCGACTTGCGCACCCTGAGCTTCGCCGGCGGTGCCGTGCACGACCCGGTCGCCAGCCTGTTGCTATGCGCCAGCCCCAACAGCGCCTGGACCATCGTCAATGGCCGCGTGGTCGTGCGCGAAGGCCAACTGACAACCGTCGACCTTGGCCCGCTGGTCGAACGTCACAACCGACTGGCAATCCAACTGGCTCAACTCGCTCGATAGCAGTCGTGCTCCTTCCAGAAACACCGCGGAACCGGCTTTGCCGGCCGCTGGTGTTGCCCCGGCAGGGGCTTCGTGAAAATAAAGCCAAAAATATCGTTTTCATTGGGAAAACTGTTGTTTTTTCAGGCTCGATCCTCCGTCAAGAATCCGAGAAAAGTATTGGTAAATGTGCGGTTCTGATTGACCCAGTCTCCCCACTTGCTCGCGTCCCGTGGTGTCGAGGGAGCGAAGACCATGGCCGGCAGCGGATAGCCCTCGATGAACTCGGCCGGTGCGCTGCCATCCGCCGGCCAGTGGCGCAGCGCACCCCTGAGCGCCGCCGCGCGAAACAGTTCGGCCTGCGCCCGGCATCGGGCCAGCGATCCGGCGGGCGTTGGGGGCGGAATGCGGCCACCCGCCGCGCGCTCGACCTGCGCCCACAGCGTGTGCGCGGGATGCTGGTCGAGACTCAGCCCGTACCGATCACCACCAGCGCGTTGGCATGAGTCGGCGTCGATGGGGCGTAGCGAGCGCGCTGCTCGCTCATGGCGCGCCGCCGATCGCGGCCATCCCGGCGGGCACGGGCCTTGGCGCGGGCCTGTCGTCGGGCGGCGCGGTGGCGGTGACGATGTCTTTCGGTATGGAGTCGTGCTTTTCCTTCAACGGCTCGCCGAAGTAGTAGGGGTCGCTCTTCTTCCAGTCTGCGAGATTGAGCAGGTACTCCCAGTATTCCTGATGGCCCCACGCATACCCTTGGCCGACTGTCAGGTCGTAGCTCAGGACATGGGAGACGGGGCCGATTCCTGTCTTTGGATCGCGATACCGAAGAATCTGCGAATGATTAGTCGGCGACACCAATTTGTGCCCCACGGCCTCGCGCAGACGGAGTTCAACCTCTTCGGTGGTCTCGAGCCGCTTCGTCTTGAAGCCCTTCTCGTCGACGCATTGGATTTCCTGCGGCATGCAGGAAGAGGCATCCCGCTTCTCGTAGTTCACGCGATCCTTGAAGTCTTCCTGCTGCTCCGGGTCGGCCTCGATGCCCCGCTCCGGATCGGCCAGCCCGTCATAGCGTATGAGTTTGCCATCGAAGTCCTCGCCCAGCCAAGAGCCTGGCCCCGGCACCAGCGGTGCATTGATCCAGGCGTATTCGGACCGCCCGCCGTCGCCCGGCGGGCGAATGCTGCCCATCGCGGGTATCAGGCCTAGCGTCTTCTCGGAGGCGACGTACCAGAAGCCGCTGGCCGAGCCGCCATCCAGATAACGCCAGTTCTCGGTGACCGCTGCCTGCAACGGCTCGCCCGAACCGGTGGTCCATGTCAGACCGTACTCGGACTGGACCAGCTGGCGATCGATCTGCGTATAAAAGTAGGACATCTTGAAGTTCGTCCTGCTGCCCACCGGCGGGTTGTTCTCTTCATTGCTGCCCCGCGCGAACATGCGCTGCATCACACTGGGGCCGAAGGCGCTCTTGCCTTCGTCAAGGTAGCGGCTGGGAATGCCGCGCCAGCCGATACCCTCCACCACGCTGACGCCGATCACGCGGTCGCCGGGGTCGAAGTTCACGAACAGCTTGCCCCGGTTGTCGCGGTCACGCTGCCGGTCCTGCCACCACTTGCGGCCTTCCCTGTCGATGTCACGTGCGCCGATCTCGGCTTTCCAGTGGGGGTTGTCCGGCGGCTGGTGCACGAAGATCTTGTCGTCGTACTTGTGCCGGTGCACGGGCTGGTGTGTGCACTCGGTCTTTGGGGCGGGGGTGTAGTTGAACTCGTCCTTGGCCTTTTGCATGATCTCGGCCGCCTTGGCGAATGTGGCGACGCGGGCTTCCGTACTCGCCACCTTCTGGGTGCCGCCTGCGGCCGCGAGATAGTCGGTGATGCCGGTGTCGAAGCGGTAGGGCGAGCTGTTGAGGATCAGCGTGTCGGGGCCGCGCACGCCATCGAGGTAGAACAGAGAGCACAGCGCGATCATGGTGCCCTGGCTGTGAGAGATGATGTTGATGGGTTCGTTGGGCAGGTCGATGCGAATGGTCTTGACGAGATTGGCCAGGCGGCGCGCGGCGTGCACGTAGTAGAGGCGATCCGGGCAGTCGAGCAGCGTGCGACCCTCGATGGAGTTGATGAGGTTGATGTCGAAGAGGTCGAAGAAGACCTTGCGCCGGAAGCCTTCGCGGTGCCAGAAGGGCGAGAGGTCGCCGGTGCCGTTCTGGAAGGGGCCGCCGCCCCAGCTGCTGTCCTTGCGCAAAGCATTACCGTAGCGATCGACGATGACGTCCGGACGGTCTACCCAGCACCGCACATCCTCAGGGGAGGCGCAGTAGCCCCAGTAGAAGGGGATGATGGGGGAGCGCGCGCGTCTGCGTCCATCGTTCTCTCTGAGAAAGCGCTTCTTGCTCAGATCGGGAACAAGCGGCTTCAGATCGTCCCGCCCGAGGCGAATGTTCAAGCCACGCGCGAACTGCGCGGCGGCATCGCGATACCACTCGCCATCCGAATTCACGCCGTGCACGAAGATGATGGTGCCGGGCATCAGGTGCGGGATGCCCACGGTATGGGTGCGCACGGGGTTGTCCCTGTCGATGCCGGTCATGACGCCTTCGACCCACTGGCCTTTGCCTTGGTCGAATGCGACGGGGTCAAGCTTGCTGAGATCGCTCATTGCTTATTCCTTGCCTTTCGAGTTGCAGTGGAAGATGTTGTCGATGGGGGTTTTTCTGGATTGAGGGAGTTGACCGTTCTTCGAAACAACGCGCCAATCCCGCCTCGATGGGGAATCCTTGCTGAGGTCAAGCGATTGCGTCGTGTCGAATCCCGAATCAACCTCGTAGACGATGGATCCGCTTACGCTCATTGGATCTGAGGGTGACAACGCTTCGGCTCTCTTCCAAGTTCGGCCTGCATCCGTCGAATAGGGCAAGCGGTCGCCTCGGCAATACCCGCCTCCCGACGAACAGTCGGTGTTGCCTCTTGTGACAGGGCCGATCAGATACTGGTCGTTGGCCGCGTCGATGATGAAGTTGCTGCCCATCGAGGCGCCATCCATCTTCACCACATAGGAGCGAATGCCCTGCGCCTTGTCAACGTAGTAAATCGGACTGCCGTTCTCGCAGAAATGCCCGGCTTCAGAGGCATCTTCGAAATACCTGTTGTCATCAATGCGGTACAGCACTCGCGGCGCTGCACCCGGACGTCCACGCTGATTAACGCTGCCTGCCGGTAGTAGCTCCGGCACACCTGGATAAGGCCCACCTCGAAGGGTGCACGCCACCAGGAGCATGCTCCCCGTGATCACCGCGAGGACTGCGGCGGTTCTTGTGTATTTCATCTTTGCTATCTCCCTGAAACTTTTCGTTGTGTTCTGCTCGTCAACCGCACCGCGTGAGACACAGCACACCGAGTCGGCGACGTGATCGACGACACCGGTTGTCCGTCGGCTGGTGCACAAAGATCTTATCGTCGTACTTGTGCCGTTGCACCGGCTGGCGGGTGCACGCGGCCTTTGGGGCGGGGGTGTAGTTGTACTCGTCCTTGGCCTTCTGCATGATCTCGGCCGCCTTGGCGAATGTGGCGACGCGGGCTTCCGTACTCGCCACCTTCGCCAAGGCGGCCGAGACCCCCGCCCCGTTCGCTATACCACTCGCCATCCGAGGTCACGCCGTGCACGAAGATGATGGTGCCGGGCATCAGGTGGGGGATGCCCACGGTATGGGTGCGCACAGGGTTGTCCCGGTCGATGCCGGTCATGACGCCTTCGACCCACTGGCCTTTGCCTTGGTCGAATGCGACGGGGTCAAGCTTGCTGAGATCGCTCATTGCTTATTCCTTGCCGTTCGAGTTGCAGTGAAAGATGTTGTCGATGGGGTTCGCGCGAGGTTTTGGAAGGGGTGTGCCTCTCGGCGTCCCCTGCCAATCCTTCATTGCGGGAGAGTCCTTGGTGAGATCGATGAACTCAACGCTACCGGTTCCCCCTGCGGCGTAAGCCAGCGACCCTGTGACGCTTATTGGCGCAGCAGGTGACAACGCATCGGCTCTCTTCCAGGTTCGGCCTGCATCCGTCGAATAGGGCAAGCGGTCGCCTCGGCAATACCCGCCTCCCGACGAACAGTCGGTGTTGCCTCTTGTGACAGGGCCGACCAAGTACTGATCGTTGGCCGCGTCGATGATGAAGTTGCTGCCCATCGAGGCGCCATCCATCTTCACCACATAGGAGCGAATGCCCTGCGCCTTGTCAACGTAGTAAATCGGACTGCCGTTCTCGCAGAAA